>BOKV01000015.1 GCA_016861165.1 Alphaproteobacteria bacterium | reverse complement strand
CCCATGCCGTGCAGGCGCTGGAACTCGAAGCGCGCGCTGCTGCCGGCCATTCGGTCGACGGCGACGACGGTATGGGCGTTGTGGGTGGCGAACTGCGGATAGATGCGCTCCGACATGGCGAGGAGCTTCGCCGCGCAGGCGAGGTAGGAGACGTCGGTCGATTCCTTGCGGGTGAAGACCGGATAGCCGGCCAGCCCGAGCGTTTGCGCGTGCTTGATCTCGCTGTCCCAGTAGGCGCCCTTGACGAGGCGCACCGAGATGCGCCGATCGAGCCGGCCCGCCAGGTCGTGCAGCCAGTCGAGCACGGCCGGAGCGCGGCGCTGATAGGCCTGGACGACGACGCCGAAGCCGTCCCAGCCGGCCAGGCGCCGGTCGGCCAGCACGGCGGCGATGACATCGAGCGACAGGTCGAGCCGGTCGGCTTCCTCCGCGTCGATGGCGAGCGGGATGTTGACGTCGCGGGCGAGCCGGGCGAGTTCGGTGACGCGCGGCACCAGTTCGGCCATCACGCGCGCGCCATTGACCGTCTCGTAGCGCGGGTGGAGCGCCGACAGCTTGACCGAGATGCCGGGGTTGTCGTGCGGATCGCCGGCGCCAGCCAGGGCGCCGATGGCGGCGATGGCGTCGGCATAGGCGGCGAAATAGCGCGCCGCGTCGCGCGCCGTGCGCGCCGCCTCGCCCAGCATGTCGAAGGAATGGAGATAGCCGTCGGCCATTTCGGGGCCGGCATTGGCGAGCGCCTCGCTTATGGTGCGGCCGAGCACGAACTGGCGGCCGAGCAGCTTCATCGCCTCGGTGACCGCGCTGCGCGCCACCGGCTCGCCCAGCCGGCGCACGACGCCGCGCATGATGCCGGCGAGGTCGTCGGCCTGCGCCGGAATGGAGCGGAACACCTTGCCGGTCAGCATCAGCGCCCAGGTCGAGGCGTTGACCAGCGCCGATTCGGCGCGGCCGAGATGGCGCGCCCAATCGCGCGCGCCGATCTTGTCGGAGATGAGCGCGTCGAGCGTTTCGGCGTCCGGCGTCCTCAGATAGGCCTCGGCCAGGCACATCAGTGCCACGCCCTCGTCGGTGTTGAGGCCGTATTCGGCGAGGAACCGCTCCATCAGGCCGGCGCCCGCCTCGGTGCGGATGCGCCCGACCAGACCGGCGGCGTCGGCGGCGATCGCGCCGCGCTCGGCCTCGTCGAGCGCGAGGCCGGCGACGAGCGCGGGTATGCATTGGGATTCCGGCTTGAGCGTCAGCTCGCGGATGACCCGGCGGAGGTCATCGGTCATCTGCGCACTCCTCATCCTTGCCTGTCGTCATGGCTGGAATAGCGCATATTCCATTTACCTTTTGGCCAAAACAAGGTAGATTTGTGGTGAATTTCACCATCATGGATGCCGTTGCCATGAATTCTGCCGAACGGCTCGACGCCATCGATCGCCGCATTCTGCAAGTCCTGCAGGCCAATGGCCGCATCACCGTCACCGAACTTGCCGAGACGGTCAACCTGTCGAAGACGCCGTGCACCGAGCGCATGCGGCGGCTGGAGAAGGCCGGCTACATCACCGGCTACACGGCGCGGCTCGACCCAACCATGCTCGACCTGACGATGCTCGTCTTCGTCCAGGTCGTGCTGGAGCGCACGACGACCGACGTGCTCGACCGCTTCAACGCGGCCGTCGGGCGCATCGCAGAGATCGAGGCGGCGCACATGATCGCCGGCGGCTTCGACTATTTGCTCAAGGTGCGGGCCCGCGACATGGCGCACTACCGCAAGGTGCTGGGCGACCGTATCGGCGCCCTGCCGGGCGTCAGCCAGACCCACACCTTCGCCGTCATGGAGACGGTGATCGAGAACAAGGGCGTCAACCCGCTGCTGATCTGAGCTACTTGGAATAGTCGCGCGTATCCTCGATCACCTTGCCGTCATTGGGCAGGCTCATCGCGACCTCGACCTCGCCCTTCAACTTGGTCTCGGCGGTGAGCGCGGCGGCGATGGCGGCCAGGTCGACGGCGCCGCCATTGGCCGGCTCGACCTTGAGCAGCATGGCGTCGCGGTCGCCGTCGCGGCTGACGACGAGGCGGGCGCGCGCGATGCCCGGCACCGATTTGACCACCGAATCGATCTGCTTGGGGTCGACGAACATGCCCTTGATCTTGGTGCGCTGGTCGGCCCGGCCCATCCAGCCGCGGATGCGCAGGTTGGTGCGCCCGCACGGGCTCGGCCCGTCGAGCACGGCGGAGAGGTCGCCGGTGCCGAAGCGCACCAGCGGATAGGCCGGGTTGAAGTTGGTGACGACCAGTTCGCCGACCTCGCCCGGCGCCACCGGATCGTCCGTGCCGGGGCGGACGATCTCGACGATCAGGTCCTCGTTGACCACCATGCCGGGCAGCGGCTCGCCGCCCGCCGCCGTCTCATAGGCGATCACGCCGAGATCGGCGGTGGCATAGGCCTGCATGACGGTGACGCCGCGCCGGCGGTACTCGCCGCGCAGCAATGGGAACAGCGCGCCGCCGGAGACGATCGCCTTCCTGATCGACGACAGGTCGCGGCCCATCTCGGCCGCCCGGTCGAGCAGCACCTTCAGGAAGTCCGGCGTGCCGGCATAGGCATCGGGCCTGAGGATGGCGGCCGCCTCGACCTGCTGCTCGGTGTTGCCGACGCCGGCCGGGAACACGCGGGCGCCGAGAGCGCGCGCGCCCTCATCGAGGATGAAGCCGCCGGGCGTCATGTGATAGGCGAGCGCGTTGTGGACGAGGTCGCCCCGGCGGATGCCGGCGGCGAAGAAGGCACGCGCCGCGCCCCACGGGTCGGCGCCGGGCCCCTGCGGCTCCCATACCGGGCCGGGCGACATGAAATAGCGCGCGCCGTCGAGGCGGCCGGCGTCGACGAACCCGCCGAACGGCGGCTCGGCCGCCTGGGCGGCCATCAGTTCGGGCTTGCGCAGCACGGGGATGGCGGCGAGCGCGGCGCGCGAGGTGACCGCCGCCACGTCGACGGCGGCCAGGCGCGCCGTCCAGCCCGGCACGGCGTCGCGGATCGCGGCCAGGAAGCCCGGCAGGCGGGCAAACAGCGTCGCCTCGCGCCCGGCGGGCGCCTGCGTCTCGGCTGCGTCGAAGAAGTCACTCATCCTCTTGCCCTCAACAACGGGATGATGGCGGCCTCGCCGGCGCCGGTGTCGCTGCGCACGGTGACGTGGCGGGCGATTGCGGCGATGACGGCGGCGGCGCTGCCGTCGAGCGGCGCCAGCTCGATGGTGTGGTTGGGGCGCAGGTCGCGCCAGGCGCCCGGCATCGCCCGCGGCTGCCACAGATAGACATCGAGTTCGACCTCATCCTCGCGGCGGCGCACCACCACCTCGCGGATCGCCTCCCAGGGAACCGGCTCGCGCCGCCAGCGGCTGTCGTAGAGCCCGGTCGGATGCACGGCCAGCACCACCGAGCCGCGCAGGTAGCGCCACAGCATGGTCGCCGAGACGAAGACGAAGAAGATCGCCGTCGCCAGCCCGGCATACAGCCAGGCATCGCCGACGCCGAGCGCCGACAGAACCATCCAGGCGACGGCGCACACCGTCGCCGTCAGCGCCGCGCCTACGGCGAGCGCCACGCGGAATTTCGGCCTCGAATAGCGGAACCGGGTCATCGCGGCGTCCTGGCATGCGGCCGGCGCTCACGCCAGCCAGCGCTTGCGGCGCTTGTAGTGCTTGACGTTACGGAACGAGCGGCGGCCCTCGCCGCCGACGCCCAGATAGAATTCCTTGACATCCTCGTTCTCGCGCAGATCGGCGGCGGCCCCGTCCATGACGACGCGGCCCGATTCCAGAATGTAGCCGTAGGTGGCGTATTTCAGCGCTATGTTGGTGTTCTGTTCGGCCAGCAGGAAGGAGACCCCCTCCTTGGCGTTGAGGTCGGCAACGATCTGGAAGATCTCCTCCACCAGCTGCGGGGCGAGCCCCATCGACGGCTCGTCGAGCAGGATCATCTTCGGCCGGCTCATCAGCGCGCGGCCGATCGCGCACATCTGCTGCTCGCCGCCGGAGGTGTAGCCGGCCAGGCTGCGGCGGCGCTCCTTGAGCCGCGGGAAATAGGCATAGACCTTGTCGAGATCGGCGGCGACCGCGGTGCGGCCGTCGCGGCGGGTGTAGGCGCCGGTCAGCAGGTTCTCCTCCACCGTCAGGTGGCCGAAGCAGTGGCGGCCCTCCATCACCTGGATGCAGCCGCGGCGGACCAGTTCGCTCGCCGACAGCGACTGCACTTCGGCGCCGTCGAAGACGATGTTGCCCTTGGTCACCTCGCCGCGCTCGGCGCGCAGCAGGTTGGACACCGCCTTGAGCGTCGTCGTCTTGCCGGCGCCGTTGGCGCCGAGGATGGCGACGATGCCGCCCCTCGGCACGCTCAGCGAAACGCCCTTCAGCACGAGGATGACGTGGTTGTAGATCACCTCGATGTTGTTGACTGAGAGCAGCGGCGCCGTTTCGTCGATTCTCTGCAGCATGGTCCCGTGCCCGCCCGTGATTGGCATTGCCGGCGGAAACGGCCGGCGGCGCGAGCCGCCGGCCGCTGTCGCCTGCTAGTTGCAGTCGCGTGGCGTGATGCCGGCCTCCTTGGCGTAGGCGTCGGCGTCCTCGGCGATCAGCGGATCGACGACCTCGCGGTCGGCGGCGATCCAGTCGGTGATCACCTTCCAGGTCTTGGCCTCGGCGTCCCACTGCTGGACCTTGCCGAGACCCGAGCCGCCATGATTGGCGCAGGTCACGGTGAACTCCGGCCCGAAGTCGGGCAGGCCGAGTTCGGTCATCAGCGCGCTGGTGATCTGCAGCGCCTCCATGCCGTCGCGCATCATCGCCGGCGTCAGGTCCTTGGTGTTGTGGATTTCCATCGCCTTCTTGGCCGCCTCGGCCGCCAGCAGCGCGGCGTACATGCCGCGGTTGTAGAGGACCTCGCCGGCATGGGTGCCGTCGCCGGCCGCCTTGCCCGCGTCATAGACATACTTCTTGAGGTCGGCATAGATCGGATACTCCTTGCCGGGATTGGCGAGCGCCAGCGCCTTGTAGCCGTTGGCGCCGGTTGCCGCCGGCAGCACGTCGTTCTCGGAGCCCGACCACCAGATGCCGATGAAGTGGTCCATCGGGAAGCGGATGTTGGCCGCCTCCTGCACGGCGACCGAATTCATCACGCCCCAGCCCCACATCAGCACGTAGTCCGGCCGGTCGCGGCGGATCTGCAGCCATTGCGACTTCTGCTCCTGGCCGGGGTGGTCGACCGGAATGGCGGTGAACTTGTAGCCGTGCTTCTTGCCGAGTTCCTCCAGCGTGCGGATCGGCTCCTTGCCGTAGGCCGAGTTGTGGTAGATCAGCGCGATCGACTTGCCGGAGAGATTGCCGCCCTCAAGCTCCATGATGTGGTTGATGGCGATCGAGGCACCGTCCCAGTAGGTGGCCGGGTAGTTGAACACCCACTCGAACACCTTGCCGTTGGCCGACGAGGTCCGGCCGTAGCCCATCGAATGGACCGGAATGCCGTCGGCGGTCGCCTTGGGGATGAGCTGGTAGGTGATGCCGGTCGACAGCGGCTGGATGACGAGCGGGTTGTCGCCCTTGAGCGATTCGTAGCACTCGACGCCCTTTTCCGTGTTGTAGGCGGTCTCGCATTCGACGACCTTGGCCCTGACCCCGTTGATGCCGCCGTCGCGCTCGTTGAGCAGGGTGAAATAGTCGGCATAGCCGTCGGCGAAGGGAATGCCGTTCGGCGCGTAGGGGCCGGTCCGGTAGCTGAACGACGGGAACAGCAGGTCGGCAAGGGCGGGGCCGGAGCCGACCGCCAGGACCGCGGCTAGAGCCAGTGTTTTCAACTTCATGTCGTTACTCCTCCAGGTTTGCGACATTCGCCTGCGAGAGGCATGGGCGCCGGCGGTCCTAATAGGGGAAGGGCCACAGGCGCAGTTTCTCCTTGGTCAGCCGCCAGAGCTGGGCCAGCCCGTGCGGCTCGACGATCAGGAAGAAGACGATCAGGCCACCGATCAGCATGATCTGGATGTGGGTGGCCACGTCGGTCGGCCAGCCGAGCGTGCCGACGAACAGGTTCTTGAGCGCCACCGGCATCAGCACCAGGAAGGCGGCCCCGAGAAACGAGCCGAGGATCGAGCCGAGCCCGCCGATGATGACCATGAACAGGGCGAGGAACGACTTCTCGATGCCGAAGGCCTCCGTCACTTCGGCGGCGCCGAGATAGACGGAGAAGAACAGGGCGCCGGCGGTGCCGATATAGAATGACGATACCGCGAAGGCCGACAGCTTGGTCCTGAGCGGCTCCACCCCGATGATCTCGGCGGCGATGTCCATGTCGCGGATTGCCATCCAGGCCCGGCCGATGCGCCCGCGCGTCAGGTTGCGGGCCACCCAGGCGAGCACGAATACGAAGCTCAGGCACAGCAGATAGGTCGCCCAGGACGGCGCGTTGGGACCGGTCACCGCGACGCCGAGAATGGTGCGTTCGGGCGCGGTGATCTGGCCCGAGGCCGAATAGTTGTAGAACCAGGGGAATTTGTTGAAGATCCAGACCAGGAAGAACTGGGCGGCGAGCGTCGCGACCGCCAGGTAGAAGCCCTTGATCCTGAGCGACGGCAGGCCGAACATGGTGCCGACCAGCGCGGTCACGCCGCCCGAGGCCAGCACGACGAAGATGATCGGCATGTCGGGAAAGCTGGTCATCAGCTTGTAGCAGGCGAAGGCGCCGACCGCCATGAAGCCGCCGGTGCCGAGCGAGACCTGGCCGCAATAGCCGGTCAGTATGTTGAGGCCGAGCGCCACCAGCGACCAGATCAGCAGCGGCACCAGCACCGACTTTTCCCAGTAGGAATTGATGAAGAACGGCACGACCAGGAAGGCGACCGCCATCGCCGCCCAGAACAGGTAGCGCTCCGAGCGGATCGGAAAGGTCTGCTGGTCGGCCCGGTAGGTGGTCTTGAAGTCGCCGGCCTCGCGATACAGCATGGCTCAGGCCCCTCTCATATCCGCTCGATGATGCGCTCGCCGAACAGGCCCTGCGGCCGGAACAGCAGAAAGGCCAGCGCCAGCATGTAGGCGAACCAGTTTTCGATGGCGCCGCCGACCATCGGTCCGAAATAGGCCTCCGCCAGCTTCTCGCCGACGCCGATGATCAGGCCGCCGACGATGGCGCCGGGAATCGAGGTGAAGCCGCCGAGGATCAGCACCGGCAGCGCCTTCAGCGCGATCAGCGACAGCGAGAACTGGACGCCCGACTTGGCCCCCCACATGATGCCGGCGACCAGCGCGACGAAGCCGGCGATCGACCAGACGATCACCCAGATGGTCCTGAGCGAGATGCCGACCGACAGCGCCGCCTGGTGGTCGTCGGCGACGGCGCGCAGCGCCCGGCCGGTGGCCGTATACTGCGAGAACAGGCTGAGCACGACGACGAGCGCGACGGCGACGATCGCCGCGCTCACGTCCAGCAGGTCGACATACATGCCGTAGTAGCCGCTGCCTTCGGCCGCCCATTCGCGCGTGACATCCTCCCACCAGAACGAGCCGCCAGACGGCAGTCCGACGTCGAGCGCCTTGACGTCGGAGCCCCACATCAGGTCGCCGAAGCCTTCCAGGAAATAGGCGAGGCCGATGGTGGCCATGAACAGGATGATCGGCTCCTGGTTGATCAGGTGCTTCAGCACGAGGCGCTCGATCAGGAAGGCGAGCGCCACCATCACCAGCATGGTCAGGAGAATGGCGAGGAAGGTCGGCAGGCCCGGCCCCCATTTGTGCAGCTCGGTGCCGAAGATGGCGTTGACCAGATGGGCGAACGGCACCTGCCCGGTCTGGAACGCGACCAGGGTCAGCGCGGCAAACAGCGCCAGCACGCCCTGCGCGAAGTTGAAGATGCCGGAAGCCTTGAAGATCAGCACGAAGCCGAGCGCCACCAGCGAATACATGACGCCGGCCATCAGCCCGTTCAGGGTGGTCTCGATCAGGTTCAGCAGCGCGACGCTCACTTGGCTCCCCCTGGGCGGCGGTCAGGGCAGCAGGCCCGGAAACAGGCCGATGATGCCGACGATGATGAGGTAGATGGCCACGACATAATTGAGGAAGCGCGGCGCGATCAGGATGATGATGCCGGCGATCAGCGCGATCAGCGGTGCGACGGCGAGGTTGACGGTCATCGGCTTGGCTCCTTCGCTTCAGTCATGGGCGACGCCCAGATAGGCGTCGATGACGGCTTGGTTGTTGCGCACCTCGTCGGGCGTGCCGTCGCCGATCTTGCGCCCGTAGTCGAGCACGACGACGCGGTCCGACAGGTCCATGACCACGCCCATGTCGTGCTCGATCAGCGCGATGGTGGTGCCGTAGTCGCGGTTGACGTCGAGGATGAAGCGGCTCATGTCCTCCTTCTCCTCCAGATTCATGCCGGCCATCGGCTCGTCGAGCAGCAGCAGCGCCGGCTCGGCGGCCAGCGCCCGGCCGAGCTCGACCCGCTTCTGCAGGCCATAGGGCAGGCGCCCGACCGGCACCTTGCGGATGTGCTCGATCTCGAGAAAGTCGATGATCCGCTCGACCGCCTCGCGGTGGGCGATCTCCTCGGCCTCGGCCGGGCCGTGCCACAGCGCCTGCCACAGCATGTTGCGCTTCATCAGCGTGATGCGGCCGGTCATGATGTTGTCGAGCGTCGTCATGCCCTTGAACAGGGCGATGTTCTGGAAGGTGCGGGCGATGCCCTGCATGGCCGCCTCGTGCGGCTGCATGCGCCGGCGCGAGCGGCCGCGGAAGGTGATCGTGCCCTGCTGGGGATGATAGAAGCCGTTGATGACGTTGAGCATCGACGTCTTGCCGGCGCCGTTGGGGCCGATGATGGCGCGGATCTCGCCCTTGACGATGTCGAAGGAGACGTCGGTGATCGCCTTCACGCCGCCGAACGCCAGCGAGATGTTGTCGACCACCAGCAGCGGCTCGCCCCTGGCGATGCCGTCCTCGCTGCGCGCGGCGCCGAATACGCCCTGGCGGGCGGCGTGCACGTTCATTACTCAGCCGCCTCCTTCATCCGCGCGGCCGGGGCGAACACCGGCACGTCGCGGATTTCCACCGTCGCGCTGATCTTGCCCTTGCGGCCGTCCTCGAAGACGACCTCGGTCTCGACATATTTCGACTTCGAGCCGTCATAGAGCGCCTCGATCAGCGGTGCGTAGCGCTCGGCGATGAACGAGCGGCGCACCTTCTGGGTGCGCGTCAGTTCGCCGTCGTCGGCGTCTAGCTCCTTGTGCAGGACGAGGAAGCGCCTGATCTGCGATCCGGCCATCACGTCCTCGCCGGCGAGATCGCGGTTCACCTCCTCGACATGGCGCTGCATCATCTCGTAGACGCGCGGATGAGCGGCCAGCTCCTGGTAGCTGCCATAGGCGACATTGTTGCGCTCGGCCCAGCTGCCGACCGAGGTCAGGTCGATGTTGAGGAATACGGCGACGAAGTCGCGGCCGTCGCCGAAGGCGACCACCTCCTTGATGTTGGGATAGAATTTCAGCTTGTTCTCGATGTATTTCGGCGCGAACAGGCTGCCGTCCTTGAGGCGGCCGACATCATTGGCCCGGTCGATGATCTTCAGATGCCCCTCCGCGTCGAAGAAGCCGGCGTCGCCGGTATGGACCCAGCCGTCGGCCGACTTGGTCGCCTGCGTGGCCTCCTCGTTCTTGTAGTAGCCGACGAAGACGCCGGGCGAGCGGTAGAGCACCTCGCCACTGTCGGCGATCCTGATCTCGACGCCCGGTGAGGGCCGGCCGACCGTGTCGGCGCGGATCTCGCCGTCGGGCTGGGCGGTGATGTAGACGGAGGCTTCGGTCTGGCCGTAGAGCTGCTTCAGGTTCAGCCCGAGCGAGCGGTAGAAGCGGAAGATTTCCGGCCCGATCGCCTCGCCGGCGGTGTAGCCGACCCGCATCCGCGTGAAGCCCATGCGGTTCTTGAGCGGTCCGTAGACGCAGATGTCGCCGAGCCAGTAGCGCAGGCGGTCGACGAGCGACACCGGCCTGCCGTCGAGGATGCGCTCGCCGACGCGGCGGCCATGGGCGATGAAATGGTCGAACATCGCCTTCTTCACCCGCCCGGCATCCTCCATGCGCACCATGATGGCGGTAAGCAGGTTCTCGAAGACGCGCGGCGGCGCGAAGAAATAGGTCGGCGCGATCTCGCGGCGGTCGACGTCGACGGTCTCGGCGCTCTCCGGGCAGCACACGCAGAAGCCGGCGACATAGCTCTGGGCATAGGAGAAGACGTGGTCGCCGACCCAGGCGAGCGGCAGATAGGCGATGACCACCTCGTGCTCGCTCAGACGGTCGAAGGCGATGCCGCTCTTCGCCGCCACCACCAGATTGTCGAAGGACAGCATGACGCCCTTGGGCTTGCCCGTCGTCCCCGACGTATAGAGCATCACCGCCAGATCGCTGCCGCGCGCGCCGGCGACCGTTTCGAGCCAGGGCGCCTCGCCCTCGCGCTGGAGGCGCGCCTCGCCCAAGGCCATCACGTCGTCGATGGCGTGCAGGTTGGCGGGGTCGTAGCCGGCAAGCCCGCGCTCCTCGTCATAGACGATCTTCTCGATCGACAGCCCGTCGCCGACCGACAGCAGCTTGTCGACCTGCTCCTGGTCCTGGACGATGGCGTAGCGCGCCTCGGCATGGCTGATGACATAGGCCATCTCCTCGGCCACCGAGTCCGAATAGACCGGCACCGGGATGGCGCCGAGCGCCTGGACGGCGCAGAACGCCCAGTAGAGGCGCGGCCGGTTGGCGCCGGCGATCGCCACCTTGTCGCCGGGCTTGAGGCCGAGTTCGGCGAGGCCAAGCGAGAAGCGGCGGATTTCGTCGCGCATCTCGGCCCAGGTCCAGGACTGCCGGATGCCGTAGTCCTTGTGGCGCATCGCCGGGCGCGCGCCAAAGCGCCGCGCATTCGCCAGCAGATATTGCGGAAAGGTCGCGGGTTCCTGGTCCGGAGAAACCGGCATGCACTCCTCCCGGGCACTCGGCTCCCGCGGCGCTGGCGCCGGGGCCGGGCGCGAATTCGGCCGCGCGAGGCGCTCCCGCCAACCGCCGTGCGACCATCGTCCGGACCCTCCATTCCGGACCGTGCCGCCTGCGGTGCCAACGCTGCCGCAGGCCTGCGACAAGCGCCAGTCAAGGACAGTTGCGCCCCGCGTTCAACTAGCCGAACGAACTAGGCGAGGAAAATTTCGCGACTATGTCGCGATTGTATCGAATTGTTGCAGCAATTGTGCGTCGCACTAGCGGCCGGCTCAGTTCCAGCGCACCTGGCCGACCATGATGTAGCCGGCGCCGTAGACGGTCTTGATGAACCGGGGATTGCGCGGGTCCTCCTCCAGCTTGCCGCGCAGGCGCGAGATGCGCACGTCGATCGAGCGGTCGAAGGTGTGGTCGGCCGAAAGGCCGAGCCGGTCCATCAGTTCGCCGCGCGTCAGCAGCCGGTTCGCCGATTCCAGCAGCACGCGCAGCACGCTCGCCTCGCCGCCCGACAGCGCCACGGCCCGCTTGTCGGGGCCGATCAGCTCGAAACGGCGGAAATCGGCGGTCCAGCCGGAGAAATGGGCGACCTCGCTCTTGCCGGCGCTGTCGGCCGCGCTCATCCGCCGCAGCACCGAGCGCACGCGGGCGACGATCTCCTTCTCCTCGAATGGCTTGACGATATAGTCGTCGGCGCCGAGCTCCAGCCCGACCAGCTTGTCGCCCAGTTCGTGGCGTCCCGAGACGATGATGGCGGCGATGCGCTTGTGGGCGCGCAGCTCGGCGACGATGCCGAGGCCGTCGCGGTCCGGCAGGCTGAGGTCGATCAGGCACAGGTCCGGCTGGCGGTGCGGCAGCGAGCGCAGGAAGGATTCGCCGGTGAAGAAGGTTTCGACATCGTAGCCGCTGGTGGCCAACACCGTCGCCAGGATCTCGGCGACGTCGCGATCGTCCTCGACGATGGCTATGCGCTGGGTGGTCGCCGTCAACTGGTCGGCGCCCCCTGGCGCGGTGCGTCGCCAGCCAGCAGTGCCGCCAGCGCCGCGCTGAAGGCGGCCGCGCCGAACGGCTTCCTGAGCAGCGCGAACTCGGCCCTGCCCTCGGCCAGGGCGGGATGGCTGGTCGACAGGCCGCTGATCAGCAGGATCGGCAGGTCGGGCCGCGAGCGCCGCATCTGGCGGGCCATGTCGAGGCCGGTCTGGCTGCCGGTCATGGCGATGTCGCTCACCACCAGCGAGACCAGCGGAATCTGGGCGACCAGTTCCAGCGCCTCCTCCGGCGACACCGCCTCGATGACCTTGGCCCCCTGCGCCAGCAGGTACTGGCGCACCAGGCCGCGGATTTCCGGCTCGTCGTCGATCACCAGGGCGAGGCCGCCGAAGCCTGCGGCCGCGCTTTCGCCCGCGGCCTCGGCCACCGGCTCCTCCAGGGCGGCGGGCGGCAGCAGCATGGTGACCAGCGCGCCGTGGTTCGGCTCGCTCTCGATGCGCAGGTCGCCGCCCGAGCGGCGCACGAAGCGGCGCACCATCGACAGGCCGAGGCCGCGGCCGTGGCCGCCCTGCTTGGTGGAGAAGAAGGCACGACAGGCCACCTCGATCGTGCCGTCGGCGAAGCCGCAGCCGTCGTCGCGCACCGAGACGGCGACGCGCTCGGCGCCGTCATGGAGCTGGCGGGCGATGCCGACGCGGATGGAGCCGGCATGGCCGACGGCGTCGCGGGCGTTGAGCAGCAGGTTGAGCAGCGCGTCCTGGAAAGCGCGTTCGTCGACATAGGCGCCGAGCGGCTCGCCCTCGTCGACCGCGATGGCGATCGCCGGGTCGAGCGAGGCCGAGAACAATCGCACCAGGTCGGCGGCGACGCGGTTGACGTTGCACGGCGCCGGGGTGAGCTCCTCGTTGCGCGAGAACGAGACGAGCTGGTCGGTGACGCGCCCGCCGCGCTCGGCGGCGCGGCGCGTGACCTGGATGATGCGGTCGCGCTCCTTGGCCGACAGGCCGTCGTCGGCCAGCCGGTTGAGATTGCCCTGGATGATGGTGAGGATGTTGGAGAAGTCGTGGACGACGCCGCTGGTGAGCTGGGTGGCCGCCTGCAGTCGCTTGGAGCTGATCAGCATGTCCATCGCCCGCTTCTGTTCGGAGATGTCGAGCGACAGCACGTAGAGGCCGGCCACCTCGCCGCCGGCGGTGGCGTCCGGCACCAGCGAGGTGCGCACGTGGCGCACCTGGCCGTCGCCGCCGGTGGTGGCGTATTCGACCGAGTTGGCGGCGCCGTCGAGCCCCTCGGCGACGGCCGGCAGCAGCGCGTCCATCACTTCGGCGCCGAACAGCTCGTCGACCCTGCGGCCGACGATGTCGCTTGAATCCTGGCCGAAAATGTCGGCGAAGCGGTCGTTGGTGAAGCGGTAGACGCGGTCGCGATCGACATAGGCGATGTGGGCAGGGACCGAGCGGGTGATGGTGCGCATGCGCGCCTCCGACTCGGTGAGCTGGCGCTTGATCTCCTCCAGCGCCCGGTTGGCGGCGGCCAGTTCGCGGTTGGCGGCGGCCAGTTCCTCCGACCGCCGCAGCAGGCTGGAGGAGAGCTGGTCGGCGCGCTCGCGCAACAGCGCCTCGTGGCGCTTCTGCGAGGTGATGTCGGTATAGACGGCGACCCAGCCGCTGTCGCCTAGCGGATGGCCCTCGACCGCGATTACCCGCCCGTTCGGCCGGGTGCGCTCCATGTAGTGGTCCTCGAAGGCGAGCGCCCGCTCGACGCGCTCGCGCACCAGCTCCTCCGGGTCGCCGGGGCCGAAATCGCCCTTCTCGGCGAGGAAGCGGTTGATCTCCTCAAAGGTGGTGCCGGGCGCGAGGAAGCGGTCGGGCAGGTCGTAGAGCTGCGGAAAGCGGCGGTTGGCGTGGATGAGGCGCAGGTCGCGGCCGAAGATGGTCATGCCCTGTTCGAGCAGGTTGAGCCCGGATTCGAGCAGCGCGAACAGGCGCGCCACGTCCGCTTCGGCCCGGGGCGGGCCAGCTCGCGAAATCGGCCGTGCGACGTTCATCCTTCCTCCCATCAGCCCGGCGGCGGGGCAGGCCAGTCTAATCCGTCACCGGGGAAACCGGAAGAAGTCCTCAAACAGCGTTGCCGGGCGGCAAACATAGCCGATGCGGCAGCGCGGATTGTCGATGGTCGGCGCCGTCACCAGCCTTGTCTCCTCGTCGAAGTCGCACCAGCCGACCCCGGCGACGATGCGGTCATAGGTGTAGCGGCCCGTCGTCATGACGACGGCGCCGGCGCGGCGGACGAGAAGCTGGGCGTCGGCGCAGGTCATGGCGCGCGTATCGGGGCGGCCGGCCTGGGCGGGCCCGCCGGGGGCGGCGACGGCGAGCGCCAGCATGATCGCGGCGGTCCTGTTCATGCGCGCGGGCTCCCTCGGTAGGAGTGGCTGTGAACGCCAGTCTGTTTTGCATGGGCTCGTGGCGCAACCGTGGTGATGTCCGCCGGTGGCGGCGCCGGGCGCGCGCGATGTGCGCCAATGCGTGGGCGGCCATCGCATCGCCCAGGATATGCCGGAAAACATGGTGGGACGACGTTTGCCTGCTCACGGATGCTGCCAATGCGCGGATTTGGAACTGACGCACGCCTGATCTCCGCCTTGCTGGCGACGCTGCTCGCCGCCGCCGCGCCGACGGTCGCCGCCGAAATCCCGGTGCCGACGCCACGGCCCGGGCTGCCGGCGGTCGCCACGGCACCGGCGGCCGAGCCCCGCCGAGCGGACGCCGCAGACGTTCCGGTCCCGCACCGGCGCGCCTGTCCGGCGATGTTGTGGGGCCGGGTCGAGGCCGCGCCGGCGCCGGTGCGCGAGGACGGCGCGTGCGGCGCCGATTCGCCGCTCACGCTGATCAGCGCGGCCGGCGTGGCGCTGACCGGCCGGCCGACGGTCACCTGCGAGATGGCCGGCCAGCTCGCCCGACTGGCCGAGGAGGCGACCAGCCTGGCGCGCCGGCTGCTTGACGGCGAACTGGCGGCGATCGTCACCGGCCCGGGCTACGAGTGCCGGCGGCGCAACCGGGCGGCGGCCGGCAAGCTGTCCGAGCATGCCTTCGCCAACGCGCTCGACATTGCCGCCTTCCGGCTGGCCGACGGCCGCGAGGTGACGGTCGCCGGCGACTGGCCGCGGGCACCCGCAACGGCGCAGGACGAGGCGGCGGCGCCGGTCGACGCCGCCGCGTCCGGCCCGCGCCAGGCTTTCCTGAAGCAGGTTCATGCCGCCGCCTGCCGCCACTTCACCACGGTGCTGGGGCCCGATTCCGACACGGCGCACGAAGCCCACCTTCATGTCGACCTCGGCTGCCACGGCAGTGACTGCCGCTACCTGATCTGCCAGTAGCGGCCGCCGGCGCTCTCAGTCCTCCTTGCCGGCCAGGCGCTCTTCGCTGCGCTTCTGGCGCAGGATGTCCAGTTCCGAGACCTGGCCGCTCCACTTGATCCTGCGGTAGTCGAAGCCGTGGATGATGGTCGGCTTGACCACCTCGAAATAGGGCGACAGGTCGAAATCCCGCGGCGCGAACAGCGAGTGGTGGCGGATG
This sequence comes from Alphaproteobacteria bacterium, assembly GCA_016861165.1. Classification (GTDB taxonomy): domain Bacteria; phylum Pseudomonadota; class Alphaproteobacteria; order Rhizobiales; family Rhizobiaceae; genus BOKV01. The sequence continues at coordinate 87,714 of BOKV01000015.1, read as the reverse complement.
TGCATGATCTCGGCGCGTGAATAGCGCGATTCGGCGTGCGCCCGGCCGGGCGCCAGCGTGATCTCGGGCAGGATCGGATAGCCGACCGACTGATAGGCCTGGGCGATCAGCGACGAGCAGATCGCCCGCGTCGGATCGCCCGAGCCGAAGGCGATCATGCGCCGGCGCCAGCGCACCGGCACCGGCGGCGTCGGGAAGAAATAGCGCAGCAGGTCAACGATGTTGCGCAGGTCGTACTGCACGCCGATCTTGGAGACCATGAAATCGACCACCTTGCGCCGGTCCTCCTCGGTCAGTCCGACCGGACGGCAGATGCGGGTGTTGTAGGAGGCGTAGCGCGACAGCGGCACGGCCACGCAGCCCTCGCCGATATTGACCTCGATGAGGCGCGGGCGTTCGCCGCCGTCGGCCGGTTTCGGCAGGCTGTGGCCGACATAGAGCGCGGCATGGCTCCAGGTCGACTGCGTCAGGTACTTGATGGTGGCCGAGATGAGCTGGTTGCCCTCCACCAGCAGCACGTCGCCGGGCTTCAGCGTCGCCCACAGCGTGTCATAATCGGACGGCGTGTAGGGCTCGTAGCCCGAGGACTGCTTGACCAGCTTGTTGGCGAGCAGGTGGCCGACCCGGTCGAGCAGTCGGTCGATCATGGCCATGGCGTCATTTCCTCCGGAGGCGCGATCTTGCCGGAACCGGGCCGCCCGGGAAACCCCGTTGATCGCCGCTGCCGCGCCCGCCCGCCGTTCCAGAAACCGCTGCCGCAACGACGCGCCCGCGCCGGCGTTGACAAAGGCCGGACGCGGCGTAGATTGGAATCATTCTAAGAAGTGGTGCGATGTTCTCCAGTTTTCTCTCGCGCGGCCGGCGCGATTTCGACAGCCTGAGCGAGCAGGAGATGCTGGCGCTCGCCATCTCTTCCGAGGAGGACGACGCGCGCATCTATCAGGCCTATGCGCAATGGCTGCGCGCCGACTTCCCCGACACCGCGCGGATGTTCGACGCGATGGCCGCGGAGGAGGGCCAGCACCGCGATTGGCTGATCGAGCTGCACCGCGAGAAGTTCGGCGAGGCGATTCCGCTGATCCGCCGCGAGCACGTCAAGGGCTTCTACGACCGCAAGCCCGACTGGCTGGTCAAGCCGAAGGGCGTCGACGAGGTGCGCCGGCAGGCGGCGGCGATGGAGGAGCAGGCCTGCCGTTTCTACGCCGCCGCCGCGCGCCGTGCCAGCGACGCCTCGATCCGCAAGTTGCTCGGCGAGCTCGCCCGGGCCGAGGCCGGCCATATCGGCGCGGCGATGGAGGCCGAACGGGCGCACGCCCCCCGGTCGGTGCAGGAGGCCGAACGGGCGACCGAGCACCGCCAGTTCGTGCTGACCTATGTGCAGCCGGGCCTCGCCGGGCTGATGGACGGCTCGGTGTCGACGCTGGCGCCGATCTTCGCCACCGCCTTCGCCACGCAGAACACCTGGACGACCTTCCTTGTCGGCGTCGCCGCCTCGGTCGGCGCCGGCATCTCGATGGGCTTCACCGAGGTCGCCTCCGACGACGGCGTCATCTCCGGGCGCGGCTCGCCGATCCGGCGCGGGCTTGCCACCGGCATCATGACCACCGTCGGCGGCCTCGGCCACGCGCTGCCCTACCTGATCCCCGATTTCTGGACAGCGACGAGCCTGGCCATCGCCATCGTCTTCGTCGAGCTGTGGGCGATCGCCTTCATCCAGAACAAGTACATGGAGACGCCGTGGGGCAAGGCGATCTTCCAGGTCGTGCTCGGCGGCGCGCTGGTCTTCGCCGCCGGCGTGCTGATCGGCGGCGGCTAGGGCGTCATCGCGCCCGAGCGGCACCGCGCGGCGGACAAGATGACGCGACAAAACAAATAGATAGAGTAAAATCCCGATTCGTCTGGATCGGGGCTTGCTCTAACGTAGGCTGAAGTCAGCCAATCGCCTCGAGGCGGCGGTCGCGCCGCCGATCGGCCACTTGCTGGTAGGCAATCCGGAAATGATAGGGACAATAGGGGCTGCCGTCCCTCGGCTGATGGCCACAGAAATGAAAGGCGTCGGTGGCCGGATCGCCGATCGGCCACTTGCAGGTGCGTTCGGTGAGCTGGGTTAGTTTCAACTCCAGCGGCAGCGGCGCGGCCAGTTCCTCCTCCTCGGCCGGCCGGCCCTCGTGCCCCTCGGCGAGGCGCAGCTGGCTGCGCACCAACGTCGCGCGCTGGCCGTTGTGGCCGGTGCGGGCGACATAGGCGCCGTTGCGGACGGGGCGTTTGGGCCGTGAGGCGGCGGCCGAGGCCTGTGTCTTGGTGCGTCCGGACAGGCCGAGACGATGGACCTTGCCGATCACGGCGTTGCGCGTCACGCTGCCCAGTTCGGCCGCGATCTGGCTGGCGCTGAAGCCGTCAGACCATAGCTTCTTCAATAGGTTGACGCGTTCATCCGTCCAGGACATCGCTTCCTCGTTGTTGTTGAGGCGGCGCAGACGCGCACACCCACCCGACCCGTGCCGACGGGCCGCCGACCACTCCAGCCGCCTTGATTTGCCGTGATTTCCAGGTCCGCCGCGGAAGCCTGAATTAACCAATTGGAAGGTACCGGCGGCCCGACTCGCAGGCAAGAGTCGGGCCGGAAGAACGAATCATTTTTTCAGATTGTCCCCAGAATGAAGAATCGGATTTCGGCAAGCTGTGGAAAGCCGAATCACATTTGCGGAGCTGGCGGCGCCAGACTGTGGATATCGCCCGAGCCGGGCGGGGCTGGACCGGCAGCGGCCGAGCGCCGTTCTTTTGAGCGCGGACATGCGATTGACAGTCGCCGTGGCGGCCATGGTATAAGGCACTGATCTCCGAATGCCGCCGCAAGGCGGCATTTTCATTCCCGTGACGCCCGGCGGCAGGCCTGGCGGCGATTTCGGTGCAGTCGATCCCCTTTTTGGGAATGCGGCAAGGACGACAACCATGCAGGAGCACATCTTCTCCACCTACGCCAAGCCGGACACGCTGTTCGTGCGTGGCGAGGGCGTGCGCCTGTTCGACGCGCAAGGGGCCGACTACATCGATCTGACCGCCGGCATCGCGGTCACTGCGCTCGGCCATGCCCATCCGCATCTGGTCGCCGCCCTGACCGAGCAGGCGGGCCGGCTGTGGCACCTGTCGAACGTGTTCCGTATCGACGGACAGGAGCGCCTCGCCGACCGGCTGTGCGCGGCGACCTTCGCCGATCGCGTCTTCTTCACCAATTCCGGCGCCGAGGCGATGGAATGCGCCATCAAGACGGCGCGGCGCTACCACTGGTCGAAGGGCGCGCCCGAGCGGATCGACATCCTCACTTTCGAGGGGGCCTTCCACGGCCGCACGCTCGCCACCATCGCCGCCGGCGGCCAGGCCAAATACCTGGAGGGTTTCGGCCCGAAGACGCCGGGCTTTACTCAGCTCCCCTTTGACAACATCGCCGCCGTGCGCGCGGCCATCGGCGACCAGACCGCGGCGATCCTGATCGAGCCGGTGCAGGGCGAGGGCGGCGTGCGGCCGGCACCGTGGTCGTTTCTGCGCGAACTGCGCGCGCTTTGCGACGAACACGGGCTCTTGCTCATCTATGACGAGATCCAGACGGGCATGGGTCGCACCGGCAAGCTGTTTGCACATGAGTGGTCGGGCGCGGTTCCCGACATCATGGCTGTCGCCAAGGGGCTGGGCGGCGGCTTCCCGGTGGGCGCCTGCCTCGCCACCGAGGAGGCGGCGAGCGGCATGACTGTCGGCTCGCACGGCACCACCTTCGGCGGCAACCCGCTCGCCATGGCGGTCGGCAACGCCGTCCTCGACGTTGTCATGGGCGACGGCTTCCTCGACCATGTGCGCGAGATGGCCAAGGTGCTGCGCCAGCACCTGGCCGAACTGGCCGACAGCTACCCCGACCTTGTCGACGGCGTGCGCGGCGAGGGGCTGCTGCAGGGCCTGAAGGCCCGCATCCCCAACACCGACATCATCGCCGCCATGCGCGAGGAGCGGGTGCTTGCGATCGGCGCCGGCGACAATGTCGTGCGCTTCGCACCGCCGCTGGTCATCACGGCCGACGAGCTGCGCGAGGCGCGCGGGCGCATGGACGCAGCGTTGTCTCGGCTGGCGGCCAGGCCCGCCCGGGCGGCCAGCGGGGGATGACGGTGGCGGACTCGGCCCGGCATTTCCTCGACATCTCGGCCCTCGAAAGCGACACGCTGAAGGGCATGCTCGGCCACGCGCAGGCGATGAAGGCGAGGTTGAAGACCGGGGCCGCGCCCGGGCCCCGGCCGCTCGCCGGCAAGACGCTGGCGATGATCTTCGAGAAGCCCTCGACCCGCACCCGCGTCTCCTTCGACGTCGGCATGCGCCAGCTCGGCGGCGAGACCCTGTTCCTGTCGGGCGCCGAAATGCAGCTTGGCCGCGACGAGACGATCGGCGACACCGCCCGCGTGCTGTCGCGCTATGTCGACGCCATCATGATGCGCACGCTGGAGCACACCCGCCTGCTGGAAATGGCCGAGCATGCCACGGTTCCCGTCATCAACGGCCTGACCGACGACACCCATCCCTGCCAGATCATGGCCGACGTGATGACCTTCGAGGAGCGGAAGGGAACGATTCGCGGCGCCCGCATCGCCTGGACCGGAGATGGCAACAACGTGCTGAACTCCTATATGGAGGCAGCGGCGCGTTTCGGCTTTGCCATGGATGTGGCGACGCCGGAGGGTTCCGGGCCCGATCCCCGGTTCGTCGAATGGGCGCGCGGCCGTGGTGCCGACATCCGCATCGGCCACGACCCGCAGGCCGCGGTGGCCGGCGCCGACTGCGTCGTCACCGACACCTGGGTGTCGATGAACCAGGAGCACCGCGCCCGCGGCCACAACGTGTTCAGGCCCTACCAGGTCAACAGCGCGCTGATGGGGCTCGCCAAGCCCGATGCGATCTTCATGCACTGCCTGCCGGCCCATCGCGGCGAGGAAGTGACCGACGAAGTGATTGACGGGCCGCAGTCGGTCGTCCTCGACGAAGCCGAGAACCGGCTGCACGTGCAGAAAGCGATCCTGGCGTGGTGCCTGGACGCCGGGCCGTCGGCCTGACATCGGCGTTGCCCGGGCGGCGCCACCGCCGTCACGAGGAAGACAGGACCATGACCACCGCCCAGCCCTTCGTGGGCATCCGGCTTGCCGGCGACGACAAGGTCGTGCCGTTCGAGGTGGCGCCGCTCGACCTGCGCGGGCGGGCGGTCCAGCTCGGTCCGATGCTGAACGCCATTCTCGATCGCCACGACTATCCGGCGCCCGTCGCAGCGCTTCTGGGCGAGGCGGTCGTGCTGACGGTGCTGCTCGGGACGTCGCTCAAATTCGACGGCAAGTTCATCTTCCAGACGCAGACCGACGGTCCGGTGTCGCTGCTGGTCACCGATTTTCGCACACCCGACGCCGTGCGCGCCTATGCCCGCTACGACCGGGAAGCGGTGAAGCAGGCGATCGGCGCCGGCCGGGCGGCGCCCGAACATTTGCTCGGCGACGGCATCCTGGCGATGACGATCGACCAGGGACCACGCATGCAGCGCTATCAGGGCATCGTCGAACTCAATGGTTCGACGCTGGAGGAGGTTGCGCATCAGTACTTCCGCCGGTCGGAACAGATACCGACGCGTGTGCGGCTGGCGGTGGCGGAGATGGTGACGCCGGGCGCCGACGGGGCGGGGCCGCGACGGCGCTGGCGGGCCGGCGGCCTGATCGCGCAGTTCCTCCCCGAAGCGCCGCAGCGCATGCGGCTTGCGGATCTGCCGGGCGGCGACCGGCCGCGCCACATCGCCGCGCCGGAGCCGCTGCGCGCGGACGACAGCTGGGTCGAGGCGCAGGCACTGGTCGACACGGTGGCCGACGACGAGTTGACTGATCCCGGAATCGGCTGCGAGCGGCTGCTGTTCCGTCTGTTCCACGAGCACGGCGTGCGGGTCTTTGACGGTGCCCGCGTTGCCGACAAATGCTCATGCTCTCGCGGCAAGATCGTCGAGCTGATCCGGGCCCTGCCGGACGATGACCTGCTCGCGGCGATGCAGGACGACCGCGTCGTGACCACCTGCGAGTTCTGCGGCACCGTCTACGCGCTGTCGCGCGCCGAACTGTAGCTCCGGGGCCCGTCACGCGGCTTCGAGCGTCGGATGGCAGGTCAGACGTAACCCTGTGCCCGTTCGGGCGCCCGGATCGACGGCATCTCGTCGACACACGTGGCATTCCCGGATGAACGTTCAATTCTCCAGCCGGTCACCGTAGTCGGCGACGACGGCGCCACGCGCCGAGCGGCGCGCGGCAAGCGCCTGGCGCCAGCGCGTCATCCTGCAAATTCCTGTCAAAGCAGGCGCCCGCTAACGGAGGCAGGTTCTCTCGAGACTGCACGCTCCACCATCTCTGAACTTCTTGCATCTGCTTCTAACAGTTTGAAAGTTAATGCTGTTTCGGCGGCTCGATGGCCTCACGGCCTGCTTGGCAGTACCTGAGCCGCGATCTTGGCGGGAGAGGCGCCAAGACCGCGTCACGAACTCAACCGGCTTGCCATCCCGCCTCGTTGCCCCTAACCGGTCGCCATGGTGACCGCCGTCGACCCATTGGCACCCGAAGGCCCGCCGTCGCGCAACCGGTTCGTTCCAGGCTGGCGGCTGCCCGCGGTCGCCGCCACGGCCGTGGCGCTGGCGACGCTGATCCCGTTCGCCGCACTCCTGGTGCTGGCGACGGGCGATGCCGCCGGCGTATGGCCGCATCTCGTCGCAAACGTCATTCCGCGGGCGACCGTCGAGACCGTACTGCTCATCGGCGGTGTTGGCCTGTTCGCCGCCGCCGTCGGCGTCACCAGCGCCTGGCTGGTCAGCCGGTACCGCTTCTTCGGTCGCGGCTTCCTGCACTGGGCGCTTGTCATGCCGCTCGCCGTGCCGACCTATCTGTCGGCCTACTGCTTCGTCGAACTGCTTGATTATGCCGGGCCGGTGCAGCGCGCGCTGCGCGCCGTCGGCGGCTTCGCCTCGCCGGGCGAATACTGGTTTCCGGACGTGCGCTCGTTGCCTGGGGCGGTGCTGGTAATGACCGCCGTGCTCTATCCTTACGTCTATCTGACCTGCCGGCTGGTGTTCGAGATGCAGGGTACGGCGGTGATCGACACCAGCCGCGTGCTCGGCGTCGGCGGCTGGCCGCTGTTCAGGCGCGTCGCCCTGCCGCTCGCGCGTCCCGCCGTGGCCGCCGGCGCCACGCTCGCCATGCTGGAGGCACTCAACGACATCGGCGCCGTCGAGATGCTCGGCGTGCGCACGCTCACCTTCTCCGTCTTCGACACCTGGCTCAACCGATCGAGCCTGGCCGGCGCCGCCCAGATCGCCTGCGTGATGCTCGTCTTCGTCGCGGTGCTGACGGCGCTGGAGCGGCGTGCGCGTGGCGACCGGCGTTACGCGCCGAAAGGTTCGGCCGGCCGCGGCCAGTCGCTGGCGCCGCTTGCCGGCTGGCGCTCGGGCCTTGCCTTCGTCGCCTGCGCGCTACCGCCGGCGGTGGGCTTTGCCGCCCCCGTCGGCCTGATGCTGCGCCAGGCCTGGAAGCGGCCGCACCAGCTAGCCGACCCGGCGCTCCAGGCCGCCGCCCTCGACAGCCTGGCCGTCTCGTTCGCCGCGGCACTCGCCGCCGTCATCGCCGCGCTCGCCATCCTCGCTGCCCAGCGCCGGCGGCCGCCGGGCTGGCTGGCGCTCGCCTGCCGGCTTTCCACGCTCGGCTATGCCGTCCCCGGCTCGGTGCTGGCGATCGGCGCCCTGTTCGCCTTCACCCGCTTTGACAATGCGCTCGACGCATTTATGCGGGCCCAGTTCGGCTTCTCGACGGGACTGCTCGTCTCCGGAACGGCGGCGATCGTCGTCTATGGCCTCACGGTGCGCTTCCTGGCGGTAGCCCATGGCGCGATCGAGTCGGGCTATTCGCGCCTGTCGGAGCATGTCGCGATGGCGGCGCGCACGCTCGGCCGCAGCGAGGCGCACACGCTGTTCAGTGTCGAACTGCCGATACTGGCGCGCGCCATCGCCACGGCCGGGCTGTTCGTTTTCGTCGACACCGTGAAGGAACTGTCGGCGACGGTGCTGCTCAGACCGTTCAACTTCTCGACGCTCGCCATTTTCGTCTACGAGAAGGCCTCGCGCGGCCTGTTCGAGGAGGCGACCGTGGCCGCGCTTGCCATCGTCGCCATCGGCGTGGTGCCGGTGTTCCTGCTCAGCCGCATCCAGCGGACCGGGCGGCGGTGACGGCGCAGAAAAGAAAACAGCGGGCGCCAGGGCCCGCTGAAGATCGATCGCGACTGTGGAGAGCAAGGGAGAATCCGGGACGTAATCGCAACCCTTTCCGCCGCTCGGGCCCGGCGCCGCCACAGGGGCATCCGGCGCCGGCTGGCGGCCGTTTCATGGCGACCATCGCCCGCGATTGCTTGCCAAATCCTTAACGCGACGGCGCCGGTTTGAGCCAAAGCCGGCCTTTGCGAAGTTCACGGTTAACCGATGCGGCAAGGAACCGTTAACCGTCACGGGGCCGCCGTTGTCGCAGTCAGGCGGGAAGGCCAATCCCGCCGGGCGGCACCCCTGCCGGCCAGTTGCCCGGCCGCGCCGGGCCTATTGGCGCAGCTCGGGCAGGTCGCGGAACAATTCCAGCGCCTCGGGATTGGCGAGCGCCTCGATATTCCTCACCGGCCTGCCGTGGACGACCTCGCGCACCGCCAGTTCGGTGATCTTGCCCGATTTGGTGCGCGGGATGTCGGCCACCGCGACGATCCTGGCCGGCACGTGGCGCGGCGAAGCGCCGGTACGGATCTTCAGCCGGATGCGGTCGGCGAGCGCCTGGTCGAGACACACACCGTCGGCCAGCCGCACGAACAGCACCACGCGGGTGTCGCCCTCCCAGTCCTGGCCGATGGCGAGCGCCTCGACCACCTCGGGCAGCTGCTCGACCTGGTTGTAGATCTCGGCCGTGCCGATGCGCACGCCGCCCGGGTTGAGGGTCGCGTCGGAGCGGCCGTGGATGATCATGCCGCCATGGACGGTCCATTCGGCGAAATCGCCATGGCACCAGACATCGGCGAAGCGGTCGAAATAGGCGCCGCGATACTTTTCGCCATCGGGATCATTCCAGAAGGCGATCGGCATCGACGGGAACGGCCGGGTGCAGACCAGTTCGCCCTTTTCGCCGCGCACCGGACGGCCGTCCTCGTCCCACACATCGACGGCCATGCCGAGCGCCGGCCCCTGGATTTCGCCGCGATAGACCGGCCGGCCGGGGACGGCGAGGACGAAGCAACCGACGATGTCGGTGCCGCCCGAGATCGAGGCGAGATGCACGTCCGGCGCGATGCCGGCATAGACGAAATCGAAATTCTCCGGCGCCAGCGGCGAGCCGGTCGAGGCGATGGTGGCGACGCTCGACAGATCGTGGCTCGCGAGCGGTTGCAGCCCCGCCTTGCGCACCGAATCGATGAACTTGGCCGAGGTGCCGAAGAAGGTGCAGCGCTCGGCCTGGGCATAGTCGAACAGCACGTTGCCGTTGGGGTGGAAGGGCGAGCCGTCATAGAGCATTAGCGTGGCGCCGCTGGCGAGCCCGCTCACCAGCCAGTTCCACATCATCCAGCCGCAGGTGGTGAAGTAGAACAGGCGGTCGCCTTGCCGGAGGTCGCAGTGCAGCTGCTGCTCGCACAGATGCTTGATCAGGGTGCCGCCCTGCGAATGGACGATGCATTTGGGCACGCCGGTCGTGCCCGACGAGAACAGAATGTAGAGCGGATCGGCGAAACCGCCGCGCGCGAAGGTGAGCGCACCGGCCACATGCGGCGCGAGGAAGTCGTCGAGCACGACGGCCGACGGAACGGCGTCGGCAATTGCCGACGCCCCGCCGGCATAGGGCACGATCACGGTGCGCTCGGCGTTCAGCTGCGGCACGATCGCGCCGACCTTGTCGGCCACGTCGATGCGCTTGCCGTTGTACCAGTAGCTGTCGCAGGCGATGAACAGCTTCGGCGCGATCTGGCCGAAGCGGTCGATGACGCCGCGCTCGCCGAAATCGGGCGAGCATGACGACCAGATGGCGCCGAGCGAGCTGGCCGCCAGCATCGCCGCCACCGTCTCCGGCATGTTCGGCAGCATCGCGGCCACGCGATCGCCGGCGCCGATCCCCATGGCCGCCATTGCCTGTTGCAGGCGCGAGACCAGCGCGCGCAGTTCATCCCGGGAGAGGCGTCGCTCGACCTTGTCCTCACCGCGGAAGACGATCGCGGTGTCGGCGCCGGAATGTTTCAGCAGGTTCTCGGCGAAATTGAGCCTGGCCTGCGGAAAGAAGCGGGCGCCCGGCATGCGGTCGAGCTCGGCGGCGGCGACGGCGCCCTTCTCCCCGATGATGCCGCAATAGTCCCATATGGCGCTCCAGAAAGCGCCGATCTCGGCGGTGGAATAGGCGTGCAGGCTGTCATAGTCGTCGAAGACGCGGCCGCTGCGTTCGCCAAACCAGCGGCCGAAGGCGGCCATCCGGCTCGAGGCTACGCGTTCGGCGGAAGGGGTCCAGAGCGGCCGTTCATTCGCCATGGGCGATTCCCGTGATAGGGTGAGACGCGGGTCGACAGGCGGTTTCCTATTGCCGAAGCCGCGAGCCTTTGTCAAAGACAGCCGGGACGCGCCAGCGCGGAGGAATACGTCATTCGGATGAAACGTCTGGCCGCAGCCATGATCCTTCTCGCCGGCGCGCTCGCAGCGGCGGTCGTGGCACTGCCGTACCTTGTTTCGTCCGACGGCGTGCGCGCCCAGATCATGGCGCAGGCGCATGAGCTGACCGGCCGCCGCATGTCGTTCCGCGACGCGCCGAAAGTGTTCCTCAGCCCCTATCTCGGCATCGAGATCGCCAACGTCATCTTCGAGGGATCGCCCCAGCACCCCGACGACCCGCCATTCGTCCAGATGGAAAGGCTGCGCGGGCGCATCGCCGTCATTCCCGCCCTGTTCGGCCGCATCGAAATCTACCAGTACCAATTGGTGCGTCCGCGCTTCAGCCTGCGCGTTGATGGCGATGGCCGGACGAGCTGGGCGCCTACCGGCGGGCGCCTGGCGGCGGTGCTCGACCAGGCCCGCGCCATCCGCCAAGCGGCCGAGCCCAATGCCAGGATCGATCTTGGCGTCATCGACCGGCTGGCCGTCGGCGATTTCGAGATCGTCGACGGCATCGTCGTCTATGAGAGCGCTGCGACCGGTGCGCGCGAGACGTTCACCAATGTCAACGCGCAGCTGCGTTGGCCGGACAGCACGGCCGCATGGACGATCCGCGGCTCCAGCATCTGGCGCGACGAATCGGTGGAGTTCTCGATCAACAACGCCCGCCCGCTGCTGCTGATGGCCGGCGGCAGCAGCCAGACCGCCGCCGAGGTAAGGACCAGCGCCTTCCGCTTCAGCTTCAGCGGCGACGCCAACCTGCTCGCCGGCCTCTATCTCGCCGGCACGACCACGCTCAGCGCGCCGTCGCTGCCGCGGCTGGTCGAGTTCTTTGGCGGCAGGCTCGACGTCGGCGCCGCCCCGGGGGCGCTCCAGATCACTGGCAAGCTCAACGGAACGCCGCGCCAGATGCAGGTCGCCGACGCGGTCGTCTCGGTCGACCGCAACGAGGGGCGCGGCGTGCTGCAGGTCGTGATCGGCAATGGCGGTCGCCCGCAGATCAACGCCACGCTGGCTTTCCAGTCGCTCGACCTGACCCCCTACCTGGCCGGGCTGCGCCAGGAGGCCGAGATCGGTCGCCCGCAGGTGAGCGGCCTGCAGCTGCTCGACGATTTCGATTGCGACGTGCGGCTGTCGGCCAGCAGCGCCAAGCTGGGCAACCTCACCACCGGCAGCCTCGGCGCCGCGCTGTCGGTGCGCAATGGCGAACTGCTGTTCGACCTTGGCGGCGCCACCCTCTATGGCGGCTCGGCGATCGGCAAGCTGTCGCTGAAGCGGAAGGAACAAGGCGCGCAGCTGCGGGCCGAGGCGGCGTTGTCAGGCATCTCGCTGGCGCCGTTGATCGCCGCCCTGCCAAGGGGCGCGTTCGCCGCCGACGGCAAGGCCGACATCAAGCTCACCGTCAAGTCCGATGGCAGCTCGGTCGGGCAGCTTGCCTCGCAACTGCGCGGCTGGGCCACGCTGGAGATGGGCCGCGGCCTCATTTCCGGAGCCGATCTCGGGCAGATGCGCGCCACGCTGGCCAGCAGCGGCGAGGACGGCGCCGTCAAGCTCTCCGGCCAGACCCTGTTTACCTCGCTCAAGGGCGACATGATCTTTGACCGACGGACATTGTGGCTGCGCGGGCTGGAGCTCGACAACACACAGCTGCGCGCCCGCCTGGCCGGCCGGGCGGACCTTCTCTCGGGCGGACTGGCACTGCGCGCCCGCCTCAACGCCAACGACGCCGGCCAGACGCCCGACACGCTGCTGTTCATCGGCGGTGTCATGTCGTCGCCGCTGGTCACCCGCGATACCGAATCGGTCGACGGCCTGCTCGACCCGGCCCGGTAGCCATGCACAAGCCCCGCCCACGCCGGCGCTGCGCGCGGTTTGCGATTCTCGGCTCGCAGGCTATAAGGGCCGTTGACCCGGCTGCCGGCCCGCGGCGGCGGGAGCAAGGAGGCGCGCACGGGCCATGTTCCGGCTGTTCTCGACGCTGGTCAAGATCGCCATTGCGTCCCTGATCACCGGTGTCATCCTGACCAGGCTCAACCTGTCGGCCGAACAGATTTTGCGCGAGGTCGGCCTGACGCCGGAGAACGTGCTGGCCTGGCTGCAGCGCGGCGCCGCCTGGGCGGTGCCCAACATCGTGCTCGGCGCCATGGTCATCGTGCCGGTGTGGATCGTCGTCTACCTGTTCCGCCCGCCGAGGAGCTGACGCGGCGCGCCGGCGCCTATGCCGCCCCGGGGCCTTGTTCAGCGGAAATCGAACGCACTCAGTCCCGTGACCATCTCGTCGAGGCCGAGCGGCCGGGTGATCGGCGGCTCGGCGCGCGACAGGCACCCCTGGCGTTCGCACAGCCGGCAGGCAGCGCCGACCGCCGTTGGCGGCAGGCCGGCGGCAACGGCGCCGCCATAGACCACCTCGCCGGCAAAACCGGCGTCGCAGCCGATCAGCAGCGCGGTGCGGCGCACGCGCTCGTTGAAGGCGGCACGCGGGCCTTCGAGGGTGCGCGCGAGGACCAGGAATTCGGCGCCGTCCGGCATCTCGACGCGTTCGACCAGCACTTGGCTCGGCTGGGCGAAGGCGGCATGGATCGGCAGCCTGGGGCAGGCGCCGCCGAAACGGGCCTGCGGGAAGCCTTGCGCCCCGGCGCGGCGGAAGCGGTTGCCGGCCTGGTCGACCTCGAGCATGAAGAAGGGCACGCCGGGCCTGGCCGGCCGGGCCAGCATGGTCAGCCGGTTGGCCGCCTGCTCGAAGGAGACCGAAAAGCGCGCGGCCAGCAGGTCGATGTCGTATCTTGTCCGCACCGCCGCAGTGTGGAAGGCGTCATAGGGCATGATCAGCGCGTGCGCCGCATAGCGGGCCAGTTCGAAGCGGGCAAGCCGCCGCGCTTCGTCGCCCGAAAGCTTCAGCGCGGCGATCTCCTCGGCGATCTCGGCCTGCATCGCCAGCACGCAGACCTCCATGGCGATCTCGCGCGTCTGGTCGAAGGGCGACAGCCGCTCGGACAGGAACAGCCGCATCGAATGGCGGTCGAAACGGCGACGCCATAGCGGCATGGCATGCACCGGCAGCAGCCGCACCGAGATTTCGCGCTCGCGCTTCAGCCAGTCCTTGAGCGCTCCGGCCAGATCGCCCGACGGCGCCAGCTGCTCGTTGAGCCTCTCGGCGGCGGACTCGATCAGGCTGAAATGGTTGGCGCGCGTCTCGAAGGCCTCGTGCACCTCGTCCAGCGGCAGGCGCGCCGCCGACAGCGTCGTCGCCCGGCCCTCGCGCGCCAGAAGCTGCGACAGATCGCTCAGCCGGTCGAGCGATTCGCGATAGGCGCGATAGAGCTTGACGATGGCGGCCGCCGCGTTGGGGGCGGCGTCGGCGATCTCGACGATCTCCTGGGCCGACGGCAGCTCGCCCTCGAGCAGCGGATCGGCGAAGACCTCGCGCAGGGCAGCCGCCGAGCCGGCCGCCTCGCCGCGCAGTTCCTCCAGATCGAGCTTGTAGACGCTGGCGAGCTTCAGCAGCAATTGCACTGTGAGCGGGCGCTGGTTGCGCTCGATCAGGTTGAGATAGGACGGCGAGATGCCGAGCGCCTCGGCCATGGCCGTCTGGGTCAGCCCCAGCGAGTGGCGCACGCGGCGGATGCGCGGCCCGGCGAATATCTTCTGCTCAGCCATTTTTTACAGGTTTTGACAAGTCGCGACGTGACGCGCCGGAATGCGAAAGCTGTTTACAGTTTTGACAATTTTACAGACGGCATCTGTCAAAGGCAAGACAGCGTGACCGCAATTGCCAGCCAGTGTGTGGATCGGCACTGGTGATTTTTGCGATGCAATGTAAATGATGTCACATCAATGCCTGTTGCCAGCGGTCTTCACGGCGCTGGTCGGGCGCGCCCACCGAGCGAACACAGGAGCCTGACATGACCGATTTTTACAATCTTGTTCCGTCGGCCCCGCAGGGCCGCTTCGACGGCATCGAGCGGCCCTATTCGCCGGCCGACGTGAAGCGTCTGCGCGGTTCGGTAGAAGTCCGCCACACGCTCGCCGAGATGGGCGCCAATCGGCTGTGGAAACTGATCCACGAGGAGGACTTCGTCAACGCGCTCGGCGCCTTGTCGGGCAACCAGGCCATGCAGATGGTCCGCGCCGGCCTGAAGGCGATCTACCTGTCCGGCTGGCAGGTGGCGGCCGACGCCAACACCGCCTCGGCCATGTATCCCGACCAGTCGCTCTATCCGGCCAACGCCGGCCCGGAGCTGGCGAGACGCATCAACCGCACGCTGCAGCGCGCCGATCAGATCGAGACTTCCGAAGGCAACGGGCTGTCGGTCGAGACCTGGTTCGCGCCGATCGTCGCCGACGCCGAAGCCGGCTTCGGCGGGCCGCTCAACGCATTCGAACTGATGAAGGCCTATATCGAGGCGGGCGCTGCCGGCGTCCATTTCGAGGACCAGCTCGCTTCCGAGAAGAAGTGCGGCCATCTCGGCGGCAAGGTGCTGATCCCGACCTCCGCCCACATCCGCAACCTCAACGCGGCGCGGCTCGCCGCCGACGTGATGGGCGTGCCGACGCTCGTTGTCGCCCGCACCGACGCGGAAGCCGCCAAGCTGCTCACGTCGGACGTCGACGACAACGACAAGCCCTTCGTCGACTACGACAAGGGGCGCACCGCCGAGGGCTTCTATCATGTGAGGAATGGTATCGAGCCGTGCATCGCCAGGGCGGTCAAGTACGCGCCGCATGCCGACCTGATCTGGTGCGAGACATCGAAGCCCGATCTGCAACAGGCGAGGAAATTCGCCGAGGGCGTGCGCCGGCACCATCCCGACAAGCTGCTCGCCTACAACTGCTCGCCGTCGTTCAACTGGAAGAAGAACCTCGACGAGGCGACCATCGCCAAGTTCCAGCGCGAGCTCGGCGCGATGGGCTACAAGTTCCAGTTCATCACGCTGGCCGGCTTCCACCAGCTCAACTACGGCATGTTCGAGCTGGCGCGCGGCTACAAGGAGCGTCAGATGGCGGCCTATTCGGAACTGCAGGAGGCCGAGTTCGCGGCGGAAGCCAACGGCTACACCGCCACCCGGCACCAGCGTGAGGTCGGCACCGGCTATTTCGACGCCGTCTCGCTGGCGATCACCGGCGGCGCCTCGTCAACCACGGCGATGGGCGAATCGACCGAGAGCGCCCAGTTCCACGAGGCGGCCGAATAGGCCGCCGCCGACCGGCAACGGGGGCTGGCGCTTCGGCCGGCCCCGGTCTAGAAACAGCGGCGAACGCCATTCACGCACGGGGAGTGCTGCAACGATGAACGCCAAGCCACCGGTCAAGGAGCGTTCCGAGGAGATGGCCTCGGCCATGGACGCCGACGAGCAGGCGGCGATCCGCATGGTTGCCAATGATCTGCACCGGCTCAACCAGTCGGTGATGAAGGCGGTCGAGGCCGGTGTCTCGGTCGAGCTGATCCGCGCCGCCCGCCACCATTCCGGCAACGGCAATTGGGGCGACCTGCTCACCCCGATCATAGTCAAGAACCGGTAGGGCTCCGTCAGGCTGCTACACCACCCCGCCGCGGCACAGACGCGGCGGGGTATTTGCGTTTACGGCTTCTATTCGGCCGCGCTCGGGCTCGCCGCCGGCCGCGGCCGCAGCGTGGTGATCGCCACCGCCAGCGCCAGCACGGCACAGACGGCGATCGCCGTCACCATCGGACGCGGCGTTCCGTCGAGGAACGGGCCGGCGAGCGCGATCATCGCCGCGCCGGCCAGCATCTGCAGCGTGCCGCCAAGCGAGGAGGCGAGCCCGGCCATGTCGCCGTGGTCGTCGAGCGCCATCACCATCGCCGTCGGGATGACCAGGCCGAGGCAGGCATTGCCCATGAACAGCATGGCGATGAGGAAGGGCAGGCTCGGCTCGGCCAGCATGGTCGCCGCCAGCAGTGCCAGCGCGAACAGGGCGAAGCCGCCGGTCGCGACCAGCACGGTGCGGCCCATGCCGAAGCGCTCGCCGAGATTGGCGGCGAACTGCGAGGCGGCGAAGAAGCCGATCGCATTGAGCGCGAAGGCGACGCTGAACTGCGTCGGTGTCAGCCCGTAATGGCCGGTGTAGACGAAGGAGGCCGTCGCCAGGAAGACGAAGAAGCTCGCCATGGCAAAGCCGCCGATGAAGGTGAGCCCCATGAAGGAGGGGCTCGCCAGCAGCAGGCGGGCGCCGCGCAGCAGGTGGCCGATGTCGACCGGCTCGCGGTTCTCCGGCCTCAGCGTTTCCGGCAGCGCAAGCGCCGTTACCAGGAAGCTGACCACCGTGGCACCCGCCATGGTGGCGAACACAGCGCGCCAGCCCGATAGCGCCACCAGGCCGCTGCCGGCGAGCGGCGCCAGCATCGGCGAGACGCTGATCACCAGCATGACCAGTGCCATCAGCCGCGTCGCCTGCGGCCCGGTGTGGAGGTCGCGCACGATGGCGCGCGGGATGACCATGACGGCCGCTCCTCCCGCCCCTTGCACGAAGCGGGCGGCGATCAGCCATTCGATCGACGAAGCCAGCGTGCAGCCGACCGAGCCGAGCAGGAACAGGGCGAGGCCGGCATAGAGCGGCGGCTTGCGGCCCCACATGTCGGCGAGCGGCCCGTAGACCAGCTGGGCGAGGCCGAAGGCGAGGAAATAGGCCGACAGCGTCGCCTGCACTTGGGCGACGTCGCTGCCGAGATCGGCCGCGATCGCCGGCATCGCCGGCAGGTACATGTCGATGGCGAACGGGCCGATGCAGCACAACAGGCCGAGCACGAGCGCCGAACGGGCGAATCCGATCTGCATGGCAAGAATCCATTCGGTTGCGGACGGGCCACTGGCTGGCCGTTCCGTCTGGTTGGCGACGATTTGGCAAAGGTCGCCCGCCTGCGGCGGCGGGCGGAGCGTTGCGGCAGCCGGACTGCGAACCGGGGACTGAAGGAGGTTCAGGAGACGATTGCAGGCAACGCTTCAGGCCGCCTGCGGGGCAGGCGCCTACCGGATGGTGAAGGTCGTCATGATCATCGGCCCGGCTCCTGAACTGTTCGGGACGTGGTTGGGCGGCCCGATTAGCCGCTGGCGCCCGCTGGCGCAAGGGCAACCTTGCCGAAGGGTGGCGTTTGCCGGCCTGCGTTGCATTTCTGCCGCTCCCCGGCGGGCCGCCCCGCCATGTTGCTACGCCCGTCCCTCGACAATGGCGGCAAGCCGGGCCAGCGTCTGCTCGCCGCCTTCGATGGCGCCGTATTCGCGGACGACGAGATCGCGCGCCTCGGCCGTTGGAAACACCGAGCGCAGTGTCACCAGCGTGCCGCCGTCCTTGTCATCGAAGGTCATCGTCGCTTCGAAGCGTATGCCGGCCTCGGCCCCTTCGCCGCGATGGTTGTGGACGATGCGCTCGGGCTCGACGATTTCGATGAATTCGATGACGTTCTCGTAGTCGCGCCCGTCCGGCCCATGCATGGTGAAGCGCCAAATGCCGCCGGGTGTGAAGTCGCGTTCATGCGTGGTCGTGGTGAAGCCGTCCGGCCCCCACCACTGCTCGACATGGCCGGGCTCCATGAACGCTTTCCAGACGACGCCGCGCGGCGCCCGGATCAAGCGCTCGATGACGATTTCGCGGTCGGTGAGCCTGTCCGCATTGCGTTGTTCCATCCGCGAGGCAGGTGAATGAGCCGTCATTGGGTATTCCTCCGTCATGCGCTGTTTCAGGCACGGATGCGGCGCACCACATCGGCCAACTGGTCGAGGCAGGTTCCCCAGCCCTGCTCGAAGCCCTTGTCGAGATGGATCTGGCGTGTCGCCGCGTCCTTGTGCCGGATAAGACAGGTCAGGCGCGTTCTGCCGGATTGTTCGGCGAGGCGAACCGACACGGTGATGAACGGGCTGACGGCCGGCCGGTAGCCCGGGCCTAGCGCGTCGGTCCACACCAGCCTTTCGTTCTCGACGATGTCGAGATAGCAGGCCTCGTGCGTGCCTTCCTCTCCCTGTGGCGAGCGCATCGTCCAGCTGAAGGCGCCGCCGGGGTGCAGGTCGATCGAGCAGTCGACCATCGTCCACGGCGCCGGCGTGAACCAGCGCATGACGAGCGCCGGCTCGGTCCACGCCCGCCACAGCGACGAGGGGGGCGCGTCGAAGAGGCGCGTTGCCGCCAGGTCGCGGTCAGGGTCGTAATCGGTCTCGCATTCCATGTCGTCTGTCCCGGTGGCCCCGCCGCGTGGCCGGCCGATCATGCCTTCATCGTCCGCAGATAGGCGACGAGCTGGTCGAACACCGTGCCCCAGCCGCTCTCGAAGCCCATGGCGATGTGCTGGTCGCGGTCGGCGACGTCCTTGTGCAGGGCGCGGGCGACGTAGCGCGTGCCGCCGCCCTGCTCCTCGAAGGTGAGGATGGCGGTCATGAACGGCTTGGCCGCCGGCCGGTAGCCGGGCTGCAGCGCGTCGGTCCACACCAGGCGCCGCTCGGGCACGACTTCCAGGTAGCAGCCGGCATTGTCGAATTCCTCGTTGTCGGGCGAGCGCATGATGGTGCGGAAGATGCCGCCGGGCCTGAGATCGATCTCGCAATGGACCGTCTGCCACGGCTTCGGCACGAACCAGTGGACCAGATGCTCGGGCGTGGTCCACGCCTTCCACAGCAGCGACGACGGCAGGTCGGTCGTGCGCTCCAGCACGAGATCGAGCGTGTTGCCGGTGTCAGTGCTTGCCATTGCCGTCCTCGTTTTCCATCAATTGGCGCGCATAGGCCTCGAGCCGGTCGAGGCGGCCTTCCCAGGCGGCGCGGTATTTCTCCAGCCAGTCGGTCGCTTCCTTCAGCGGCTGCGGCCGCAGCCGGCAGGGGCGGAACTGGGCATGGCGGCCCTTCTCGATGAGGCCGGCGCGCTCCAGTACCTTCAGATGCTTGGAGAAGGCCGGCAGGCTCATGGCGAACGGCTCGGCCAGTTCGCTGACCGTCGCCTCGCCCTGCGCCAGCCGAGCCAGAACCGCGCGCCGGGTCGGGTCGGCCAGCGCCGAGAAGGTGGCATCGAGGGGTCGGGCGTCGAGCATATTAATCCGCTCGGTTAATTATCCATACGGCTAAATAATGCTCCGACCGGAGCCTGTCAAGCCCCGCTCTGGCGGGGTGACGGGCTCAGGCCTTTCAACAGATTGTTTTTGGAGGACCGAGCTGATGAGCGTCCTCTATCGGACACCTTCCCGTGTCGGACGAAGCGAGTCGCCCCGCATTCCGTTCAGCTCCACCTCACCGCATGCACCGGTGGCAGGGTGTGGGAAATCTCGGTCCAGTTGTCGCCCTGGTCCTCGCTCACCCACAGCCCGCCGGTGGTCGAGCCGAAGGCGAGCTTCTCGCCGCTGTCGTCGAGGGTGAGCGCGTGGCGGAACACCACGTCATAGGCATGGTTCTGCGGCAGGCCGTTTTTCAGGACGTCGAAGCTCCTGCCGCCGTCGCGGGTGCGCGTCACCACCAGCCGGCCGTCGACCGGATAGCGCTTCTCGTCCTTCACCCCCGGCACGAACCAGGCGGTGTCGCCGTCGCGCGGGTGGACGACAACGGCGAAGCCGAAATTCGACGGCTCGACATCGTGGATCTCGGTCCAGTTCAGCGCGCCGTCGTCGGAGCGGAAGATGCCGTTGTGGTGCTGCACCCAGAACCGGTCGGGCTGGTCGCGGCACTGGGCCAGCATATGGGCGTCCTGGATCTCGGGATCGCCCGCCTGCTCGGGCGGCATGAACTCGGCACGCATGCCGTTGGCGGTCAAGTCCCACGTCCTGCCGCGATCGCGCGTGCGCCACACGCCGCCGCAGGACACGCCGAGACGCACCGTGTCGGCATCGCGCGGGTCGACGCAGACCGAATGGATGCCGGGAAAGTCGGCGCCGCCGCCGAACCAGCGCTTGCGCGAGGGGTGATCCCACAGGCTCTTCACCCATTCCCAGCTCTCGCCGTGGTCGAAGGAGACGAACAGGGCGCCGGGAATGGTACCGCACCAGATCAGCCCGTCCTGTCCGGGGCCGCCCGGCTCCAGCGCCCAGACGCGCATCACCGTCCACGGCAGTTCCTTGCCCCAGCCGTCGGTCTCGACCAGCCCCTCCGGCTTTTCGGGGAAGGCGGGCGTGGCGATCTCGCGCCAGTCCTCGCCCGGCCGGAGCCGGTGCAGCTTGACGCCGAAATGGCCATGGTCGAGTGCGGCATAGAGATAGCCGCTGCGCGGGTCGCGCATTGCCAGCGAGACATTGTCGCCGAGAAAGGCGGTCGCGCTGATGCGCCAGCCGCCATCGCCGCCGACGGTGAACAGGCCCTTGCGGGTCGACACCAGGAATTCGCCAGCCATCCGCTTCCTCCCGTCCGGCTTCAGCCGCCCGACAATGCCTGCAGGACGTAGACCGTGCTGTCCGGCCGCACCGGATCGGCCAGCCTGGCGCGGTCGGCCAGCACGATGCCGTCGACGATGATGCCCATATGCTTCCTGAGCGCGCCCTGCTCGTCAAGCACATAGCCGCGCAACACGTGGTTGTGGGCGAAGACGCCGTCGAGCACTTCGCGCACCGTGCCCCCCGGCGCGGTGCTGACCGGGCACTCGACATGGCGTTTCAGATTGGCGGTGAAGATCACCCTGGCCATCGTCCTCCCCCGTCACAGGAGTTGAACCAGTCTGGCACAGGCGGCGGGCAAGGGAAAGGCAGGCCGCGGGCGGAGCATCGGGGACGCAAAGGCGGCCGCCGCTTTCGGGCAAGACATTGCCGCCGACCGCAGCTAGGTTGCGACGAGCGAACGGGAACGCGATGATGCCGATGACCTTCGACAACCACCTTGCCGGCGAGATCAGCGCGCTCAAGGCCGCCGGGCTCTACAAGTCCGAACGCGTGATCACCTCGATGCAGGACGCCGAGATCACGGTGGCGGGCGGCCGGCGCGTCCTCAACTTCTGCGCCAACAACTATCTCGGCCTCGCCGACAGTGCCGAGCTGATCGCCGCGGCCAAGGCGGGGCTCGATCGCTACGGCTACGGCATGGCCTCGGTGCGCTTCATCTGCGGCACGCAGGAGGAGCACAGGGCGCTCGAGGCGCGCATCGCCGCCTTTCTCGGTTTCGAGGACGCCATACTCTATTCCTCGTGCTTCGACGCCAATACCGGCCTGTTCGAGACCATCCTCGGCGAAGAGGATGCCGTCATCTCCGACGCGCTCAACCATGCCTCGATCATCGACGGCATCAGGCTCTGCAAGGCGCGGCGCTATCGTTACGCCAACAACGACATGGGTGAACTGGAAGCCCGGCTGAAGGAGGCCACCGGCGCCCGCTTTCGGCTCATCGCCACCGACGGCGTCTTCTCGATGGACGGCATCGTCGCCAACCTGCCGGCGATCTGCGACCTCGCCGACAAGCACGACGCCATGGTGATGGTCGATGATTCGCACGCGGTCGGCTTACTCGGCCGCCATGGCCGCGGCTCGCTCGAACACTGCGGCGTCGAGGGTCGCGTCGATATCGTCACCGGCACCCTCGGCAAGGCGCTCGGCGGCGCCTCGGGCGGCTACACGGCGGCGAGCCGCGTCGTCGTCGAGTGGCTGAGGCAGCGCTCGCGGCCCTACCTGTTCTCCAACACGCTGGCGCCGGTGATCGCCGCGGCATCGCTCAAGGTATTCGACATCGTCGAGGCGGGCCATGACCTGCGCGCCAAGCTGATGGCCAATGCCGAACGATTCCGCACCGCGATGACCGGACTGGGCTTCACGCTGGCCGGCGCCGGCCACCCGATCATCCCGGTGATGCTCGGTGAGGCGAAGCTCGCTCAGGAGGTGGCGGCGGCGATGCTGGAAAAGGGCGTCTACGTGATCGGCTTCTCCTATCCCGTCGTGCCGCAGGGCCAAGCGCGCATCCGCACGCAGATGTCGGCGGCCCATTCCTTCGACGATATCGACCGCGCCGTGGCCGCCTTCGAGCAGACGGGCCGGCAGTTGGGGGTGATTTAGAGGGACAGGCGATGTCGAACATGATGAAGGCGCTGGTCAAGGCGAGGGCCGAGCCCGGCATCTGGATGGAGGAGGTGCCGGTGCCCGAGCCCGGCCCCAACGACGTGCTGATCCGTGTGCGGAAATCGGCGATCTGCGGCACCGACGTCCACATCTTCAACTGGGACGAATGGGCGGCCAGGACCATTCCGGTGCCGATGGTCACCGGTCATGAATTCATGGGCGTGATCGCCGAGACCGGCTCGTCGGCGCACCGCTACGCGCCCGGCCTGCGCGTCTCCGGCGAGGGCCACATCGTCTGCGGCAAGTGCCGCAACTGCCGGGCCGGCCGCGGCCAGTTGTGCCGCAACACGATCAGCGTCGGCGTCACCCGGCCGGGCTCCTTCGCCGAGTATCTGTGCATCCCGGAATCGAACGTCGTCGCCATTCCCGACGACGTGCCCGACGAGATCGCCGCCATCTTCGACCCGTTCGGCAACGCGGTCCACACCGCGCTCGCCTTCGATCTCGTCGGCGAGGACGTGCTGGTCACCGGCGCCGGACCGATCGGCATCATGGGGGCGCTGGTGGCGCAGCATGCCGGCGCCCGCAAGGTGGTGATCACCGACATCAACGGCTACCGCCGCGACCTCGCCGCGAAGGCCGGCGTCGAGTCCGTCGTCGATCCGCGCCAGGAAAGCATGCATGAGGTGATGGCCCGCATCGGCATGAAGGAGGGCTTCGATGTCGGCCTCGAAATGTCGGGGGCGGCGGCGGCGCTGCGCGACATGATCGCGGCGATGAACCATGGCGGGCGCGTGGCCATACTCGGCATCCCGCCGGGGGATTTCTCCATCCACTGGGACCAGGTCATTTTCAAGATGCTGACGCTCAAGGGCATCTATGGGCGCGAGATGTACGAGACCTGGTACAAGATGATCGCCTTCGTCCAGGGGGGCCTCGACGTCTCGCCGATCATCACCCACCGTCTCGCCATCGACGACTACCAGGAGGGATTCGAGGCGATGCGCTCCGGCAATGCCGGCAAGGTGGTGATGGATTGGACGTGAAGGCGCGGCGCAGCCGGCCTATCCGACCTGCAGATTGCCGTAGGGCGGGGCAAGCAGTACCGCGTAGTCGGCGTCGCTGGCCGGCACCACGCCGCGCAGGCCGAGGTTTGAGCGAACCTCCCGCGGCGCCCGGGCGACGCCCTCCACGACGGCGCGCCACACCGCCTCGCGGTGGCGCGCCAGGCCGTTGGCGATGATCAGCGGCAGGCCGGGCGCGTCGGCCGAGCGGGTGACGACGGTCAACTGCGCCGCGGCGGCGTCGTAGCCACGGGCCAGCCGCCAGCTCACCGCGTCGACCGCCGCGATGTCGGCACGGCCCTCGGCGATGGCGCGCACCGATTCGCGGTGGCTGCCGGTGATCAGCGCGCGGGCGTGCGGGATGGTAAATGCGCTGGTGAAGCACTCGCCGAGCGCACGATAGCCGCTCTGCGACAGCGTGCTGTTGATGGCGACGATCGTTTCCGGACGGGCGACCAGCGCGGCGAGATCGCGCGGACCGGCGGCGGTGAGCGCCCGGTCGGCCCGCATGACGAAGACCGAGTGGTAGTCGCCGGCGCGCGCCGTTGCGATGTCGAAGTCGAATCGGGCAAACGGCGTCACCTGGTCGCGCAGCATCCACAGATAGGGCCAGCCGCAGGTGTGGCCGACGACCAGGTCCGGCGACAGCCAGCCGGCGTGGGGGTCGTCGTCGCGCCGCAGCTCCCGCGCCGCGTCGATGCCGGCCCGCGCCAGCTCGGCACGGATCGCCGCCCACAGGGCGTCCCACGCGCAAGCCGTCTCCGGCCAGTCATACATCGGCAGGGCGGCGTGCAGCAGGCGTGGGTTCCCCTCGGCAGCCATGGGCCATCATGGCGCGATCGCGCCTAGGGCGAAAGTCCGCTATGCGACATGCGGGTGCGCCACCGGTTCCTTCGGCCGCAGGAAATGGCGGCGGAAGACCTGGCCGTAGGACCGGTAGACATAGCCGCGATTGCGCCGGATGAAGGTCTCGCGGTGCCGCCGGTAGAAGTCGGGCAGGCGGTACCAGGCCAGCCCCGGCCGGGTGTGGTGGACGACGTGCAGGTTGTTGAACAGGAACAGGAAGGCGAGCGGCCCGCGATCCTCGATGATGACGGTGCGGGCGCCGGCGTCCTCGGCGGCCTGATGCTCGAGGAAGGTGCGGATCAGCAGGACCGAGACGCCGCAATAGGCGGCGGCGGCGAACTGCCAGGCGGGAACCGGCGAAAAGCGGGCGAGGAAGACGGCGAG
Source organism: Alphaproteobacteria bacterium (assembly GCA_016861165.1). GTDB lineage: Bacteria > Pseudomonadota > Alphaproteobacteria > Rhizobiales > Rhizobiaceae > BOKV01. The sequence continues at coordinate 62,753 of BOKV01000015.1, read as the reverse complement.
CGCCACCGCCAACGGCAGGTGCACCGCCCAGGCCAGCACCACCGGGCGCTGCTGCGGCCCCGGCTTCAGCGCCAGGGCGATGTCGCCGGCGATCATGCGCCACAGCGTGATGAGCGGACCGATGGCGAGGCGGCCGGCGAGCGTGTTGTTGACGGTGAGCAGGGCGCGCGACAGCGCGTCGAGCTGGCGCCAGTCGCGCTGCGCCAGGTACCAGCTCTCCGGATCGTCGAACGGATCGGTCAGTTCGCCGGTGGCGTGGTGGGTGAGGTGGCCGTCACGGAAGCGGCCGAGCGCGTAGACCCAGCCGATCGGAATGGCGACGAGGGCGTAGTTGAGGGTGGGGCTCGGCGTCGGATGGCCGTGCACGACCTCGTGCACCAGCGACCAGTAGAGCGTGGAGGTGACCGCGACGAGGCCGATCCAGACCGGCGCCGGCAGATCGCCGCCGGCGAGTGCCAGCGCGAACCATGCCGAATAGCACAGGCCGATCAGCATGACGGTCGGCCACTCGATCCGTCGCAAGAACCCGGTTGACATCAAAAGCCCCACAACGCGTAACAACAATGTGAGTCGCAGTTGGACCGCGCGCAATGGAACAATTCGCACGAAACCGCTCCACATGTTGATGTTCAGCTGCTATCGTTGCGAATAGTCAACAAGTGCTGTGTAAACGAGCAGAAGGCCGCGATTCCATGCGCGACAAGCGCGAAATCGTCGAGGACTTCCGGGCCCGGCTGCGTCAGCTCATGGGGCGGCGCGGCGAAAGCCCGTCGGCCTTCGCCCGCCGCTGCGGGCTCGACCGCTCGGCGCTGAGCCAGTTCCTCGACGCCAACGCCGGCCGGTTGCCGCGCGCCGAAACGCTCTATGCCATCGCCGCCGCCGAATCGGTCAGCATCGACTGGCTGCTCGGCCTGTCGCAGAGCGAGCGCACGGTCGGCGAGGTGGCTCCGGTCGTCAGCATCGAGACCGCCGCCGACGGCATTTCGTCGAGCCGTCTGTCGGAGTGGCACCGCGAGGCGATCGGCTACAAGATCCGTTACGTGCCGGCGACCCTGCCCGACCTGCTGCGCACCGAAGCCGTTCTCAACTACGAATTCCGCGCCGAAGAGCAGGAACTGCTCGACGCCAAGGCCGGCCAGGCCCGCCTTCAGCTCGACTATTCGCGCCGGCCGGAGACGGACATGGAGATCGTCATGCCCTATCAGCGCCTCTACACCTTCGCCGCCGGCGCCGGCATCTGGTCGGCGCTGCCGCGCGGGGCCCGCGTCGCGCAGCTCGAGCACATGGCGGCACTGCTCGACGAACTCTATCCGACCCTGCGGCTGTTTCTGTTCGACGGGCTGAAGTCCTATTCGGCGCCGTTCACCGTGTTCGGGCCGAAGCGCGCCGCCGTCTATCTGGGCGAGATGTATCTCGTCATCAATTCGGTCGACCAGATCCGCGAGCTCGCCGCCCGCTTCGACCGGCTGATCCGCATCGCCACGGTCAGCGCCGACCGCGCCGCCGCCTTCGTCCAGCAGCTCAAGGTGACGTGAGCGGGCTTGATCGCCTAAATCGATTAAAATAAAAGCCGCCCGTCTCGCCGACGTCTCGCCGCCCGCATTGGCCTGCGCCGGCCAAATGTGAAACAATGCAGTCGGGTCAGCCTTCCGCCACCTCCCAACGGAAGGTTCGCCCGCCGGCACGGAACCATGCCATGACCAGCCAGTTCATACCCGTCGAGCCGTTCGACTATGTCGTGTTCGGCGGCACCGGCGACCTGGCCGAGCGCAAGCTCATCCCGGCGCTCTACCACCGCGCCGCCGACGGCCAGGTCCTGCCCAGTTCGCGCATCATCGGCGCCGCCCGCGCCGAGATGTCGACCGAGGCGTTCCGCGAGTTCGCCCGCCAGGCGATCGTGGCGCATGTCAAGCCGGACGAACGCCGGTCCGACAAGATCGAGTTCTTTCTTGGCATGCTGCACTACGTCTCGGTCGACGCCGCCTCCGAGCGCGGCTGGGCCGAGCTGAAGGCGCTGCTCGGCGAGGACGACCGGGTCCGCGCATTCTACCTGGCGGTGGGTCCGACGATCTTCGCCGAGATCGCCGCCCGGCTCGGCGCCTGCGGCCTCATCGGAGCCGATTCGCGACTGGTCGTTGAGAAGCCGATCGGCCACGATCTGGCCAGCGCGCACGAACTGAACCTGACCATCGGGCGCTATTTCGGCGAGAACCAGATCTTCCGCATCGACCACTATCTCGGCAAGGAGACGGTGCAGAACCTGATGGCGCTGCGGTTCGCCAACGCGCTCTACGAGCCGATCTGGAACTCGGCCCATATCGACCATGTCCAGATCACGGTGGCCGAGACCCTGGGCCTGGAGGCGCGCGCCGGCTATTACGACCGCTCCGGCGCCATCCGTGACATGGTGCAGAACCACATCCTGCAGCTCCTTTGCCTCGTCGCCATGGAGCCACCCGCCTCGATCGCCGCCGACGCGGTGCGCGACGAGAAACTGAAGGTGCTGCGCGCGCTCAAGCCCATCGACGCTTCCAACGTCGCCGACATGACCGTGCGCGGCCAGTACGGCGCCGGCGCCGCCGATGGCGCGGCGGTTCCCGGCTATCTGGAGGAACTGGCCGACGGCAAGTCCGATACCGAGACCTTCGTCGCCATCAAGGCCGAGGTCGAGAACTGGCGCTGGGCCGGTGTGCCCTTCTACCTGAGAACCGGCAAGCGGCTCGCCCAGCGCGTCTCCGAGATCATCATCCAGTTCAAGCCGGTGCCGCACAGCATCTTCGGGCCGGAGGCCGGCCGCCTGATCGCCAACCGGCTGGTGCTGCGCCTGCAGCCCGACGAGGCGGTCGGCCAGATGATCATGATCAAGGACCCCGGCCCCGGCGGCATGCGCCTGCGCCAGGTCGCGCTCGACATGAGCTTCGCCGACTCATTCGCGGTACGCGCGCCCGATGCCTATGAGCGGCTGCTGCTCGACGTGATCCGCGGCAACCAGACCCTGTTCATGCGCCGCGACGAGGTCGAGGCCGCCTGGCGTTGGATCGACCCGATCATTTCCGCCTGGCGCGAGACCGGGCTCAAGTGCCGCAAGTACACGGCCGGGACCTGGGGACCGTCGGCGGCGATCGCACTGGTCGAGCGCGACGGGCGGACCTGGCACGAGGAGGAGGCCGGCGATTGACGCGCTTGCACGAATACGGGACGCGCCGGCAGTTGGCCGAGGCGCTCGCAGCAGGCGTGGCGGCGGTGCTCGGCGGCGGCATCGCGGCGCGCGGCTCGGCCGTGCTGGCGGTGTCCGGCGGCACCACGCCGGCGCTGTTCCTGTCGCGCCTGTCCGAGGCCGATATCGCCTGGGAGAGCGTCGCCGTCACCCTGGTCGACGAGCGCTTCGTGCCGTCCGACCACCCGCGCTCGAACTTCCGCCTGCTCAACGAGACATTGCTCAGGAACCGGGCGGCGGCGGCCACGGCCGTGCCGCTCTGCGATGGCTGCGACGACCTCGACGCGGCCGCGCGCATCGCCGATCGCCGGATCGCCGGCTTGGGCCGCATCGACGCGGCGATCCTCGGCATGGGTACCGACGGCCACACCGCCTCCTTCTTCGCCGGCGGTGACCGGCTGGCCGAAGCGCTCGATCCGTCAAGCCGGCGCCACGTCGTGGCGATGATGGCGCCGGGCGTGCCGGAGCCACGGCTGACGCTGACGCTGCGCTACCTGCTGGACGCCCATTTCCTGGCGCTCCATATCGAGGGAAAAGACAAGAAGACGGTCTGCAAGGCGGCGCTCGGCGACGGGCCGGTCGAACAGATGCCGGTGCGGGCGGTGATCCGCGGCGCCGGCGACCGGCTCAACCTGTTCTGGGCGCCTTAGCCTTGGCCGCAAGTCGAAAGGATGACGCCATGCAAGTCGACCGCCGCATCGCCGAGGTGACCGCGCGCATCGTCGAACGCAGCCGGCCGACGCGCCAAGACTATCTCGCCCGCATCGACGCCGCGGCGGCCAGCGGGCCGCACCGGGCGGTGCTGTCGTGCGGCAATCTCGCCCATGGTTTCGCCGCCTGCGTCGCCGCCGACAAGACGGCGCTCGCCGGCGACGTGGTGCCCAATCTCGGCATCATCACCGCCTATAACGACATGCTGTCGGCCCACCAACCCTACAAGGACTTCCCCGACCTCATCAAGCAGGCCGCCCGCGAGGCCGGCGGCGTCGCCCAGGTCGCAGGCGGCGTGCCGGCGATGTGCGACGGCGTCACCCAGGGCCAGCCGGGCATGGAGCTGTCGCTGTTCTCGCGCGACGTGATCGCCATGGCCGCGGCGATCGGCCTCAGCCACAACATGTTCGACGCCGCGGTGTTCCTCGGCATCTGCGACAAGATCGTGCCGGGGCTCGCAATCGCCGCGCTGACCTTCGGCCACCTGCCGGCGGTGTTCATTCCGGCCGGGCCGATGACGTCGGGCCTGCCCAATGACGAGAAGGTGAAGGTGCGACAGCTCTATGCCGAGGGCAAGGTCGGTCGGGCCGAACTGCTCGAGGCCGAATCGAGGTCCTACCATTCGCCGGGCACCTGCACCTTCTACGGCACCGCCAACTCCAACCAGATGCTGATGGAGATCATGGGCCTGCACCTGCCGGGCGCGAGCTTCGTCAATCCCGGCACGCCGTTGCGCGACGCGCTGACGCGGGCGGCGACCAAGCGGGCGCTGGCGATCACCGCGCTCGGCAACGAGTTCACGCCGGTCGGCCGTGTCATCGACGAGAAGGCGGTCGTCAACGGTGTCGTCGGCCTGCACGCGACCGGCGGCTCGACCAACCACACCATGCATCTGGTCGCGATGGCGCGGGCGGCGGGGATCGCGCTCACCTGGCGCGACATCGCCGACCTGGCCGAGGCGGTGCCACTGCTGGCGCGCGTCTATCCGAACGGCCTGGCCGACGTGAACCAGTTCCATGCCGCCGGCGGCATGCCCTATCTCATCGGGCAGCTGCTCGACGGCAGGCTCCTGCACGAGGATGTGCGCACGGTGTGGGGGCCTGGCCTTGCCGGCTACCGCCAGGAACCCAGGCTGGCGCCGGATGGCGAGATCCTCTGGCAGGCGGCGCCGGCGACGCCGGGGAATGACCGCATCCTCGCCACGCGCGACCGGCCGTTCCAGCCGACCGGCGGGCTCAAGGTGCTGACCGGCAATCTCGGCACGGCCATCGCCAAGGTATCGGCGGTCAAGCCCGAGCTCCACACGGTCGAGGCGCCGGCAGTGGTCTTCGACGACCAGAACGCGCTCATCGCCGCCTTCAAGGCGGGCCGGCTCGACAGGGACTTCGTCGCCGTCGTCCGCTTCCAGGGACCGCGGGCCAACGGCATGCCGGAACTGCACAAGCTGACACCGACGCTGGGCGTCCTGCAGGACCGCGGTTTCCGGGTGGCGCTGGTCACCGACGGGCGCATGTCCGGGGCCTCGGGCAAGGTGCCGTCGGCCATCCACGTCACGCCGGAGGCACTGGCTGGCGGGCCGATCGCCAGGGTTCGCGACGGCGACCCGATCCGCCTCGACGCCGCCAACGGTTCGCTCGACGTTCTGGTCGACGCCGCCGAATTCGCCGCCCGCCAGCCGGCGCTCGTCGACCCCGCCGCCAGCCAGCATGGCCTCGGTCGCGAGCTTTTCGCCAATCTGCGCCACCTCGCCGGCCCGGCCGACGCCGGCGCCAGCGTGCTGGGCTGAGCGGACTGTCGCACGCTTCACCAGGCTGTGATCAGGCTGTGGTCAGGCTGGGCCGCCATTGCGTTGGAGCGCGGCTTTCCGCTACAAGACGCGCCGAACCGGGTTAGTCGAGCCAGCGCCCGCCAATTCCTCCCCGACCGAAAGCGCCGCAATGTCCGACGACAGTTTCATCCGCGAAGTCGACGAGGAGCTTCGCCAGGACCGGATGCGCGATCTGTGGAAGCGCTACGGCAGCCTCTTGATCGGCGCCGCCATCCTTGTCGTGCTGGCCACCGCCGGCTGGCGCGGCTGGCAGTATTATGCCGAGCGCCGCGCCGCTCAGGCCGGCGACGCCTTCCTCGCCGCCATCGAACTGTCCGGGCAAGGCAAGCATGACGAGGCGATCGCCGCGCTGGACGAACTGGCCGCCCGCGCCCACGGCGCCTATCCGGCGCTGGCGCGCCTGCGCGTGGCGGCCGAGCTGGCGGCCAAGGGAGACGACGCGGCGGCGCTGCAGGCCTATGACGCGATCGCCGCCGATACATCCGTCGATGAGACCTTCCGCTCGGTTGCCAGGCTGCGGGCCGGCCTGATCGCGGTCGGCGTGGAGAGCTACGACCAGGCCAGGGCGCGGCTGGAGCCGCTTGCCGCCGCCGGCGTCTACTACCGCCACGTCGCGCGCGAGGCGCTGGGTCTGGCCGCGCTCGCCGCCGGCGACGATCGCGCCGCGCTCGGCTGGTTCCAGGCCATCGCCGACGACGCCGATGCCGGCGCCGACATCCGCTCGCGCGCCGCCATCATGCTCGACCTGCTGGCCGGCCGTGGCGTCAGCCGGTCCGGCTGAGCCGGCGCTCGCCGCGCCGGACGGAAAGCATGACCTTCACCGTCGCCATCATCGGCCGGCCCAATGTCGGCAAATCGACCCTGTTCAACCGCCTGGTGGGCAAGCGGCTGGCGCTGGTCGACGAGACAGCGGGTGTCACCCGCGACCGGCGCGAGGGCGAGGCGCGGCTTGGTGCGCTGTCGTTCCGCGTCATCGACACCGCCGGCCTCGAGGAAGCCGATGCCGAAACGCTGTCGGGCCGCATGCGCGCCCAGACCGAGCGGGCCATCGCCGAGGCCGACCTCAGCCTGTTCCTGATCGACGCGCGCGCCGGCGTCGTGCCGGCCGACCGCACCTTCGCCGATCTGCTGCGCCGGGCCGGCCGGCCGGTGGTGCTGGTCGCCAACAAGGTCGAAGGTTCCGCCGGCGAGGCCGGCTATTTCGACGCCTACAGCCTCGGTCTCGGCGAGCCGGTGCCGATCTCGGCCGAGCACGGCCAGGGCCTTGCCGATCTCCATGACGCGATCGTCGCGGCGATCGGTGCCGAGCGCGCCTTCGCCGGGGCCGACGAGGCGTTGCCGACGGCAGGAGCCGAGGTCGGCGGCGGGCCGCTGCGCATCGCCGTGGTCGGCCGGCCGAACGCCGGCAAGTCGACGCTGATCAACCGCCTGCTCGGCGAGGAGCGGCTGCTGACCGGGCCGGAGGCCGGCATCACCCGCGATGCCATCGCCGTCGACCTGGAGCGGGGCGGGCGGGCGCTGCGGCTGTTCGACACCGCCGGCCTGCGCCGCAAGGCAAGGGTCCAGGAAAAGCTCGAAAAGCTGTCGGTGGCCGACGCGCTGCGCGCCGTCCAGTTCGCCGAGGTGGTGATCGTCGTCATCGACACGCTGCAGCCTTTCGACAAGCAGGACCTGCAGATCGCCGACCTTGTCATCCGCGAGGGCCGCGCCCCGGTGATCGCGCTCAACAAGTGGGACCTCGTCGACGACCGCCAGGAGACGCTGGCCCGACTGGCGGAAGAGGCCGGACGGCTGCTGCCGCAGGTCAAGCGGCTGCGGCTGGTGCCGGTCTCGGGCCTGACGGGGGAAGGGCTCGACCGGCTGGTCGAGGCGGTGTTCGCGGTTCACGCCGACTGGAACCGCCGCATCCCGACCGCCAGGCTCAACCGCTGGCTGGAGGAAGCGGTCGCGCGCCACCCACCGCCCGCGGTCGCCGGCCGCCGCGTCCGCATCAAATATCTGACCCAGGTCAAAGCGCGCCCGCCAACCTTCATCGCCGCCTGCTCGCGGCCCGAAGCCCTGCCCGATTCCTATCGCCGCTACCTGGTCAACGCGCTGGCCGAGGAATTCGACCTCGGTGCGGTCCCGCTGCGCCTCAACCTGCGAAGGGGCGAAAATCCCTATGCCGGGCGGGCGCGCAAGCGCCGCTGACACCGCTGCCCAATCCCGCCAGGCCATTTAACGCTCCGTCAACGTTAACGAACTAGGCTGCCCTCCGGTCAAATTCGAACTGTCGGAAATGTCGGTCCGGGGTAGGGTTTTGCGTATTTCTGACTTGCCGGCTGGCGCGCTTCTGCGTCGCGCCAGGACCAGGGTCTTCCCGCTCGCATTGGGGCTCTGCGTCTTCCTCGCCTATCCGAGCCTGGTTGGCTTCCAGGACGTCGCCGCGCTGTCGGCCGACCCGGTCGAGCAGCGCTGGCTTGCCCATCTGCGCGAAGCGCCGGGCAAGGTGGTGTTCGCCAGCGCCGCGGGCCCGTCCGTGGCGGCGCGGCCGGTGGCCGCCGACCCGGTGGTGACCGGATCGATCAGTGCCGAGCGCGACGCACCGTCGATCTCCACGGCGGTCGGCACCGGTCCGCGCCCGCAGCGCGTCAACCGCGAGCGGCTCGGCGATCGCGTCGTATCCTCCAGCATCGCCCGTCCGCCCGCCTATTTCTCGGCCGGCTCCGTGCTCGAGCGCCAGAGCATCCTGCGCCCGCGCGCCGACGACCCGCGCGTCGAGCTGGCCTTCGTCAGGCCGCGGCCGGTGGACGAGGCCTTCCGCATTGCCGGCATCTTCCACCGGCTTGAGCCCGACCTGCCGCCGGTCAAGCCGGACCTGCCGGTGGTCGTCGCCAGCCTGGTCGAGGAATCGCTGCCCAATGTGGTCGCCTTTCGCGAGGAGCCGGAGGTGCTGCGTTCACCCTTCGCCGAAGTCCTCAACGAGACGCCGATCAGCCTGGTCCCGAAGATCGGCGAGAAGGACCATGACTGGGCGGCCGATCCGCTGCCCCAGTCGGTGTTCGGCGAAGGCGAGCAACATTGCCTGACCGCCGGCATCTATTTCGAGGCGCGCGGCGAGCCGGTGCGCGGCCAGGCCGCCGTCGCCCAGGTGATTCTCAACCGGGTGCGCAATCCGGCCTACCCAGACACGGTGTGCGGCGTGGTCTATCAGAACAAGGAGTGGCGCAACCGCTGCCAGTTCTCCTTCGCCTGCGACCGCATCAAGGATCGCGTCCGCGATCCCAGGCGCTGGAAGATCGCCCAATACGTCGCCCGCGAGACCTCGCAGGGCCGCATCTGGCTGAAGGAAGTGGGCTCGTCGACCCACTATCACGCCACCTATGTGCGCCCGCGCTGGGCGCGGACCATGGAGAAGGTGTCCAAGATCGGCCTCCACGTCTTCTACCGCACCTTCGGCGGCGGCTGGAGCTGATCGAAGCCGGCTGCGCGGTCGGGGCCGGATTTCGCCACCGTTGCCCGGACGCAATGTCGCAAGAATCGGCAGGTCGGAAAAAGGGTCGAATTTTCAGTGGCTTGCACGTCCGGTCGGCGGCTTGACAGCGCCACCCCCCAAAACTATGTTGCCGGCGACTTCGCGGCGGGACCGTTGGGTTCCAGCGCTGGTGTGGACAGGGGTTTTCCCGTGGCGGGCAAGGACCGCGATACCGGAACCGGTCCGCATGGCGCCGGTCCTTCCGAGGAGGAACTGGCGGCAAGGCTACGCTCGCTCGATCAGCGCCTCGGCGACAGGATCGACCGGCCGGACCGGGCCGCCAGGCACCACGGACCGGACAATTCCGGCTTCGCCAGCGCCCTCAGCCTCTCGGGAGCATTTGTCTCCGCGATCGTGGTCGGCGCGGCCATGGGCTGGGGGATTGACCGGTTTTTTGGTGTGGCGCCCTGGGGGATGATCGTCTTCGTGCTCCTGGGTTTTGCGGCCGGCGTCATGAACGTCCTGCGCGTGGCGGGACGCATGTCGGCGCCGGGCGCCGGCGCCGGCCGTCGTGCCGGCGGCGCCGACGACGAGCGATAGGATCGGCCGCCCGGCCTGCCCGGAGCGCCGACGAGGCAAGCGAACGGGCATTTCGTCTCTCTCAAGGATCCGCCGTGGCCAACGACCCGATTCACCAGTTCCATATCAACCGGCTCGTTCCGCTCGATTTCAACGGCGTCGACCTCTCCTTCACCAATTCGTCGCTGTTCATGGTCATCGCCGCGACCGGCGTCTCGGCTTTCCTCGTCTGGGCGACCAGTGGCCGCGGGCTGGTACCGAGCCGCGTGCAGTCGGTCGCCGAGATGTCCTACGAGTTCATCTCCGGCATGCTGCGCGATGCGGCCGGCTCGGAGGGGATGAAATTCTTCCCCTTCGTGTTCTCCCTGTTCATGTTCATCCTGATGGCCAACCTGGTCGGGATGTTCCCCTATTTCTTCACGGTGACGAGCCATCTGGTCGTCACCGCCGCCCTGGCGCTGCTGGTGTTCGTGATCGTCCTCGTCGTCGGACTGATGCGCAACGGGCTGCATTTCTTCCGGCTGTTCGTTCCGTCCGGCATTCCGATCATCCTGATGCCGCTGGTGGTGGCGATCGAGGTCATCTCGTTCCTGACCCGCCCCGTCAGCCATTCGGTCCGTCTGTTCGCCAACATGCTGGCCGGCCACATCACCATCAAGGTCTTTGCCGGCTTCATCGTCTCGCTAGGCGCGTTCGGTGCCGTCGGCGCCGCCGGTGCCGTGCTGCCGCTGTTGATGACCATCGCGCTGACCGCGCTCGAATTCCTCGTCGCCTTCCTGCAGGCCTATGTCTTCGCGATGCTGACCTGCATCTACATCAACGACGCCCTCCATCCGGGCGGCCACTGACCGGCCGCCCGGTGCGGCCCAGCCACCAACACCGCAAACATCCCCGAATCCAGCAAGGAGCAATCATCATGGAAGCGGAAGCAGCAAAGCTCATCGGCGCCGGCCTCGCGGCGATCGGCACGGGTGCCGCCGGCATCGGCGTCGGCAACCTGTTCGGCCAGTTCCTGCAGGGCGCGCTGCGCAACCCCTCGGCCGCGGACGGCCAGTTCGGCCGGCTGATCTTCGGCTTCGCCGTCACCGAGGCGCTCGGCATCTTCGCGCTGCTGGTGGCGCTGCTGCTGCTCTACGCCGTCTAGAAAACCGCTCTCGACGACAGCCTGACGCGGCCGCCGCTGGCGGCCGCGCCGGCGCATCCGACGGCGAGCAGGGAGCCGACGATGACTTTGACGATCACGCTGGCCGGCAGGGCCTGGGCGAGCGAGGGGACGGCGACGCAGGAGGACTCCGCGACCGTCGCCGAGACTCATGCCGCCACCGAGGCGGCCCATGGCGAGGCGGCAACCTTCCCGCCGTTCGATCCGGCCTATTTCGCTTCGCAGCTGTTGTGGCTGGCGATCACCTTCGGCCTGTTCTACTGGTTCATGAGCCGGGTGGCGATCCCGCGCATCGCCGGCATCCTGGAGGTGCGGCGCGACCGCATCTCTGGCGACCTCGACGACGCCCAGCGCATGCGTGACGAGGCCGACGCCGCCCATGCCGCCTATGAACACGAGCTGGCGGCGGCGCGCGCCCGCGCCAGCTCGATCGCCCAGGAATCCGGCGATCGCGCCCGTGCCCAGGCCGAGGCCGAGCGCCGCAAGGTCGAGGCCGGCCTCGCCGCGCGCCTGCAGGAAGCCGAAGCGCGCATCGACGCCATCCGCAAGAAGGCGCTGGCCGAGGTCGACGCAATCGCCTCCGACACCACGGCGGCGATCGTCAAGGAACTGGTCGGCGCCACCGCCACCAAGGCGGAGATTGCCAAGGCGGTCGGCGCGGCCGCGAAACGGGATGAGGCCCGCTGATGCTGCAGGACGCCTCCTTCTGGGCGCTGGTCGCCCTCGTCATCTTCCTCGGCCTGATCACCTATCTGAAGGTGCCGGCCATGGTCGGGCGCTCGCTCGACGCGCGCGCCGACAAGATCCGCAGCGAGCTCGATGAGGCCCGGCGCCTGCGCGAGGAAGCCCAGGAACTGCTGGCCGAGTATCAGCGCCGGCGCAAGGCCGCCGAGGCGGAGGCCGAGGAGATCGTCGCCGCCGCCCGCCACGAGGCGGAGGTCTTCGCCGTTGAATCGGCGCGCCGCACCGAAGAACTGGTCGCGCGGCGCACGGCGCTGGCCGAACAGAAGATCGCCCAGGCCGAGGCGCAGGCGCTGGCCGATGTTCGCGCGGCGGCCGTCGACCTGGCGATTGCCGCCTCAGAGCGCATCATCGGCGAGAAGGTGACCGGCGCAACCGCCGACGAGCTGATCGGCAAGAGCATCGCCGAGATCAAGTCGCGGCTGCAATAGCGGCCGCGCAGTCTCGCTCCGCAAGCAGCCGCACCGGCGCGAAGCTCAGCCGGTGCAGCGGGCACGGCCCGAGCCGGTGAAGCGCGGCGATGTGGGCCGGCGTCGCATAGCCGGCATGGTCGGAAAATCCGTAGCCCGGGAAGTCCTGACAGGCCTGCGCCATCAGGCGGTCGCGCACCACCTTGGCGACGATCGAGGCGGCGGCGATCGACAGGCTGGCGGCGTCGCCGCCGACCATCGCCCTGCCGGCGCCGGCAAGTTCGCGCGGCACGTCGCGTCCGTCGATCAGCACCGCATCGGCCGGTTCGGCCAGACCGGCCACCGCGCGCGCCATGGCCGCCAGCGTCGCCTGGCGGATGTTGATGCGATCGATCGCGGCGGCCGGCATGCTCGCCCAGGCGACCGCGGCGCTCGCCATGATCGCCTCGAAGCAGCGCTGGCGACGCAGGCGCGTCAGCTTCTTGGAATCGTCGAGCCCATCTGGAATGCGGATCGGATCGAGAATGACGGCGGCGGCCACGACCGGGCCGGCGAGCGGCCCGCGGCCGGCCTCGTCGACACCGGCAACGCGCCTCAGCCCGCGCCGGTGGAGCCGGGTTTCGACCGAGAAATCTGGCCCGGGCGGGGTATCGAAGAGAAGAAGAGAATCAGCGCCGGGCTGCGGGGACATGGGGCGACAGTGGCCCGGTCGCTGATTCTCTTCAAGTCCCGGCGGAACGCTCGCTTCTGGGGGCGGGGCGAGCGTTCCTCGGCGGACGGTTGCGGCGTGTCCGCTGCCGGGAGAGCCTGCCTACAGGAGGGCGAGCTGACATCCCTGCGGGTTCGGCGCGACGAAGCGGCTGGCGTCGAGCCGCGTGCGCCGGGCGTTGAGGCCGAGCTTGCGCGCGGCGATCTCGAACCGGCGGCCGATCTGCCAGGCATAGGGTCCGGTGCCGCGCATGCGCCGACCCCATTGCGCGTCGTAGTCCTTGCCGCCGCGTATCGAGCGGATGACGTTCATGACGTGGCGGTAGCGGTCGGGGAACTGGCGCAGCAGCCAGTCACGGAACAGCGGGCTCACCTCGAGCGGCAGGCGCAACAGGATGAAGCCGGCCTCCGTGGCGCCGGCGCCGGCGGCCGAATCAAGGATGCGCTCGATTTCGTGGTCGTTGAGCGCCGGGATGACCGGCGCCACCATGACCGACGTCGGAATGCCGGCAGCGGCCAGTTCATTGATCGCCTTCAGCCGCAGCGCCGGGGTGGAGGCGCGCGGCTCCATCGCGCGCGCCAGCCGCCGGTCGAGCGTCGTGACCGACAGCGCCACCTTGGCGAGGCCCCTGGCCGCCATGCGCGACAGGATGTCGATGTCGCGCGTGACGAGCGCCGACTTGGTGACGATGCCGACCGGGTGGCTGGCCGCCTCCAGCACTTCAAGTATCTCGCGCATGATGCGCCAGGTCTTCTCGATCGGCTGATAGGGATCAGTGTTGGTGCCGATCGCGATGGTGCGCGGCTGATAGCCGGGCCTGGCCAATTCGCGCTCGAGCAGGCGCGCGGCACCCGGCTTGGCGAACAGCCGGGCCTCGAAGTCGAGCCCCGCCGACAGGCCCATATAGGCATGCGTCGGCCGTGCGAAGCAGTAAATGCAGCCGTGCTCGCAGCCGCGATAGGGGTTGATCGAACGGTCGAAGGAGATGTCCGGCGAATCGTTGCGGGTGATGATGGTGCGCGGCTTCTCGACCTGCACCTCGGTCCTGAATGGCGGCAGTTCGTCGAGGTCCTGCCAGCCGTCGTCGAAGACATGCCGGCTGATCGGCTCGTACCGGCCGCTGGGGTTGACGCCGGCCGCCCGGCCGCGCCGACGCTGCGGGTCGACTGTCTCGCCGATGCCGCCATGGTGCTTGGCCAGCGTCGACCCGGCAACGAAGGTGGCGTGGCCGGCGAAGGTCTTCGCGCTGGTGTTGCCTGCCTCGCGTCCGTCTTCCCGGCGTATTGGCTGCATTGGCTGCTCCTGGGCCTGTCGGTGTTCCCGCCGCCGATTCGCGTTTCGTGAATTTATTCCTAGTCGCAGCAGATGAACAAATCAAGAACGAAATTCACGCGGGGTGCGCTTCAATTGCGACCCTCGCAATGGTCCGCCGTTGCCGCTAAGGACGATGTCCATGTTCACTGTCGTCATTGCCGCGGATAGCGAGGAGGAGCAGCTGGCGCGTACGCTGGCGGCGCTGGTGCCTGCCGTGGCCGAGGGAGTGGTGCGCGACGCCGTGGTCATCGATACGGGCGGACTGCCGGGCATCGCGGCGGTCGCCAGCGCCGCAGGATGCCGCCATGTCGCCGGCTCGCCGGCGCAAGGGCTGGCCGAGGCGCTGGCCGGCGGGCGTGGCGCCTGGGTGCTGATGCTGCGGCCGGGCGTGATGCTTGAGGTTGGCTGGTTCCGCGAGGCGGCCGAGTTTGTCGAGCGGACGGAGGCGGCGGGAGCGGCGGCGACCACCTGCGCCGCCTTCTCTTACGCGAGCCTCGACTACCGGGCGGGCGGCCGGGTTCGCGAAGTCTGGCGTTTCGTCGCGGGCAATCTTCTGGGAGCCGTGCTCGCCGAGCAGGCGCTGATAATCGCCAAGACGTCGCTTATGCGCATGGGGCCGCACAGCCTCGCGTCGCTGCCGCCGCGCAAGCCGGCCGGCAGCCGCCTCGTCATCCTGCGCGCGAAGGCGTTCGCTCCCTGAGGCGCGGGGGCCTATTCCTCGAAGCGGCTTGTCGCGCTGCGGTTGCCCTCGTAGCGCCGCTTGAGCGGGAAGGGCGGCAACCACGACTCGCGGCGGACGGTCCACAGTTCGTAGGTCGGCCGCAATTGGTCGGTGGCGTCGAGCGCCCCGAGGTTGACCCCGATCTCGTCGCCGAAGCGGCCGAAGACCGGCGAGCCGCAGCGGGGACAGAAATGCCGCCCCTCATAGTCGCCGGTCTCGCCCTCGATCTTCACCGCGTGGTCGGGGAAGATCGCGGAGGCGTGGAACAGCGCACCGTGGTTCTTGCGGCAGTCGAGGCAGTGGCAGATGCCGACCCGATAGGGCCGCCCCGCTGCCACGAACCGGACCTTGCCGCACAGGCAGCCGCCCGTGAACCCGTCCATCTTCCTATCCCCGCGCTCCTGTGGCCGCCTGGCCCTTGCCGCGCTTCAGATGTTCGTCGAGGCGCGGCATGATCTCGACGAAGTTGCATGGCATCTGGCGGTAATCGAGCTGCGGGCCGATGATCTCGTCCCAGGCGTCGCGGCAGGCGCCGGGCGAGCCGGGCAGGCAGAAGACCAGGGTGGCGCCGGCCACCCCTCCCGTCGCCCGTGACTGGATCGTCGATGTTCCGATCTTGTCGTAGCTGATGCGATGGAAGACCTGCGAGAAGCCGTCCATGCGCTTGTCGAACAGCGGCTCGACCGCCTCCGGCGTCACGTCGCGGCCGGTGAAGCCGGTGCCGCCGGTGGTGATGACCACGTCTATGCCGGGCTCGCCGATCCAGCGCCTGACCCGCGCCCGGATGTCCTCGATCTCGTCCCTGACGATGGCGCGGTCGACGAGGCGGTGGCCGGCCGCGACGACGCGTTCGGCGAGCAGGTTGCCGGACTTGTCGTCATCGGGCTGGCGCGTGTCGGAGACGGTCAGCACGGCGATGGCAACGGGAATGAAGGGACGGGACTGGTCGATGCGGCTCATCGGGCGGCGGGTCCTGCTCCGGCCGGCGGCGGGCTGCCGCCGATTTCGGTCGGAACCGACCACCATTGCGGTGCGATGTCAATGACGGAGCGATGAGCGCGGGCCGCCGCCGCGGCGTCGTCGAACAGGGCGAAGCAGGTGGCGCCAGAACCGCTCATGCGGGCAAGCCGGCAGCCCGGCTGGCGCGACAGCAAGGCGAGGACGTCGGCGATGACCGGCGCGAGCCGCGCCGCCGGTGCCTCCAGATCATTGCGCAGGTCGGCCAGAAAGTCGGGGTCGAAGGGATCGGCCGGCAGTGCCGGGATCGGCGGACTGGACCGGTGCGTGAGCGCCGCGAACACGGCGGACGTAGGCAGCGCCACGCGCGGATTGACCAGGATCGCGTCGAGCCGGCGGGCGCCGGCGAAGCGCTCGATGCGCTCGCCGATGCCCCGCGCGCGCAGCGGCAACGATTGAAGGCACATCGCCACGTCGGCGCCGAGCGCGGCGGCGATCGCGCCGAGGCCGAGGTGGGGCGGCAGCCGCCACAGTTCGATGAGCGCGGCGAGCGCGGCGGCCGCATCGGCCGAGCCGCCGCCCAGTCCGGCGGCCACCGGCAGGTTCTTCTCCAGCGTCAGCCGCGCGCCGCCCGGGGTCGAACCGGCGGAACGGGCCGCCCCGGCCAGCAGCCGCGCCGCGCGCGCGACGAGGTTGGCCTGCGGCGGGCCGTCGATCAGCCCGGCGAAGGGACCGGTAGCGATCATTTCGATGGTGTCGGCGGGAGCCGCGCTCAGGCGGTCGGCGATCCCGGCAAAGCCGACCAGCGTGTCGATCTCGTGATAGCCGTCGGCGCGGCGGCCGGTGACGTGCAGGGCGAGGTTGACCTTGGCCGGCGCCAGGCGCGTGACGGCCCGACGGGCAGGATCAGGCGGCCGCGGGCGCATCGCCGGGTCGAGGGCCGCGCCGGCTAGTCGGCGGCGGAGGTGGCGGTCGCCTCGTCGCGCAGGCCGTGTTCGAGCTTGGCGCGGATCTTCTTTTCGTCGTCCGGCTCCGGCTTGCTGGCGAGCGCGTGGTTCCACTGGAAGGTCGCTTCGAGCTTGCGCCCAGCCTTCCAGTAGGCATCGCCTAGATGATCGTTGATCACCGGGTCCTGCGGCATCAGCTCGACTGCCCGCTCCAGTTCCCTGACCGCGTCCTCGTACTGGCCGAGCCGGTAGTGGGCCCAGCCGAGGCTGTCGACGATGTAGCCCGAATTGGGCCTGAGCTCGACCGCCTTGCGGATCATCGCCATGCCCTCTTCGAGATTGATGCCCATGTCGATCCAGGAATAGCCCAGATAGTTGAGCACGTTGGGCTGGTCGGGATTGAGCGCCAGCGCCTGCTTGAAGTTGGGCTCTGCCTTCTCCCACTGCTTCAGCCGCTCATGGGCGATGCCGCGCCGGTAGAACAGGTCCCAATGCGACTGCTCCGGCGTGGCGATGCGCGCCACCGCGCGGTCGTAGACCTCGGCCGCCTCTGCATATTCCTCGTGCTGGCTGTGCACGCTGCCGAGCGTCGAATAGGCGAGCAGGTCGTCAGGGTCCTCGGCGATCAGGACCTTCAGCGTCTCCTTGGCCTTGTCGACCTGGTCGAGATCGTTGAGGTTCAGCGCATATTGCAGGCGGGCGCGCCGCCAGTAGGGCGATTTGGCGTCGATGCGCTCGTAATAGCCGTTGGCGCGCTCGTGATCCTTGTGGTTTTCGAACACGTCGGCCAGGGCGAGAACGACGACGTCGCTGCCCGGATTCAGATAATCGGCCAGCTGCAGATAGCTCTGGGCGAACGAGGCGCCGCCCTGGCGCGAGATCGCGGCGCCGACATTGTAGAGCAGCTCGCTGCCGCCCTGCGGCGCCGAGGTGAGGAGCGGCGCCAGCGGCAGTCCCTCTTCGAGCCGGCGCCCGAGCGCCAGGAAGGGCGGGTGGGTCGGCAGCAATTCCTTGCCGCTTGCCAGCGTCTGGCGGGCCTCGTCGAGCTTGCCGAGCTTGGCCTGCACGCGGACCAGCGCCTCGACGGCACGCAGATAGACTTCCGACAGCACGGCGGCGGCCGCCCGGTCGGCGATCGCCTGCCTGAAGAATTTTTCCGCCTCCGCGTCCCGCGCGGCGGCGGCGGCGATCAGGCCGGAATGGTAGTCGCGCACGACATTGGCCCAGTCGGCGCCGGCGAAGGCGGTCGAGGTGTCGAGCGCGCCGTCGACATTGCCGGCGCCATATAGCGCCCACGCCTTGAGCAGCAGTTCGACGAGGCGGTCGAGCTCGCCGCCGTTCGATCCGGCGAGCAGTTCGCTGACCTTGGCCCAGGACTTCTGCTTCAGGGCATGGACGGCGACAACGAGGCGCACGACACCGCCGGCCGGCCCGGCCTGCGGCAGCTGGCGGCCGATGTCGACGGCATCGGCGATGCGGCCATTGGCGGTGAGCGCCAGGAACAGGAACTGCTTGAGTTCCTCGTTGGCCGGATCGAGCGCCAATGCCCGCTCGTAGAAGGCGACGGCGGCCGCGTCGTCATTGTCCTTGGCGGCGAGCTGCGCGGCCAGGAAGCTGCCCGACAGCGAGGCGCCGCTGACCGTCTCGGCCAGCGTCGGGTCGGGCAGGTCGGCGCGGGCGGCGGCCGGCGCAAGCATGAGCGCGGCCAGAACGGACGCAACGGTTGCCGACATCAGGCGGCGCGGGGCGGTCGAGGTCATGTCGCGGGCGGTTCCCTTGTCAATTGGCGGCGCCGTTCGCGCCGGCGCGGGCCGCAGCGACGCCCCGGGAAGGCCGGCTGCCGCGCCCTTCATGCTTCGGCGCCAACCATGGCGAATTTGCGTCGCCAGTACAATGGCGCCGGCCAGGCGATTGCGCCGAGCGGTCCGCCCGGCCGGGACTAACCGGCCCGGCTGACGCAGAATTCGAGTACCTCGATCAAGGCGTCCTTGTGGGCGCCCGACTTCATCGGCGCCAGCGCGTCGCGGGCGATCTCGGCGTAGTGGCGGGCGCGGGCCACCGTATCGGCGATCGCGTCATACTTGCGCATCAGCCGCATCGCCTCGGCCAGACGGCCGTCGTCGGTCTTGCCCTCGACCAGCGCCTCGCGCCATAGCTCGCGCTCGCGATCGGTACCGCGCCGGTAGCTCAGCACCACCGGCAGCGTCACCTTGCCCTCGCGGAAATCGTCGCCGACATTCTTGCCGAGCGTCGCCGAAGAGCCGCCATAGTCGAGGGCGTCGTCAATGAGCTGGAAGGCGAGGCCGAGGTTGGTGCCGTAGGAGCGGAAGGCGCTGATGGTCGACTTCGACGAGCCTGCGATGATCGGGCCGACTTCGGCCGCGGCGGCGAACAGCGCCGCCGTCTTGGCGCGGATCACCGCCAGATACTCGTCCTCGTTGGTGTCGAGATTACGCGCGGTGGCGAGCTGCATGACCTCGCCCTCGGCGATGACCGTCGCCGCATGCGACAGCACGTTGAGCGCGGCGAGCGAACCGGTTTCGACCATCATGCGGAAGGCCTGGCCGAGCAGGAAATCGCCGACCAGAACGCTCGCCTGGTTGCCCCACACCATGCGCGCCGCCAGCTTGCCGCGGCGCATGTCGCTCTCGTCGACGACGTCATCGTGCAACAGCGTCGCCGTGTGCATGAACTCGACACCTGCGGCGAGCAGGATGTGGTGCTCACCCTCATAGCCGCACATCTGCGCGGCCGCCAGCGTCAGCATCGGGCGCAGCCGCTTGCCGCCCGAATCGATCAGGTGGCGGGCGACCTCCGGGATCATCTCGACATCGGAGCCGGCCTTGGACAGGATGAGCTGGTTGACGCGCTCCATGTCGGCGCGCACCAGCACGACCAGCGGTTCGACGCTCGCCTGGCCCGCACGCTCGCCAAGGGGGATGACCACTCCCGCCAAGAGATACTGCTCCCGTCCCGATACCGCCCTGGAGGCTCATCCCGCCGAGCGGCAACGCAACGCGGACAAGATGGCGTGACAAGGCAAACCACTGGCACCAAAGCGCGATCCTGTCGGATCGCGTTGGCGCCCCCCGGTCGCGCCCGGCGGCGGCGGCCAGTTGTCGTCGACATTATTGAGTGGAGCCGGTCTCCACAAGTGGCCGCATTGCCCCACCCCCGGGCGGCCCGCGGTACTTGGCGGTTCGGGCTGCGGCGCAGACGACTTGAACGCGTCAGTCGGTCATGGAAAGTTGTCAGCAGCAGACCGATATAGGACGAATGCCGTAACTGGGGTCGGTGATGGCGTTTCGCGAACTGCTTCGAACCAATGATCCCGTGCTGCTGAGCTTCGTCGAGGCGCTGCTGCGCGAGGGCGGGATCGGCCATGTGGTGCTCGACGCCAATATGAGCGTGCTGGAGGGATCGATCGGTATCCTGCCGCGCCGGGTCCTTGTCGATGCGGACGCCTATCGCCAGGCGGTGCGCACGCTGACCGATGCCGGGCTCGACAAGGAACTGAGCGAACAGCATCTGGCGCCATGAACGAAACGGGGCGATCGACAACCACGGCCAGACTGGCTACCGGGGAAATTCGGCGACCGCCCACGACGCGCGACAAGTTCTACCGCGGCCGCTTCGAGGTGCTCCAGCCCGACGGAACCGGCCACCGCGCCGGCTCCGACGCATTGCTGATGGCCGCCGGGCTGCCGGAAGGCGCGGCCGGGCGGCTCGCCGATCTGGGAGCCGGCGCCGGTGTGGCCGCGCTGGCCGCGCTCGCCGCCAATCCCGGCCTTCAGGCCGTGCTGGTGGAGGTCGACCCGGTGATGGCGGAACTGGCCCGCGCTACCCTCGAACTGGGCGCCAACGCCCGCCTCGCCGAACGGGCGAGCGTGCTGGAAGCCGACGTGACGCTCAGTGGCGAGCGGCGCCAGGACGCCGGGCTCGCCAACGCCTCCTTCGACTACGTGCTGATGAACCCGCCCTACAATTTCGCGCCGCAGCGCCCCTCCCCCGACGAACTGCGCTCGCTCGCCCACATGATGGGCGAGGGCGGCCTCGACCCTTGGCTGCGGACGGCGGCGGCGATCCTGCGGCCGGGCGGCCTGCTCATCATGATCTGGCGGGCCGAACGCCTTGGCGACGTTCTCGCCTGCGCGCAGGGCCGTTTCGGCGGCATCTGCGTGCTGCCGCTGCACGCCCGCCACGGGGCTGCGGCACGCCGCATCCTGGTTCGGGCGGTGCGCGGCTCGCGCGCGCCGCTTGCGATCGGCCAGGGCATCGTGCTGCACGAGGCCGATGGCCGCCAGACGGCACTTGCCGACGAACTGCTCAACGGGCGCGCCCGGCTGGCCTTCGCCGCCTGAACGGCTCTTGCAAAACGGGCCGGACGCGTCCATCTGCCTTTGACAGCGATCGACAGGAAGCGCTCCCGGACGATGAAACTGACCAACCTCCTGCCCGCCCGGTTCCGCCGGGATCGCGTCGTTATCCCCGTCGTGCGCCTGCACGGCGCCATCATGGCGCAGGCGACGCCGTTCCGGTCCGTGCTTTCGCTGGCCGCGGTCGCGCCAGTGCTCGATCGCGCCTTCCAGTTCAAGCGGGCGCCGGCGGTTGCGCTGTCGGTCAATTCGCCCGGCGGCTCGGCGGTGCAGTCGCGGCTCATCTATTCGCGCATCCGCGAACTGGCCGAGCGATACGACAAGCAGGTGCTTGTCTTCGTCGAGGATGTAGCCGCTTCCGGCGGCTACATGATCGCGCTCGCCGGCGACGAAATCATAGCCGATCAAACCTCGATCGTCGGCTCGATCGGCGTGGTTGCGGCGATGTTCGGCTTCGACAAGGCGATCACCAGGATCGGCATCGACCGGCGCGTCTATACGGCCGGCGACAACAAGGTGCTGCTCGACCCGTTCCAGCCGGAAAAGCCGAAGGACGTCGACCACCTGAAAGGGCTGCAGGCCGACATCCACCGCATCTTCATCGACATGGTGCGCACGCGCCGCGCCGGCCGTCTGGCCGAGGACGACACGTTGTTCTCCGGCCTGTTCTGGACCGGTTCGGAGGCGCGACGGCTCGGCCTTGTCGACGGGCTCGGGCTGATGGCGCCAATCATCCGCTCCCGTTTCGGCGACAAGGCCGAAATGCGGCTGGTGCAGCCGAGGCGCGGCCTGTTCGGCCGTCCGCAGCCGGGCATCAGCGCCGCCGCCCCGATCGCAGGCGAACTGGGCGCCGGCTTCGCGGCGGCGCTGCCGGCCGCGTTGATCGAGGCAGCCGAGGAACGCGCGCTGTGGGCGCGGTTCGGGCTTTGAAGGAGGACCTTCCATGCCGCAACTGATCGCCATTGCCCTGGTGGGCGGAGCCGCCTGGCTCGCCTGGCGGGCGCTGCGCAAGGAGATGGCCCGCGTCGGCGAGGAACTGCACGAGGCGGAACGGGTGAGAAGCGATTCGCCGACTCGCCTGGAGCGGGGCCCGGACGGTGTGTGGCGGCCGAAGGACGGCGAATGAGGGGAGCGCAGCAGTGACCGCAGCAAGCGGCGAGCCGGCGGCCGGCGAACATCCCGAAACAACCGAAATCCGGCTGAAATTCTTTACCGTCGACGTCTTCACCACGCGCCGCTTCGCCGGCAATCCGCTGGCCATCGTCGAGGATGCCGACGGGCTCGACGACGAGACGATGCAGGCGATCGCGCGCGAGTTCAACCTGTCGGAAACGATCTTCGTGCAGGCGCCGGCCGACCCGGCCAATACGGCAAGGGTGCGCATCTTCTTTCCGACGGCCGAGATCCCCTTCGCCGGCCATCCGACCATCGGCTGCGCCATCCATCTCGCCGCCAAGCGCCACCCCGACGGCAGCGACTTCGCCACGCGCATCGTGCTGGAGGAGGCGGCGGGGCTGGTGCCGGTCGATGTCGAGCGCCGCGACGGTGTCGCCACGGCGCAGTTCACGGCGCCGGTCTTGCCCCACGCCCATGACGGCGAGGTGCCGTCACCCGAGCAGGCCGCCGCCGCGCTCGGGCTGGCGCCCGAGGACATCGGCTTCGGGTCGACGGCGATCGGTCTGTATGCCGGCGGACCCGCCTACCTCTATGTCCGCCTCGCCTCGCGCCCGACGCTGGCGCAGGCCAGGCCCTGCGAGCCGCAGTGGAGTCGGATGACGGCAGCCGCCAATGTCGACGCCGCCTATGTCTATACGCCGGGCGGCGAGGCGGCGGAGACCGATTTCAGCGCCCGCATGTTCTCGCCCGCCTCGGGCATTCTCGAGGACCCGGCCACCGGTTCGGCGACGGCGATCCTCGCCGGCCCGCTGCTGGCCGCCGGCTCGCTGGAAGAGGGTACCAACCGTTTCCGCCTCGAACAGGGCTGCGACATGGGCCGGCCGAGCCAACTTGGCCTCGAGATCGATGTCGTCGGCCAAGCGTTGACCGCGGTGCGCATATCCGGCAGCAGCGTGCGGGTCAGCGCCGGCGAACTGATCCTCGACTGAGCCTGCCGGCAGCGCCGCAAAACGTGATCGCCGCAGGCTGCGTTTCGCACCTCGGCGCATATTGAACCGGCCGCGACAAGACACAGTTCTTAAACTGGGTGACACGATTCACCCGGGTTGAGGGGGCATGCCTGGAAAGGAGAACCAGATGTGCGACTACTCACTTGAAATGTACCGCAGCCGCCCGGCCGAAGAGGGCGCGCGCTACCAGACCCACCGCTTCCCGAGCCATTCGATCGGCTTCATCGACGCCGCCGACCCGCGCACCGCGGTATGCATGTCGTGCGGCACGACGCTGCGGCTCGAGAACGTTCCGCTCGACCTGCAGCGCGAATACGGCATCGGCGAGCGCGAGACGGTTCTCTTCACGCGCATCGAGGGCGGCATGCATCATGACGGCATCCGCTTCGCCAACGGGTCGGAGATCACGCTGCAGCGCCTGGGCGAAGGCGTGAAGGCTGTCGTCGTTGACGCGCTGACCGGCAGGCCGGCTGTAGAGACGCGGCGGGCACCCGCCGCGGCCGAACGCGCGGTTGAACCGGCCGAATAGGCCGGCGAGGCCATCCTTCCCGGCCGCGGCGATGGGGCCGCGCCGGGCCATCCGCCGAGGCACGACCTGCGGGCCCGCGGTCGTGGTGACAAGCGTCGGCCGGCGCCAATCCTCCCGTTGCGCCCGGGCCGGCCAGGGGGCGTGGTTCATGCGGGTTTGCGGGCGGCCTTGACCGGCCGTGCGTTCCCCGGCATATCCCGCCGCGTCTCTTGCCTGCGGGTCTCTCATGAATTCAGCCGATTATCTGCGCCCGGACCGCTCGTTTCAGGGGCTGATCCTGGCGCTGCACAGCTACTGGGCCGAACATGGCTGCGTCATCCTGCAGCCCTACGACATGGAGGTCGGCGCCGGCACTTTCCATCCGGCCACGACCTTGCGCGCGCTCGGGCCGCGCCCGTGGAGCGCCGCCTATGTGCAGCCGTCGCGCCGGCCGACCGACGGGCGCTACGGCGAGAACCCCAACCGGTTGCAGCACTACTATCAATATCAGGTGCTGCTGAAGCCGTCGCCGGCCAACCTGCAGGACCTCTATCTCGGCTCGCTCAATGCCATCGGCATCGATGCGAGGCTGCACGACATCCGCTTTGTCGAGGATGACTGGGAGAGCCCGACACTGGGCGCCTGGGGGCTCGGCTGGGAGGTTTGGTGCGACGGCATGGAGGTCAGCCAGTTCACCTATTTCCAGCAGGTCTGCGGCATCGAATGCGCGCCGGTCTCGGGCGAACTGACCTACGGGCTGGAGCGGCTCGCCATGTATGTGCAGGATGTCGACAACGTCTACGACCTCAACTTCAACGGCCGCGATGGCGCCGAACGCATTTCCTATGGCGAGGTGTTCCAGCAGGCCGAGCGCGAATATTCGCGCTGGAACTTCGATGTCGCCGACACCGATACGCTGCTGCGCCATTTCGACGATGCCGAGGCCGAGTGTCGGCGTATCCTCGACCAGCCCTCCGTCGACCCGCGCACCGGCAAGACGATCGTCATGGCCCATCCGGCCTACGACCAGGCGATCAAGGCCAGCCACGCCTTCAACCTGCTCGACGCGCGCGGCGTCATCTCGGTGACCGAGCGCCAGAACTACATCCTGCGCGTGCGCACGCTGGCCAAGGCCTGCGGCGAGGCCTTCCTGAAGACCGAGGCCGGCGGTATGGCCGCGACGGCGCGATAGCTTTCCGAGCGCAAACGCACCGTTCACCGGCCAATCTCCCCCAATCTCACCTCGGGCGATTGCGCCGCTGTCGCGTCGCGCTATCCTCATCGAAGAGGCAGCGAGCATGGAGGGGCACGATGCTGAAGGGACAGATCGCGCAGAAGGGACCCTACAGGGTCGAGGTCGAGGCTGGGAAAACCTATTTCTGGTGCGCCTGCGGCCGGTCGCAGAACCAGCCCTTCTGTGATGGTTCGCACAAGGTGACTGAGCTGACCCCGGTCCGCTGGAAAGCCGAGGCATCGGGCACCAGATGGTTCTGCGGCTGCAAGCAGACCGACACCCGCCCCTTGTGCGACGGAACCCACAAGAAGCTGTAGGGCCGGTCAGGTGATCTCCACCACGCGCTCGCTCTGTTCGAGCGCCTCGACGACTTCCTTCAGCAACGGCTGGAGAGCGGCCCACAGCGCCCGGTTGGTCGTGTTGCCGAGCCTTATCCAGACAACCGGCGCGCCGGTCGGCTCAGCCTTGGCCAGGGCAAGGAAGTCCTGATCCTTGGTGACAAGGACGCAACCGCGGTCGCAGACGTGGCGCCAGATGTCGCTGTCTTCGGCGGCGGCCAACCCGATCTCGCGAACGTGCGCCGCCTCATGGCCCAGCGATCGCAGGCGTTCGCCGAGGCCGGGTGGCAGCTGCGCGTCGATGACGAAGCGCACGATCAGGCGGCCCTGATCACCCGATGATCGGCAATTCGCGCCGCATAGGCCAGGGCCGCCTGGATGTCCTCGCGCGCCAGGTCTGGATAGTCATCGAGGATTTCTTGTGTGTTGGCGCCCGAGGCGAGCATCTCGATGATATCGGTGACACGAATGCGCGTTCCGCGGATACACGGCCTGCCTCCGCAGACTGCGGGGTTGGAAACGACGCGCGAAAACAAGGCCTCGCGATCAAGGGAACTGGCTGAGACGGCGACGGGGGTTTCCGACACCACCGTGATACGGGCTCTCCTGTTCGGTGATCTTCCCCAGCGGGCAAGGTAAGTCCGCAGCGCCTCGAACAGTTCCCGCCCCAGCCGGCTGTCGGGGTCGACCGCGCGCGGAAACAGGCTCCTGAGTGCGTGCTCGGTCATCCGCCCGTCGTTTGGATTACGATAGAATCGCAGATATTGTTCAACCGAGTTCTGCCGACAGCCTACGAACTTGCTCGGCCCGAATATCCAGCCATCCTCGTGGCGCAGCGCATACCAGGCCGGGTGGTGACTGAGCCGGCGCTGCATGGGCTCGCTCTTTTCCAGTTCGCTGACATATCTGTGGATGTTGGCGATCACGTCAGCTGGCGTGGAAACCGGTTGCAGCATCAATGTACTCCAATGAGGATCGCATCTGTTTATCCTATTTTCACGAATTGTCAAAATCCGCGGCCCAGTCGCGTGACTTCCCCCCATTGGTCGAATAACAAGCGGCTATCTGAATCCCCCGAGTTGCCAGATGCCCGACCTCCTGCTCGAATTGTTCTCCGAGGAAATTCCTGCCGGCATCCAGAGGAAGGCGGCCGGTGACCTGCGCCGGCTGGTCACCGACGCGCTGGTCGCCGCCGGGCTCACCTATGAAGGGGCGAGGGAATACTGGACACCGCGCCGCCTCGTCCTCGACCTGCGCGGGCTATCGGCGCGTTCGGCCGATCTGCGCGAGGAAAGGAAGGGGCCGCGCGCCGACGCGCCCGAGCAGGCGATCAGCGGCTTCCTGCGCGCGGCGGGGCTTGCCTCGGTCGGCGAGGCCGAAATCCGCTCCGATCCGAAGAAGGGCGATTTCTATGTCGCGGTCGTGGAGAGGCCCGGCCGCGCCGCCGAGGCGATCATCGCCGAGGCGCTGGCGGGCATCATCGCCGAGTTCCCCTGGCCGAAGTCGATGCGCTGGGGCGAGGAATCGCGCGCCGCCGGCTCGCTCAGATGGGTGCGGCCGCTGCAGTCGATCGTCTGCACCTTCGGCGCGGAGACCGAGGAGCCGCGGGTCGTCGACCTCTCGGTCGGCACGGTCAGCGCCGGCGACGTGACGCGCGGCCACCGCTTCATGGCGCCCGATGCGATCGCGGTGAAGCGCTTCGACGATTACGCGGCCAAGCTCGAGGCGGCCAAGGTCGTGCTTGACGCCGAGCGGCGCAAGGAGATCATCTTGACCGACGCGCGCAACCTCGCCTTCGCCCGGGGTTTCGAACTGGTCGAGGACGATGGTCTGCTCGAAGAAGTGGCGGGCCTGGTCGAATGGCCGGTGGTGCTGATCGGCGAGTTCGGCGCCGAATATCTCGACATCCCCGACGAGGTGATTCGGCTCACCATACGCGAGAACCAGAAATGCTTCGTCCTGCGCGCTCGCGACAGCGGCGCGCTCACCAACCGCTTTGTCCTCGTCGCCAATGTGGAGGCCGCCGACGGCGGAAAGGAGATCGCCCGCGGCAACGCCAAGGTGGTCAATGCGCGCCTTGCCGACGCGCGCTATTTCTGGGAGACGGACCTCAGGCAGGCGACCGCGCCGGGCGGCTTCGACTGGTGGATCGAAAGGCTCGACCACGTCACTTTCCATGCCAGGCTCGGCAGCCAGGGCGAGCGGGTGAGGCGCATCGTCGCGCTGGCGCGGGAACTGGCGCCGGTGGTCGGCGCCGATCCCGACAAGGCGGCACGCGCGGCATATCTCGCCAAGGCCGATCTGCAGTCGCAGATGGTGTTCGAATTTCCCGAATTGCAGGGAAAGATGGGCCGGCGCTATGCCGAGGCGGCGAACGAGGACCCGGCCGTGGCCGCGGCGATAGAGGAGCACTATTCCCCGCTCGGCCCTTCCGATGCCGTGCCGAGCGATCCGGTGTCGGTCACCGTGGCGCTTGCCGACAAGCTCGACACGCTGGTCGGCTTCTGGGCGATCGACGAAAGGCCGACCGGCTCCAAGGACCCCTACGCGCTGCGCCGCGCGGCGCTGGGGGTTATTCGGCTGGTGGTGGAGAACAGGGTGCGGGTGGGGTTGATGCGTCCTATCGCTACCGCCTGGATAATGAATGTTGTTGTGGCGAAGAGTGAGGCCAAGTCAGCGGTCGAAGACTTAATGGCCGCCCTTACTGCTTGGAAAATGCTGAACCCGCAGGCTCCTTTTGATGTACTCGGGGAGTTGAATCGAATCGTATCTCTTCGCGACAGAAAAAGGCGAAATCCCCATTCCGATGAAGCTCTGCCGGACCTCCTCTCGTTCTTCCACGACCGCCTGAAGGTGTTCCTGCGCGACAGCGGCGCCCGCCACGACCTGATCGACGCGGTGCTGGCGGCCCCCACCCTCCCCCTTGTGGGGAGGGTGGCTGCGGAGCAGCCGGGTGGGGGTATGCCGCCCGTCCCCACCCCTGATCCCTCCCCACAAGGGGGAGGGGGAACTGAAACGGCCAACGACGACCTCCTCATCGTCGTCGAGAAGGTGCGCGCGCTGCGGAAGCTGATCGAGTCCGAGGACGGGCAGAACCTGCTCGCTGGCTACAAGCGCGCCGCCAACATCCTCGCCGCCGAGGAGAAGAAGGGCACGAAAATCGCGCAAACCGTCGATCCGGTGCTCTTTTCCGAAGCGGAGGAAAGGACGCTGCACGCGGCCGTCGAAAAGGCCGAGGCGGCGGCGGCCGCGGCGGTCGCGGCCGAGGACTTCGAGGGTGCGATGACGGCGCTCGCCGCGCTGCGCGCGCCCGTCGACGTCTTCTTCGACAAGGTGCTGGTCAACGCCGAGAACGAGGCCGTGCGCGCCAACCGGTTGGCGCTGCTCGCCCGCATCCGCGCGGCGACCGCGACGGTGGCCGATTTCTCGAAGATCGCCGGGTGACGGTTCCCGCCGGGCATACTCAGGCCGCCGAGGCCTTGAACACCCGGCGCGGATTGAAGGCGCCCTTGTCGACCGAGCCGATGGCGACCAGTTCCTCGCCCAGCGTGGCATAGGCCTCCTCGGCATAGGTGATGGCATCGCGGCCGCGCAGCAGGATCGCGTTGCCGGCCCGCAGCCGCGAGGCCTGCGGCGGTGTCAGGCGGATTTCGGGCAGTTCGTGCAGCGCCATGCCGGCCGGCAGCAGTTCGGCGTCGAGCGCGGCGAAGTCGCCCTCCATCTCGACGAGCTCGTCGAGCGGAATCATGTCGTCCTCGCCGAACGGGCCGACCGCGGTGCGGCGCAGTTGGCCGACATGGCCGAGGCAGCCGAGATCGCGGCCCATGTCGCGGGCGAGCGCGCGCACATAGGTGCCCTTGCCGCATTCGCATTCGAGCACGCAGGAATCGCGCCCTTCGACGGCCACGAGTTCGAACCGGTGGACGACGACCGGGCGCGCCTCGATCGCCACCGCCTCGCCGGCGCGGGCGAGCCGGTAGGCGCGCTCGCCGTCGATCTTGACGGCCGAAAAGGCTGGCGGCACCTGCTCGATCTCGCCGACATAGCCCGCCATGACCGCGCGGATCTGCGCCTCGTCCGGCCGCAGGTCGGAAGTGGCGACGACCTCGCCCTCGAGATCGTCGGTCGACGTCTGCGCTCCCCAGCGCACGGTGAACCGATAGGTCTTGACACCGTCCATGACGTAGGGAACCGTCTTGGTCGCCTCGCCGAGCGCGATCGGCAGCATGCCGGAGGCGAGCGGGTCGAGCGTGCCGGCATGGCCCGCCTTCTGTGCCTGGTAGAGCCACTTGATCTTCGCCACGCATTCGGTCGAGCCGATGCCGACCGGCTTGTCGAGCACAACCCAGCCCGAGACCGGCCGGCCCTTCTTCTTCCTCTGGCGGCTCATTCCGCGTCCTCGTCGGGTTTCAGGTCGCGCGCGACATGCGGCTCGTGCAGCAGCGCGTCGATGCGGGCATAGGTGTCGAAGCTGGTGTCGGCGCGGAAGCGCAGTTCCGGCATGTATTTGAGCTGGCGCAGCGCCGGCGACAGCCGGCCGCGGATCAGCCGGGCGTTGGCGGCGAGCGCCTTGATCAGCGGCTGCGGATCGCCGCCGCCGAGCGGCGAGACGAACACCGTGGCAATTCGCAGGTCGGGCGACATGGCGACCTCGGTGACCGAGACGACGGTGCGCGCGATCGTCGCGTCTGCCACCTCGCCACGCTGGAGGAGGCCGCTCAGCGCATGGCGCACCATCTCGCCGACGCGAAGCTGGCGCTGGGAGGGGGGCTTGTTGGTCATCGGCATTCCCGTCCGCGGGCTCGGACCACGGCCAAGTCGCGGGCGGCGCGTCGCCACGCCGCCATGGTTTCAGCCGGGCGTCACAGGGTGCGCGTCACATGCTCGACGCGGAAGCACTCGATCTGGTCGCCCTCGCGGATGTCCTGGTAGTTCTCGAAGGCCATGCCGCATTCCTGCCCGACCTGGACTTCGGAAACCTCATCCTTGAAGCGCTTGAGCGTCGACAGCTTGCCCTCGTGGATGACGACGTTGTCGCGCAGCAGCCGCACGCCGGCGCCACGCTCGACCCTGCCTTCGGTGACGCGGCAACCGGCCACCTTGCCGACCTTGGTGATGTTGAACACCTGCAGCACCTCGGCATAGCCAAGGAAGGTCTCGCGACGTTCGGGCGCGAGCAGGCCGCTCATCACCGAGCGCATGTCGTCGACGAGGTCGTAGATGATCGAGTAATAGCGGATCTCGATGCCCTCGCGCTCGGCCGCGTCGCGGGCCTGGCGGTTGGCGCGCACGTTGAAGGCGAGGATCGGGGCGTTCGATGTCGCCGCCAGCGATACGTCCGACTCGGTGATCGCGCCAACGCCGGCATGGACGATGCGGGTCCGCACCTCGTCGGTGCCGAGCTTGTCGAGCGCCTGGGTGATCGCCTCGACCGATCCGCCGACATCGGCCTTGACGACGACCGAGGCTTCGCGCAGGCCGGCCGTCTGCAGCTGGCTCATCATCTGTTCGAGCGAGCCGCGCGAGCCGGCCTGGCGGGCCATCGCCTTCTCGCGCGACTTGCGCTGGCGGTAGTCCGAAATCTCGCGGGCCCGGCCCTCGCTCTCGACCACCGCGATGCGGTCGCCGGCCTTCGGCGTGCCCTTGAGGCCGAGCACCTCGACCGGCGTCGACGGGCCGGCCGCGCTCACCTGCTCGCCCCGGTCGTTGACCAGCGCCCGCACCTTGCCCCACTCGTCGCCGGCGATGATGATGTCGCCGGTCTTCAGCGTGCCGCGCTTGACCAGCACGGTGGCGACCGGGCCGCGGCCCTTGTCCAGTTCGGCCTCGATGACGATGCCCTCGGCCGGGCGGTCCGGGTTGGCCTTCAGTTCCAGCACCTCGGCCTGCAGCAGGATCGTCTCGAGCAGCCTGTCGAGTCCGGCGCCGGTCTTGGCCGACACCTCGACGTCGAGCACCTCGCCGCCCATCGATTCGACGAATACCTCGTGCTGCAGCAGCTCGGTGCGCACGCGCTGGGGGTCGGCCGACGGCAGGTCGATCTTGTTGACGGCGACGATGATCGGCACGCCGGCCGCCTTGGCGTGGTTGATCGATTCGATTGTCTGCGGCATGACGCCGTCATCGGCGGCGACGACCAGGATGGCGATGTCGGTCGCCTGGGCGCCGCGGGCGCGCATGGCGGTGAATGCCTCGTGGCCGGGCGTGTCGATGAAGGTGATCCTGGCGCCGCCCTGCTCGACCTGGTAGGCGCCGATATGCTGGGTGATGCCGCCGGCCTCGCCGGCCACCACATTGGCGTGGCGGATGGCGTCCAGCAGCGACGTCTTGCCGTGGTCGACATGGCCCATGATGGTCACCACCGGCGGCCGCGGGCTCAGGTCCTCGGCGCGATCCTCGCCGGCGAACAGGCCAACCTCGACATCGGCTTCCGACACGCGCTTGACCGTGTGGCCGAAATCGTTGGCGATGACCTCGGCCGTGTCGGCGTCGATCACGTCGCCGGGCTTCATCATCTGGCCCTGCTTCATCAGATACTTGATCACGTCGACCGCGCGTTCCGACATGCGCGCGGCAAGCTCCTGCAGCGTGATCGTCTCGGGCAGCGTCACTTCGCGGATGATCTTCTCGCGCGATCCGGCGCCCTGCATGGCCAGGCGCCGCGCCTTCTCCTGGCGCCGCCGCAGCGCCGCCAGCGACGGGCCGCGGGCGGACCCGTCCTCGTCGAGCGCGTTGGACAGCGTCAGCTTGGTGCGGCGCCGATCGTCGGCCTTGGGGCGCGACGGCTTTTCGGGTTCGGCAACCTTCTTGCGCTCGAACGGCTTCAGTTCCTTGACCCGGCCCTCTTCACGGGCGGGCGTCGCCCCTGCCACTTCCGGCGCGGCCGCGGCGGCGCCGACCTCGGCGCGCTCGACGGCCAGGCGCGCCTCCTCCTCGGCGCGGCGGCGTTCGGCCTCCTCGCGCTCGGCCAGACGGCGGGCGAGTTCCTCGGCCCGACGCGCGCTCTCCTCGTCGCGGCGGCGCCGGTCCTCGACCTCGCGGCTCTGGGCCTCTTCCAGCGCGCGCCGGCGCGCCTCCAGTTCGCTGTGGGAAAGGCCGGCGGCCTCGTGGCGGTCCGGCGCCGGGGCGCGTGCGCCCGGGGCTGGCCGCTGCGGCTCGCTCGGCACCGGCTTGACCTCGACCGGCTTGGCGATGCGGCGCTTGCGCGTCTCGACGACGACCTGCTTGCTGCGGCCGTGGCTGAAGCTCTGGCGCACGGTACCCTGCGACAGGCCTCCCGGCCGCAAGGTCAGCGTCTTCTTGGTGGTGACGCTGAGCTTCTTGTCGTCGGTATCTTTTTCACTCATGCCCTACTCGTGGCCCGCTGCTGACGGGCTTTCCTGTTGTCTTCGCCAAAGCGCCTTGCGAGGGCTTTGTGGACCCGCAGGCGCCGAAAATCCAGCCCCCGGGTCGCGCTGTCCTGACTTCGCCGGTCCGGCGTTCAAGCCGCGATCGCATGCCAACTAGCCGCGATAGCGCTCCAGCCATTCGATGCGCTCGATCAGGCGCGCCGTGGCACCCCCGCCGATTGCGGCTGCATGTATCACATTATGCCCCCCCAATGCCAAACCCATTTGCATCGAGGTAAACACCCGTTTCGTCACGATCGGGCCCCGGCCCGCCGCCATGGCGGCGCGCACGGCGGCGGCGATCTTGCGCATGCCGTCCTCGGCCCCGTCGGTGGCCTCCAGCACCAGGGCGACGCCGCCGGCGCCAAGCGCCTTGTCGACCTTGACGGCGCCGGTGCGCACCAGCCCCGCCTTGTTGGCCAGCGACAGCGCTTCCAGCGCGCGCTTCTCCATGAGCGCGTCGACCTCGGCGCCGAGTTGTTCGCCCGCCACCACGTCGGCCCTGAGGCCACGGGCGAATAGTCGCCGCGCCACTGCCCGATCGACCATCGCCCGCCGTGCGATAACCCAGACGCCGCGGCCGGGCAGCGCGCGGGCAAGGTCGGCGACAACGCGCCCGCCCGGGTCGGCGACGAAGCGGATCAGTTCGTCGGCCGCGCGCGCCTCACGCGTGACGATGCAGGTCCTCGGGTTCATGTCGTCGTCGCGCCGACGCATGCACGCGGTCCGCCCCGTCCATGGCTCAGACCGTGGCCGCCTCGCCAGCGGCATCGGGTTCAGCCTCGTCCTCGGCGGCCTCCGCCTCGGGCGGATAGAGGTCCGCCTCGCTCACCCAGCCGGCCTTGAGGCGCGCGTCCATGATCATCCGCTCGGCCTCGACGCGCGACAGGTTGAAGCCGTCGAGGATGCCGGGATAGCGCGTGGTCTCGCCGGCCTTGCGTTCCGACCAGCCGACCAGGTCGTCGGAAGCACAGCCGGCGAAGTCCTCCAGCGACTTGATGCCCTGCTTGCCGAGCGCCACCAGCATGGCAGTGGTGAGACCGTCGATGCCGCGCAGGTCGTCGCTGACGCCGAGCTGCTTGCGTTCCTCGTCCAGTTCTGCCTCGAGGCGATCCAGAAACTCGCGGGCGCGCGCCTGCAGTTCCTCGGCCGTGTTCTCGTCGAAACCTTCGATCGTGGCGATCTCGTCCTGGTCGACATAGGCCACCTCCTCCACCGAGGTGAAGCCCTCGGAGGCGAGGAGCTGGGCAACCATCTCGTCGACGTTGAGCGCCTCCATGAAGGTGTTGGTGTTCTCGACGAACTCGGCCTGGCGGCGCTCGCTCTCCTCCTGCTCGGTCAGGATGTCGATGTCCCAGCCGGTAAGCTGCGAGGCGAGCCGCACGTTCTGGCCGCGCCGGCCGATGGCCAGCGACAGCTGGTCGTCGGGAACCACCACCTCGATGCGCTCGGCCTCCTCGTCGAGGACGACCTTGGTGACCTCGGCCGGCTGCAGCGCATTGACGATGAAGCTGGCGGCGTCGGGCGACCACGGGATGATGTCGATCTTCTCGCCCTGCAGTTCGCCAACCACGGCCTGGACGCGGGAGCCGCGCATGCCGACGCAGGCGCCGACCGGATCGATCGAGGAATCGCGGCTGATCACCGCGATCTTGGCGCGCGAGCCCGGATCGCGCGCCACCGACTTGATCTCGATGATGCCGTCATAGATTTCCGGCACCTCCATGGTGAACAGCTTGGCCATGAACTCCGGCCGGGTGCGCGACAGGAAGATCTGCGGGCCGCGCTGCTCGCGGCGCACGTCGTAGATGTAGGCGCGGACGCGGTCGCCGTAGCGGAAATTCTCGCGCGGGATCATCTCGTCGCGGCGGATGATGGCCTCGGCGCGGCCGAGGTCGACGATGACGTTGCCGTATTCGACGCGCTTGACCGTGCCGTTGACGATCTCGCCGACGCGGTCCTTGTATTCGTCGTACTGGCGGTCGCGCTCGGCCTCGCGCACCTTCTGGACGATCACCTGCTTGGCCGACTGGGCGGCGATGCGGCCGAAATCCATCGGCGGCAGCGGCTCGGTTACATAGTCGCCGAGCTGGATGTCCGGGTTGCGGTCGCGGGCGAGCTCGAGCGGGATCTGCGTGCCGTAGTCCTCGACCTGGTCGACGACCAGGAGGCGGCGCTGCAGCTTGATCTCGCCGGTCTTGGAGTCGATGTCGGCCAGCACATCGGTCTCCTGACCGTAGCGCGAGCGCGCCGCCTTCTGGATGGCGTCGGCCATGGCCTGGATGACGATCTGGCGATCGATCGATTTCTCGCGCGCCACCGCATCGGCGATCTGCAGCAGTTCCAGCCTGTTCGCACTGACAGCCATGTTCAGCTTCTCCTCATGATTTCTGCTCGCCGCCGGCGCTGTCGTCTGGCCGGCCGCCATCGCGGCCGCCATGGCGCAGCGCCTTGTCGCGCCGCAGCGCCTCGCGGATGAGCGCGTCGTCGAGCGTCAGCTTGGCCTCGGCGATCTCCGCCAGCGGCACCCTGAATTCCGTTTCCTCGCCCGGGCCGGCCGCCTCGCGGGCCAGCACCACGACCTGGTCGTCGACCGCGGCGATGCGGCCCTTGAAGCGCTTGCGCCCGCCGATCAGCATACGGGTCTCGATGCGGGCGACGTGGCCCCGCCAGTTGGCGAAGTCGGATCGGCGCACCAGCGGCCGGTCCATGCCGGGCGAGGAGACCTCCAGATTGTAGGGCGAGCGGATCGGGTCGGCGACGTCGAGGACCGGCGACAGCGCCCGCGAAACCGCCTCGCAGTCCTCGATCGCCATGGTGCCGTCCGGCCGCTCGGCCATGACCTGCAGGGTCAGGCCGTTCATCGCCGACAGCCGCACGCGCACCAGCCGATAGCCGAGATCGGCGATCACCGGCTCGATGATCGCCGCGATGCGGGCCTCCTGGCCCGTTTCGGTCACCACGCGCGGTTCGTCGCTGACGTTCAACTTCCCTTGCCCCGCCCGCCAGCGTCAGTGGCCGCCGCGGGCAACAAAAAAGAGCGGGTCCGGGGGGGCCCACTCTCGCGAAACAATCGGAGAATATGCGTGCTATATAATCGCAAAGCCATGACAATACAAGCACGACCGTCGCGGCCGAGCCACGCGTCGCTATTCGGCCCCAATCGTCTGCACGATGGCCGCCGACGGGGGAATCGGGCACGATGACACAAAGGGCGGCGCGAGGAGCGCGCAGCGACCGGCTGGCACAGGCGCTGAGGGCCAATCTGCGCCGCCGCAAGCAGGAAGCTGGGTTGGCGCGGGACGAGGCCGCGGCGGTCGAACGGCGCGACGATCCGCTGGCGCCGCGCATCGATTGCGGTTCGCCGACGGACAGGGCGGCCGCGCCCGGCAAGCGCGACCGGGCCGACACCATTGAGAAGGCGGGGCCTTTGCGCTAAGCCCCCTGACCAGACAACCAGGAACACGGTCGCGCGGCCGGGGGAAAGCGGGTTTCATGGACAGCATTGTGGTCGAAGGCGGCACGCCGCTCAACGGCGTGATCACCATTTCCGGCGCCAAGAACGCCGCCCTGCCGCTGATGATCGCCTCGCTGTTGACCGAGGAGACCCTGGTGCTGGAAAACGTCCCGCACTTGGTCGACGTCGAATCGCTCATCCGCATCCTGACCAATCATGGCGTCGACTACCAGGTCGAGGGCAAGCGCGCCGGCCAGAACGGCACCGAGGGCCGCACCGTCCACTTCACCGCCGGCCGCATCGTCGACACCATCGCCCCCTACGAGCTGGTCGCCCGGATGCGCGCGAGCTTCTGGGTCATCGGCCCGCTGCTCGCGCGCATGCGCCAGGCACGCGTGTCGCTGCCGGGCGGCTGCGCGATCGGCACCCGGCCGGTCGACCTGTTCATCGACAGCCTGCGGGCGATGGGCGCGACGATGGAGGTCGAGGGTGGCTACGTCGTCGCCAGTGCGCCGGGCGGGCTGAAGGGCGCCGAATACCGCTTTCCCAAGGTCTCGGTCGGTGCCACCCATTGCGCGATGATGGCCGCGACGCTGGCCAGGGGCCGCACCGTCCTCGACAACGCCGCACGCGAGCCGGAAGTCGGCGACCTCGCCCGTTGCCTCAACGCCATGGGCGCCCGCATCTCCGGCGCCGGCACGTCGCGCATCGTCATCGATGGCGTCGAGGCGCTGGGCGGCGCCCGCCACCGCGTGCTGCCGGACCGCATCGAGACCGGCACCTATGCCTTCGCCGTGGCGATGACCGGCGGCGACGTCCTGCTGGAGGGGGCCGAAGCCGGTCTGCTGGAACGGCCGCTCGCCGTCCTGCGCGAGGCGGGCGCCGAGGTGGAGGCGCACAATGACGGCATCCGCGTCACGCGCAACGGCGCCGGCATCCGGCCGGTCGACGTGACCACCGAGCCCTATCCCGGTTTCCCGACCGACCTGCAGGCGCAGTTCATGGCGCTGATGACGCGCGCGCGAGGGCGCGCACGCATCACCGAGACGATCTTCGAGAACCGGTTCATGCATGTCCAGGAACTCGCCCGGCTCGGCGCCCATATCAGCCTCGACGGGCAGACGGCCGTCGTCGACGGCGTCGAGCGGCTCAAGGGCGCCCCGGTGATGGCGACCGACCTGCGCGCTTCGGTGTCGCTGGTCATCGCCGGGCTGGCGGCGGAGGGCGAGACCACCGTTCACCGCGTCTACCATCTCGATCGTGGCTTCGAGCGTCTCGAGCACAAATTGGCCGGCTGCGGCGCGCGCATCCGGCGGTTGGCCGGCTGAACGGCGCGCCACGAAGCCGAAGCGACCCAGGCAACCGCCTCCCGGTTGCGCGGCGCCTTGAAAATCAATAGGTAGACGGCGGGTTGGGCCCCCGGGCGGAGCGTCCCGGCGCGGCCGACCCCGACCTGAAGCACGGATTGGCCCGCATGGACCGCCTGAAACTGATCGCGCTCGATGCCGACGACCTCTCGGTGATTTCCGCCCATTGCCAGGACGCCGTGCTCAAGGCCGGCGACATCGAATATTTCCCCGGCGAGGGCCGGGTCGTGCTGGCGATGAACCGCTTCGTCTGGGAGACGGCGCTCGGCAAGCGCAAGCTCTACGAGCGCCGGCGCTCGGTGCTGCATTTCGCCCGCGTCACCAAGGTCAGCACGCTCGGCATCGACCGGCGGCGCAAGGACACCGTGCTGTCGCTGCTCGCCATCACCTTCAGCCCGGGTGCTGCGCCGTCGGGGACGGTCGAGCTGGTCTTTGCCGGCGGCCTCGCCATGCGCCTCGATGTCGAATGCATCGAGGCGCAGCTCGCCGACCTTGCCGCCGCCTGGCAGACGGGCTCGCGGCCGCGCCACGAGACCTGAGCGATGGTGCTGCGGCTAGACGCCCGCGAAGCCGATTTCGCCGGCCGCTTCGAACGATTCCTGGCCATGAAGCGCGAGGTCGCCGAGGATGTCGATGCGGCGGTGCGCGCGATCATCGCCGAAGTCCGCACAGACGGTGACGCGGCACTGATTGCCTTGACCGCGCGTTTCGACCGCGTCGAATTGACCCCGGCGCGGCTTGCCGTTGGCGCGTCGGAGGTCGCCGCTGCCGTGGCTGCGATCGACGCCGAGACGATGCACGCGCTGGAACTCGCCCGCGACCGCAT
This sequence comes from Alphaproteobacteria bacterium, assembly GCA_016861165.1. Taxonomy (GTDB): domain Bacteria; phylum Pseudomonadota; class Alphaproteobacteria; order Rhizobiales; family Rhizobiaceae; genus BOKV01. Next base: position 24,383 of record BOKV01000015.1, on the reverse strand, counting down.
TCGCGCCCACCACGAGCGCCAGGTCCCGGCCGACGACCGTTATGTCGACGCGCTCGGCGTCGAACTCGGCTCGCGCTGGACGGCGGTCGAATCGGTGGGACTCTACGTGCCGGGCGGCACGGCCAGCTATCCGAGCTCGGTGCTGATGAACGCCGTTCCGGCCGTCGTCGCCGGCGTGCGGCGCATCGCCATGGCGGTGCCGGCGCCGGACGGCAGGCTCAACCCGCTGGTGCTGGCGGCTGCGCATCTGGCCGGCGTCACCGAAATCTACCGTGTCGGCGGCGCCCAGGCGATCGCAGCCCTCGCCTACGGCACGCGGTCGGTCCGACCGGTCGCCAAGATCGTCGGACCCGGCAATGCCTATGTGGCGGCGGCCAAGCGCCAGGTGTTCGGGACCGTCGGCATCGACATGATCGCCGGGCCGTCGGAAGTGCTGGTGGTGGCCGATGCCGACAACGACCCCGACTGGATCGCCGCCGACCTGCTCGCCCAGGCCGAGCACGATGAAAGCGCCCAGTCGATCCTTATCACCGACTCGGCCGCGCTTGCCGATGCAGTCTGCGTGGCGGTGGGCAAGCAGTTGGCGACGCTGCCGCGCGCGGCGACCGCTTCGGCGAGCTGGAACCGCTTCGGCGCCGTCATCCTGGTCCCCGGTCTCGACGAGGCGGCGGCACTGGTGGACCGCATCGCACCGGAACATCTGGAAATTGCCACGGCCGACCCCGACCGGATCGCCGCCGCCGTCGCCAATGCCGGCGCGATCTTCCTCGGCCGCCACACGCCCGAGGCGATCGGCGATTATGTCGCCGGCACCAACCATGTGCTGCCGACGGCGCGTTCGGCCCGCTTCTCCTCGGGACTGTCCGTACTTGACTACATGAAGCGAACCTCCATGCTCAGATGCGGACCCGACCAGCTCGCCGCGATCGGCCCGGCCGCCGTCACGCTCGCCGGCGCCGAAGGCCTGGCGGCCCATGCCCGTTCGATAACCATACGGACCAACCGCGGCTGAGGCCCTTCGCGATTCGAGCCGTTCGGAGCGGTGATTTGGCGCCAGACAGCAACCCCCGGAACCGCCTGATCGACGTCGTGCTAGACGACAAGTCGATCGGCCGCGGGCCCCCCGACGTCGAGCATGAGCGCGCCGTCGCCATCTTCGACCTGATCGAGGAGAATTGTTTCCGGCCGGTCGGCGACGATGGCGGCGGGCCCTACCGGCTGGCGCTGTCGGTGGCCGAACAGCGTCTCGTCTTCAACGTCACCCGCGAGGACGGCCAGACCGTCGCCGTGCACATGCTGTCGTTGACGCCGTTCAAGCGCGTGATCAAGGACTATTTCATGATCTGCGAAAGCTACTACGAGGCGATCCGCTCGGCCTCCCCCAGCCAGATCGAGGCGATCGACATGGGCCGGCGCGGCCTGCACAATGAGGGCTCGCAGACGCTGATGGAGCGCCTCGCCGGCAAGATCGAGGTCGATCTCGACACCGCCCGCAGACTGTTCACGCTGATCTGCGTCCTGCACTGGCGGGGCTGATGAACGCGCCGACCGCACCGGAGCAGAACGGGCCGCAGCAGCCGCCCTCATCGGTGCTCTTCGTGTGCGGCATGAACGCCATCCGCTCGCCGATGGCCGAATACTTGACGCGCCATATCCTCGGCAACGCCATCTACGCCAAGTCGGCGGGTGCGCGGGCGGGCGATCCGGACCCGTTCACCGAGGCGGTGATGGCCGAACTCGGCATCGCCATCGGCGGCCACCAGCCGGCGACCTTGGACGAACTGGCCGACAGCTATTTCGACCTGGTGGTGACGCTGTCGCCGGAGGCCCACCACCGGGCGCTGGAATTGACGCGCGCCCAGTCGGTCCGGGTCGAGTACTGGCCGATCATGGATCCCTCGGTGGTCGCCGGCAACCGAGCCCAGATTCTCGCCGCCTACCGCCAGGTCCGTGACACGCTGGAGCGCCGGATTCGCGAGCGCCTTGCCGGCGGTCGGCGCCAACCGCTCGAAAAGGCGCGCTGAGCAACGCTTTGCGGTTCACAAGCGCGCGATCGTGATATAGGTTCCCGCGACTTTTGCGGAAGATTGCAGAGGACGAATGGCAAAGGAAGAAGTTCTGGAGTTTCCCGGCATCGTCACCGAACTGTTGCCCAACGCAACCTTTCGCGTGCGGCTGGAGAACGACCATGAGATCATCGCGCATACCGCCGGACGCATGCGCAAGAACCGCATCCGGGTGCTGGCCGGCGACAAGGTTCTGGTCGAGATGACGCCATACGACCTCACCAAGGGGCGTATCACCTACCGCTTCAAGTAAGCCGCGCATGCTGGGACGGGATACCGGTTCATGTCACTCAGGCCGCAACTGGTACTCGCCTCCGGTTCGCCGCGCCGGCTCCAGCTCCTCCAGCAGGCCGGCATCGAGCCCGACCTGCTGACCCCCGTCAACGCCGACGAGACACCGCGCAAGGGCGAAGTGCCGCGCTCGCTGGCCAAGCGCCTTGCCCGAGAAAAGGCCGAGCTGGCGCTGAAGAACGCCGAGCGCACGCAGGAGCTCGGCGGCGGCTTCATTCTGGCGGCCGACACGGTGGTGGCGCTCGGGCGCCGGGTGCTGCCCAAGGCAGACATGCTCGACCAGGCGTCGAGCTGCCTGCGGCTGCTGTCCGGCCGCTCGCACCGGGTCTATACCGGCATCACCCTGGTGACACCGAAGGGCGCCTTCCGCAACCGGCTGGTCGAGACGCGGGTGCGCTTCAAGCGGCTATCGCACGAGGAGATGGAGGCCTATCTGGCCTCCGGCGAATGGCGCGGCAAGGCGGGCGGCTATGCCATCCAGGGCCTGGCCGGCACGTTCGTGGTCAAGCTGGTCGGCTCCTACACCAATGTGATGGGACTGCCGCTCTACGAGACGGTGTCGCTGCTGGCCGGCGAAGGCTACCCGGTCTATTTCAACTGGTTCAACGCAGCACAGGCGGTGGCGGTCTAGCGCTTCATCCCGCCGAGCGGCAGCGCGAGGCGGACGAGATGATGCGACAAAACAAACAGATAGAGCAAAGCCCCGATTCATCTGGGGCAAGTTTTGCGCTAGGCTCGGCCGGCGCGCAATTGCGCCGAATCGGGCCGCCTATCCGCACAGGCGGGCCTTGGCCGCGGCATATTCGCCGGCGAGGCGGCCGACCAGTTCGGCGGTCGAGGTCACCCGGTCGATGGCGCCGATGCCCTGGCCGCTTCCCCAGATGTCACGCCATGCCTTGACCGGGGACGACCCGGCGGAGGCGAAACTCATCATCGATGGGTCGCCCTGCGGCAGGTTGTCCGGATCGAGGCCGGCGGCCACGATCGAGGAGCGCAGATAGTTGCCGTGCACGCCGGTGAACAGGCTGGTGTAGACGATGTCGGCGGCGCGCCCGGCAATGATCGCCTGCTTGTAGGCGTCGGCGGCGCGCGCCTCGTGCGTCGCGATGAAGGGGGAACCGATATAGGCGAGATCGGCCCCCATGGCCTGTGCGGCAAGGATGGCGCCGCCATTGGCGATGGCGCCCGACAGCAGCAGCGGCCCGTCGAACCACTGGCGGATCTCCTGCACCAGGGCAAAGGGGGAAAGCGTTCCGGCATGGCCGCCCGCGCCGGCCGCGACCGCGATCAGGCCATCGGCGCCCTTCTCGATCGCCTTGCGCGCATGGCGGTCGTGGATGATGTCGTGCAGGACGATGCCACCATAGCCGTGGATGGCCTCGTTTACCTCCGGCACGGCGCCGAGCGAGGTGATGACGATCGGCACCTTGTGCTTGACGCAGAGTTCCAGGTCCCGCTCCAGCCGGTTGTTCGAGCGGTGCACGATCTGATTGACCGCGAAGGGCGCCACCTTGTCCCGGGGATGGGTGGCGGCGTGGGCGGCCAGTTCCTCGCCGAGGCGCGCCAGCCATTCGTCGAGCTGCTCGGCCGGCCGCGCATTGAGTGCGGGGAAGGCGCCGACCACGCCGGCCTTGCACTGGGCCAGCGTCAGTTCGGGATGGGAGATGATGAACAGCGGCGCGGCCACGACGGGGATCGTCAGCCTCCCGTCAAGGACAGCAGGAATCGGCACTCGGGTCCTCACTCTTACGTTTACGGAAGAGTGATCCTTAAAGGGATGCTTTCCCGCGATCAATCGGCAGTGCAATATCCTGGGTGAAAAGTCGAGCCGGTGGCTTGCAGGGGCGGGCGTCGTGGTATTTGAGTTGCTGGGGCAACATGGGCCGGTGTCGGATCGGAAGTTGTCGGCAGAGCGGTCGCCAGCGTCGGAAGCGGCCAGGCGGCCGAAGATGCAGGCGATGATGCGTGACCGGGCGGCACAGATCGGGGAGCATTGCGCGGGTCGCCGGCGCCGGTCCGCGGAGTGTCGGAAAATTGGCTGATTTCGAGGGGCTCATCCGCCAGGCGCTGGCGCGGCAGGACGATTCCGACCCCGCCATCCGCGAGAAGATCTACCAGTCGTCGCGGCGGGCGCTCGCCAAGATGATCGCCGGCGCCGGCGTGCAGCCGCCGGAGATCATCAACCGGCAACGCATGGCGCTCGAACAGGCCATCGAGCGTATCGAGGCTGGCTATCGCCGGGTGTCGCCGCCCCGGCCGATCGCCGAAAGCCGGCCCACGGGCGAGCGCGGTCCGGCGCCGGCGCCCGCGGAGCCGCCCTTCGAGCAGGCCGCGCCGGCGCCTCGCGGCGAGCCGCCGATGGATCGGCATGCGGCCGAGCGTCGGATGCCCTCGCCGCAGATGCCCGAGCACTACGATCCGCGGTTCGATCCGGCCGTTTCGATCGGCCCGGAAGCGGGCCCGGGCGTCGGTGTCGGCCACGACGCCGACCGCTTCGACCGCGACTGGGGTGCCGACGAGGCGGGGCTGGACCAGACGATGAGTCGCACGCGCCGCATCATCGCATTCGCCGCCCTGGCGGTGATCCTGGCCGTCGTCGGCTGGCTGATCTATGTGCTGGTGGTGACGCTGACCGGGCTGTCGCGTCCCTCGACCGGCGAAGCACCGCCCCCGTCGACGCGGAACGCTCCGGCCACGCCGGCCGAGCAGTCCGCCGAGCAGCCCGTCGAGCAGAATGCGACCGTCATCACGCTGCTGTCGGCGGCCGACACCAGCGCGCTCGAGACGGCCGGCCGCGGCACCGCCGAGATCGTCAGCCAGTCGAACGTGGAGATGATCCGGCTCACTTCGCTGCGGCCCGAGGCCAACCGCAACGTGCCAGCCGAGCCGATCCTGCTTCAGCTCAGCCGGGGCGTGATGGAGCAGATCGCCGGCAAGCGGACGACGGTCGAGATCATGGCCAAGTCGGGAACGAATGGGCCGGCGGAATTCCTGGTCGACTGCGAGTTCGCCGGCGAGGCGGTGTGTGGGCGCAAGCGCTTCAAGGCCGGCATCCAGGCGGAGCCGTTCCTGTTCGAGATCGACACTCCCCGCCAGCTTGCGGACGGCGAGGTGGCCTATCTGACCATCAGCACGGATGTGAGCGACATCGCATCCGAGACCGGCCAGGGTGACCCGATCGACATCCGGTATGTCCAGCTCCGGGTGCCCAGATAGGCTGGCTCAGTCGGCGAAGGTGCGGGCCGGCCGCACGATGCGCTCGTCGATTGCGCCGATGCGCTTGTCATCCTTGCCGTCGTAGTCGATCGCCTTCAGCACCACCCGGATGGCGTTGAGGCGGGCGCGGTTCTTGTCGTTGGCGCGGATGACGGTCCACGGCGCGTGATCGCTGTCGGTTCGGGCGAACATGACGTCGCGCATCCGCGTATAGTCGTCCCATTTCTGCAACGCCTTGATGTCGATCGGCGACAGCTTCCAGATCTTGAGCGGGTCGTGGCGGCGGTCGTGGAAGCGTTTGAGCTGCATTTCGCGGCCGATATTGAGCCAGAACTTGAAGTAGCGGATGCCGGATCGGACCAGCAGGCGCTCGAACTGCGGCACCTCGCTCAGGAATCCCTCGTGCTGCTCCGGTGTGCAGAAGCCCATCACCGGCTCGACGCCGGCGCGGTTGTACCAGGAGCGGTCGAAGAACACGAACTCGCCCGAGGTCGGGAAGTGGTGGACATAGCGCTGGAAGTACCACTGCCCGGCCTCGACGTCGGACGGCTTGGCCAGCGCCACCGCGCGGGCGTGGCGCGGATTGAGGAACTCGCGGAAGCGGGCGATGGTGCCGCCCTTGCCGGCTGCGTCGCGGCCCTCGAAGACGAGGAGGACGCGCTCTCTGGTGCGCTGCAACCAGTAGAGCACCTTGACCAGTTCCATCTGCAGGTCGCGCAACTCGGACTCGTAGGCCGCCTCGTCCATCTTGCGCTCATATGGAAAGTTGCCGCTGGCAAGCGCGTTCTTCCTGATCCAGTCGGGCAGTTGCGGCTCGTCGAGATCGAAACGGCGCGACTTGCCGCCGATTTCGACCTCGATGGCCGGCGCGTCGGGAACGTCGATGGAGAAGAGTCGGGACATGGCTCGCTGCGGGTTCGGGCACGGGGCTGGCCGGCGGACGGCCGGTCGAGGCGAGGCTAGTACAGCCGCCGGCGCGAGGAAAGGCCGTGTCGGCGCCAGCCGGCCGAGCGGCGGCCGCCGCCGACCGGCTGTCACGCCGGCGAGCGGCTGTGCTAAGCAGGGGCCGACCCGCAGCACGGGCCGCCGCATGACGGCGAGATCGGACGAATGACGCAGGATGACCGCGATGCCAGGAACGAGGACCGGCGCTCGGGGGCGCGCTGGACCTTGGCCACCTGTGCCGCCGTGCTGGCGCTGTTTGCCTATCTGGAGCCCGATCGGCTGTGGCTGGCGGTCGCCGGCTTCGCCGTGGTGGCGGCCGTGGCACTTGCCGCCCCGCGCCACGTTGCCGGGACCGACACGCGCGGCGCGCGCGAGCCGCGGCACGGCGCCTGGCCGGACACGTCGACCAAGGCGATGGCCGACGCGCTCGGCTATCCCGTCTACATCTTCGACGGCAAGGCGATCCTGCGCTATGCCAATGCCAGCGCCGAGGCGGCCTTCGGTCCGGCGCGGGCGGGCGACCCGCTGAGCTACAAGTTCCGGCGGCCGGAGATCACGCGGCTGGTCGACGCCGTCATCGCCACGGGCGAGCGGGCGGCGCTCGAATATGACGAGCGGGTCCCCGGTCAGCGTTGGTATGCGGCCTCGGTGTCGCCGATTCCAGCGCCCGGCGCCGACCGGCCACGCTTCTTCATCCTGTCGTTTGTCGACCTGACCGAGGCCAAGCGGGCCGAGCAGATGCGCTCCGACTTCGTCGCCAATGCCAGCCACGAGTTGCGGACACCGCTCGCTTCCCTGCGTGGTTTCATCGAGACGATCCAGGGACCGGCCGCGGGCGACCCAGAGGCGACACGCCGCTTCCTCGCGGTGATGCTGCAGCAGGCGGAGCGCATGTCGCGCCTGATCGACGACCTGCTGTCGTTGAGCCGCATCGAGATGAAGCGGCATGTACGCCCGCAGGAGGCCATCGATCTGGCCGGTGTGCTGCGCCATGTCGTCAACACGCTGGCACCGATGGCCGAGGACCTCAACGTCGCCATCGCGCTCAATGTGCCCGAGCGGGCTCTGACGGTGCGCGGCGAGCGCGATGAACTGATCCAGGTCGCCGAGAACCTGATCGAGAACGCCTGCAAATACGGTCAGTCCGGCGGCCGGGTGGAGGTAACGGCAGAGGTCGTCGAGCCGGCGGGGCAGTCCGGCGCGCCGGCGGTGGTCGAGGTCACCGTGCGCGATTTTGGCCCCGGCATCGCCGCCGAGCACCTGCCGCGGCTCACCGAGCGCTTCTACCGCGTCGACATTGCGTCGAGCCGCGAGAAGCAGGGCACCGGGCTCGGCCTTGCCATCGTCAAGCACATCCTCAACCGGCACGGTTCGAAACTGGCGGTCAGTTCGACGCCGGGCGAAGGCGCCGCCTTCGGCTTCCGACTGCCGCTGATCGACGACAGTGCCTCTCGACAGTTGTGATTAACACAATGTTTTCATTGTGTTAGACTGTCATCAAGACGATACGGCTTTGTCATAAAAACAAGACGCAGCGGCACTAGGGTGCCCTCGTTCAGGGGTGGCGCCAACGGCGCACCGAGACATGTTAAGCGCCCCCTCGATACAGCGAACCACTCGTTCACGCGAACAGGGAGAAAACCCGTGAAATTCACCAGATATGCCGGCGTCGCCGCCGGCGCGCTCATGATTGCCGCCGCCGGCCAGGCGCTGGCCCGCGACCAGATCAAGATCGTCGGCTCGTCGACCGTGTTCCCCTATACGCAGGCGGTGTCGGAGGAATTCTCCAACAAGACCGGCAAGCCGGCCCCGGTGGTCGAATCGACCGGCACCGGCGGCGGCTTCAAGGTGTTCTGCGGTGGCGTCGGCGAGGACCATGCCGACATCACCGGCGCCTCGCGCGCCATCAAGGAGTCCGAGGTGAAGCTGTGCGCCGACAATGGCGTCACCGACATCTCCGAGGCGCTGATCGGCTATGACGGCCTGTCGATCGCCCTGTCCCGCGCCAACGACGCCGACTGGGACCTGACCAAGGAGCAGCTGTTCAAGGCGCTGGCGGCGGAACTGCCGGACGGCAATGGCGCCTTCGTCGCCAATCCGAACAAGAAGTGGTCGGACATCGATCCGTCGCTGCCGGATATCGCCATCGTCGTCTTCGGCCCGCCGCCGACGTCGGGCACCCGCGACGCCTTCGTCGAGCTCGTCATGCATGAGGGCTGCGCCGACCTGCCCGGCATGGCCGACCTGAAGAAGGCCGACGGCGACAAGTGGAACGAGGTGTGCTCGCGCATGCGCCAGGACGGCCCGTTCATCGAGGCGGGCGAGAACGACAACCTGATCGTCCAGCGGCTCGAGGCCGACGCCAATGCGCTCGGCATCTTCGGCTACTCGTTCCTCTACGAGAACAGCGACAAGCTGAAGGGCATCAAGGTCGCCGGTGTCGAGCCCTCGTTCGACACGATCGCCGAGGGCTCCTATCCGGTGTCGCGTCCGCTGTTCTTCTATGTCAAGAACGCCCACCGCGGCGTGATCCCCGGCCTGAAGGAGTTCATCGAGGAGTACATGTCCGAGGATGCGCTGGGTCTGGACGGCTATCTGGCCGAACGCGGCCTGACGCCGCTCAGCGATGCCAAGCGCAAGGAAGTGCAGGACGCCGTCCTGAGCGCCAAGAAGCTCGGCAGCTGAGCCGTCGCTCACGATAGCAGCCGCCGGCCACTATGGCCGGCGGCTGACAATAGGTAGATTTTCGGGGATCGGCCATGGTGGGCTGGACGTTTCTGCTGCTCCTGACGGCAGTCCTCGTCGTCGCCATTGCCGGCGCGGCGAGAGCGCGGCGCCTGACGGCGCCGGCCGGCGAAAAGGTCCACTCCCGGCCGATCTACCACGGTCTCAACGTGGCGGTTTGGACCGGCATCCCCGCCTTCGTTTTCCTGCTCCTGTGGCTGCTCGGCCAGAACACCGTCATCCACCAGCTCGTGCTGGCCTCGTTTCCCGGCGCCGAGCTCATGACATCGGCCGAGCGCTCGCTGCTGATCAGCGAGATCCGGCAGACGGCGCAGGGCAGCCTGTTCAGGGAGCCGACTCCGGCGATCGTCGCCGCCGCCGACCACCTGAGATCGCTGCAGGCATTGGCCGGCCAGGCCATGGTCGCCGTCGCGGCGGCACTCGCGACAGTCGGTGCCTTCCTCGGCTTCCGCGCGATGAGGCCCACCTTCCGCGCCCGCCACAGCGTCGAGCGCTCGGTGACCTGGTTCATGATGTTCTCCTCGCTGGTCGCCATCCTGACCACGCTCGGCATCGTGCTGTCGCTCCTCTATGAATCCTGGCAGTTCTTCCGGCTCGTGCCGCCCCAGGAATTCCTGTTCGGCCTGCGCTGGGAGCCGCAGATCGCGCTGCGCGCCGACCAGGTCGCCGGCCAGGGAGCGTTCGGGGCCATTCCCGTTCTGTGGGGAACGGCGGTTGTCGCGGCCTGCGCCATGATCGTCGCCGTGCCGGTCGGCATCCTGTCGGCGATCTACCTGACCGAATACGCCGACGAGCGCTTCAGGGCCGTCGTCAAGCCGATGCTGGAGGTGCTGGCCGGCATTCCGACCGTCGTCTACGGCTTCTTCGCGGTGCTGACGGTGGCGCCGCTGGTGCGCACGTTCGGCCAGTTCGTCGGCATCGACGCGGCGCCCAACAGCGCGCTGGCCGCCGGCGGCGTCATGGGCGTGATGCTGATCCCGTTCGTCTCGTCGCTTTCCGATGACGCCTTCGCCGCAGTGCCGCGGGCGATGCGCGACGGCTCCTTCGCGCTCGGCGCGACCAAGGGTGAGACCATCCGCAAGGTGCTGCTGCCCGCCGCCCTGCCCGGCATAGTCGGCGGCATCCTGCTGGCGTTGAGCCGCGCCATCGGCGAAACCATGATCGTGGTGATGGCGGCGGGGCTCATCGCCAAGATGACGCTCAACCCGTTCGAATCGGTGACGACGGTCACCGTGCAGATCGTGACGCTGTTGATCGGCGACACCGAGTTCGACAATCCCAAGACGCTTGCCGCCTTCGCGCTCGGGCTGCTCCTGTTCGGCATCACGCTCGGGCTCAACCTGATCGCGCTGCGCACCGTGCGCAAGTATCGGGAGAAGTACTGATGGACGCCGCCGCCGCGCTGCCGGTTCCGGTCGACTGGCATTCCGAGGCGATGCAGCGCCGCCGGCGGGCGCGCTATGCCGCCGACCGCCGGCTGCAGATCTACGGCATGGTGGCGGTCGCCTTCGCCCTCGGCTTCCTGGCGATCCTCGTCGGCACCCTGATCGTTTCCGGCTACAAGGCCTTCGTGCAGACGGTCGCCTCCGTCGAACTTGATCTCAGCCGTGCCGACATCGATCGGGCCAATCTGATGGAGGCGAACTGGCGCGGCATCGTGCGCGACGGCCTGCGGGCCCAGCTCGGCGAAACAGAGCTGTCGCGAGCCGAGGAGCGCGACTATTTCAACGTCTTCACCTCGTCGGCGCCCTATATCGTCCGCGACCGCGCGATTGCCGACCCCCGCCTGCTCGATGGCCCGGCCACTTTCGCGATCCCGCTGTCGGATCCGCTCGACCAGCTCGCCAAGGGCGAGATCGACCGCGACCTGCCGCAGGACCGTCGCCGCGTCAATGACGCGCAGATCGGCTTCTACGACCAGCTGGCCGCCAGGGGCCTTATCAGCCAGCCGTTCAACTGGGGCCTGTTCACCAGCAACGACAGCCGCTTTCCCGAGCTCGCCGGCCTGAAGGGTGCGATCTCCGGTTCGTTCTGGGCGCTGCTTGTCTGCTTCCTGATCAGCTTTCCGGTCGGCATCGCCGCCGCCATCTACCTGGAGGAATTCGCGCCGAAGAACCGGGTGACCGACCTGATCGAGATCAACATCAACAACCTCGCCGCCGTGCCGTCGGTGGTGTTCGGCCTGCTCGGCCTCGCCGTCTTCCTCGGCTGGTTCGGCCTGCCGCGCTCGGCGCCGCTGGTCGGCGGCATGGTGCTGTCGCTGATGACGCTGCCGACCATCATCATCGTGACGCGGGCGGCACTCAAGTCAGTGCCGTCGGCGATCCGCGAGGCGGCGTTCGGCATCGGCGCCTCCAAGCACGAGACGATCTTTCACCACAGCCTGCCGCTCGCCATGCCGACCATCCTGACCGGAACGATCATCGGCCTCGCCCAAGCGCTCGGCGAGACGGCGCCGCTGCTGCTCATCGGCATGAACGCCTTCATCACCAGCGACCCCGGCGGGCTGTTCGAGGCGTCGACGGCGCTGCCGACGCAGATCTACATCTGGGCCGACAGCCCCGAGCGAGGCTTCGTGGCGCGGACCTCGGCCGCCATCCTGGTGCTGCTCGGCTTCCTGGTGGTGATGAACACAGCGGCGATCCTGCTCAGGCATCGCTTCGAGCGCAGGTGGTAAGGAGAGGATTCGGGGCCGCACCGCGCACCGGTGGCGGACGGCACGAGGCCGGCAAGAGGCAGCAGGGATGAACAAGATGACGGACACAGCAGTCGAGGCCGCCGTGACGGCCGCCGTGGCAGACCCGCCGGTCAAGATGCGCGGCGAGCAGGTCTCGGTCTTCTATGGCGAGAAGCAGGCATTGTTCGATGTCGATCTCGACATCTACGCCAACCAGGTCATCGCGCTGATCGGACCGTCGGGTTGCGGCAAGTCGACCTTCCTGCGCTGTCTCAACCGGATGAACGACACGATCGACATCTGCCGGGTGAGCGGAACCATCACGCTCGACGGCCAGGACGTCTACGATCCGAGCATTGACGTGGTAGAACTGCGCGCCCGTGTCGGCATGGTGTTCCAGAAGCCCAATCCGTTCCCCAAGTCCATTTTCGAGAATATCGCCTACGGACCGCGCATCCACGGCCTCGTCAGGAGCAAGGGCGAACTCGAAGAGGTGGTGGTGACCAGCCTGCAGAGGGCGGGCCTGTTCGATGAGGTCAAGGACCGCCTGATGGAGCCGGGCACCGGCCTTTCCGGCGGCCAGCAGCAGCGCCTGTGCATCGCCCGCGCCATCGCCGTCTGCCCCGAGGTGATCCTGATGGACGAGCCCTGCTCGGCGCTCGACCCGATCGCCACCGCCAAGGTCGAGGAGCTGATCGACGAATTGCGGGCCAACTACACGATCGTCATCGTCACCCATTCAATGCAGCAGGCCGCCCGCGTGTCGCAGCGCACGGCGATGTTCCACCTCGGCAATCTGGTCGAGGTCGGCGCCACCGACGTGATCTTCACCAATCCGACCAAGCGCCGGACGCAGGACTACATCACCGGCCGCTACGGCTGATGCGGCCACGCCAATCCACGAGGAAGAAATGGTCGAACACACCGTCACCGCCTTCGACGACGACCTCAAGTCGATCACCCGCAAGGTCGTCGAGATGGGTGGACATGCCGAAAGCATGATCGCCCGCGCCGTGGCCGCGCTGGTCAAGGCCGACCGCGCCCTGGCGGAGGTCGTCGTCGCCGAGGACCTCGTCCTCGACAAGCTCCAGTATGAGCTCGACGAACGGGTCATCCTGCTCATCGCCAGGCGCCAGCCGATGGCCACGGACCTGCGCGAGATCATCGGTGCGATGCGCATGGGCAACGACCTGGAACGCATCGGCGACATGGGCAAGAACATCGCGCGACGGGTCAAGGACATCGAGGACGTCGTGCGGCCGCGCAAGGTCGTTCGCGGGCTCGAGCATCTGACCGGCCTGGCGCTCGAGCAGCTCAAGGAGGTGCTCGACGCCTATGTCAACAAGGACGCCGCCAGGGCGCGCGAGGTCTGTGAGAAGGACGACGCCATCGACCAGATCTACACCTCGCTGTTTCGCGAACTGCTGACCTACATGATGGAGGACCCGCGCAACATCACCTTCTGCACGCATCTGCTGTTCTGCGCCAAGAACATCGAGCGCATCGGCGACCATGCCACCAACATCGCCGAGACGGTGATCTACATGGTCACCGGCGAGGCCGTCCTGTCCCAGCACGGTACGCGCGCCGGCTGAGCCGGACGGCAAGCGGGAAAGGAGCGGCCATGAACGCGCGGATCATGGTGGTCGAGGACGAGGAGGCGCTGGCGATCCTGCTGCGCTACAACCTCGCCGCGGAAGGCTACGAGGTCGAGACGATCGAGCGCGGCGACGACGCCGAGATGCGCCTGTACGAGCAGGTGCCGGACCTGCTCATCCTCGACTGGATGCTGCCGGGCCTCTCCGGCATCGAGCTGTGCCGGCGGCTGCGGCTGCGGGCGGAGACGCGCCGTCTGCCGATCATCATCCTGACCGCGCGCGGCGAGGAATCGGAACGCGTGCGCGGCCTGTCGACGGGCGCCGACGACTATGTCACCAAGCCGTTCTCGGTGCCGGAGCTGATGGCGCGCGTCAAGGCGATGCTGCGTCGGACCAATCCCGAGTCGATCTCGGCCCTGCTGAAGGCCGGCGACATCGAGCTTGACCGCCAGTCCCACCGCGCCCACCGCAACGGGCGCGAGCTGAAGCTCGGCCCGACCGAGTTCCGCCTGCTCGAATTCCTCATGCGCTCTCCCGGTCGCGTGTTCTCGCGCGAGCAATTGCTCGACGGGGTATGGGGCCGCGACATCTATGTCGACGAGCGCACCGTCGATGTCCATGTCGGCCGGCTGCGCAAGGCGATCATCCGCGGGCGCGAGCGCGACCCGATCCGCACGGTGCGCGGCGCCGGCTATGCCCTCGACGACAAGTTCGGCGGTTGAGGCCGAGCTGCGGGTATCCGTTCAGGCCTCAAGGGAAAGACGAGGGCGATCCAACTCTAGCTCGACCCGTCACACGGCCAGCAAATCATCGATCCGACCCTCGCCGCCGACGAGAGAGCTGGCACCCTCTCCCGGCGGTCCTCTTTTCGTCGCCCCGTTCAGCGCGCCGCCAGCCCCTCGGCGATCCGCAGCATCAGGTCGATGTCGGCCGGGCGCGACAGGCGGTGGTCGCCATCCTTGACCAGCGTCACCGTCACGGCTTCGCCGGCGAGCAGTTCGGCAAGGCGCATTGCGTGGCGCCACGGCACGTCCGGGTCGGCCATGCCCTGCAGGATGTGGACCGGGCAGCCGGTGGCGATCGGCCCGCTCATCACCAGGTGCTCGCGGCCATCCTCGAACAGCGCGCGCGTGTAGAGGTTGGGTTCGTCGGAATATTGCGACGGCGCTTCGAGGAAGCCGTCGCGCTCGATCCGGCGCTTCTGCGCCTCGCTCAGGCTCGGCCACATCAGCGCCTCGGTGAAATCGGGGGCCGGCGCGATCAGCAGCATGGCGTGGAGGCGCGCCGCCTCGCCGCGCCGGGCCAGTTCGCCGGCCATCCTGAGCGCGATCCAGGCGCCCATCGACGACCCGACCAGGACCTGCGGCCCGGAGGTGAAGGCGTCGAAGACGGCGAGGCTTTCCTCCAGCCAGCGCGAGATGGTGCCGTCGCGGAATTCGCCGCCCGACTGGCCGTGGCCCGAATAGTCGTGCCGGCAGCACGCCAGCCCGCGGCCGGCGCACCAGGCATCGAGCGCCTGCGCCTTGGTGCCGGCCATGTCGGAGCGGTAGCCGCCGAGCCAGACGAAGCCAGGGCTCGCGCCCGCCCGGCGGCGCACGGCGATGCGGCGCGCCCCGGCGCCGGCGCCCACGATGACCTGGTCGACGTCCATGCGTATCGTCCCCGCGCCGGCGCGCGGCCCCGTTGATTTCCGCATGATTCTAGGATCGATTCGTGCTAATGGAAATCTCTGCCGGGATTTGCCCGCCGCCAGCGGGGCGTGGGAATCGCCGGCATTTGTGCGTTGAACGTCAACAATCTGAGGAGAACACGACCATTCGCCGACCGCATAGGGCGCCAGCGCCAGTAAAGGAAGGGCCGCGAGCCAACCACGAAATCCGCGTTCCCCGCGTCCAGCTGATCGATGCCGAGGGCCAGAACCGGGGAATCCTGAACACCGACGAGGCCGTCGCGCTCGCCGCGGAAGCGGGCCTCGACCTCGTCGAGATCGCACCCAACAACGATCCCCCGATCTGCAAGCTGCTCGACCTGGGCAAGTACAAGTACCAGACCCAGAAGAAGGCCGCCGAGCAGCGCAAGAAGCAGAAGACCCAGGAGGTCAAGGAGATCAAGATGCGGCCCAACATCGACACGCATGACTACGAGGTCAAGATGCGGTCGGTGAAGAAGTTCCTGGAGGAAGGCGACAAGGTGAAGCTCACCATGCGCTTCCGCGGGCGCGAGATGGCCCATCAGGAGATCGGCCTCCAGGTGCTGATGCGCGCCCGCGACGAGATCGCCACCATCTCCAAGGTCGAATCCGAGCCGAGGATGGAAGGCCGCCAGATGATGATGGTGGTAGCGCCGACGCGCTGATCCCGCCCCCCCGACGACGACCGCGAGCGCCCGCCGGAACCGACCGTTCCGGCGGGCCTGGTCTTGTACGGGCCGCCAATCCCGAGGTCTATTGCTGGTGGTGGATGGCAGTGGCCAGGCGCAGCAGCCGGTCGCGTGACAGCGCGCCCGACAGGGCATAGCCGTGGCCGTCGTCGATCCAGTAGAAGGTGCCGACGCCGCCGGCCTGCTCGAAGCGGAAATTGGTGCCGCTGTGCGCGCCGTTGGCGGCGATCAGCACGGTCAGGCGTTCGCCGTCGCCATTCTCGTACATCAGCATCGCCCCCGGCTTGCCGGCGAAGGGAACGAGCCGGCCGCCGACCAGGCTGAAGCCGTGCGCGCCGAGGTCCGGGGCGGTCAGCTCGCGGCCGATGCGCTTGCCGAGCCAGCCGACGAGATGGTCCTCCTCCTCGGCGCCGACCTCGACGGGATGGCGCACCTCGCCCGAATAGACCAGGTAGTTGGCGCGCGAGGCCTGCGGCAGCGTCTCGGCCAGGCCGGCCGGCACCGGCGCCAGCGCGGCGTTGGCGAACCAGCCCGCCGTGCCGCCGGCGAGCACCAGCACGAGCGCGGCGACGACGTTGCGCAGGCGCGAGCTCGGCGGGGCGGTCCAGTCGCGCCGGGGGGCCGGGCCAAGGCCGTCGCGGCGGGCGGGCTCGGCGGCAAACAGCTGGCGCAGCGCCGCGTTCTGGCTCCGCCATTCGGCGACCGCGGCGGCCGCCTCGGGGTTGCGCGCCAGCCAGGCCTCGACCGCGCGCGCCCGCTCCGGCGCCAGCTCGCCGTCGACGAAGGCGTGCAGTTCGTCCTCCGAAACCGGGTCCGGCTCGCGTGTCGTCATCGCCTGCTCCGGAACTCGACGATGTTGTCGCCGCGCAGGATTTCGGCGAGCAGGCGGCGCGCCCGCGACAGGCGCGACATCACGGTGCCGACCGGGACGGACAGGATCTGGGCGACCTCCTCGTAGCGATAGCCCTCGACGACGACCAGCATCAGGACGACGCGCTGGTCGGGGCCGAGCTGGTCGATCGCCGTGCTGAGCCGGTTCTGCGCGACCGGGTCGCCCTGGCCGCCGTCGGCCAGGCGCGCCTGCCAGTCGTCGATCGGCAGCATCACCGGGCGCGAACGCGCCCGGCGCAGATTGCCGCGGAAATGGTTGACCATGATGGTGGCGAGCCACGCCTTGAGATTGTCGCCGCGAAAGGAGCGGCGCGCGGCGAAGGCCCTGGCCACGCAGTCCTGCACCAGGTCCTCGGCCTCCAGCGCATCGCGGCACAGACTGCGGGCAAAGCGGCGCAGCCCCGGCAGGTGCGCGACGACTCTCTCCTCGAAATCCGTCATGGCTGCCCGGACGGGGCGTCTTGCGCCGCCCCGTCCGCCTCCCTCGGTTCAGGGCCGAGCCAGGTTCCACTTGCCGCCGACGCCGTCGCCGGTGGTGTCGCCCTGCTTGGCGTCCTTGACCCAATAATAGAGCGGCATGCCGTCCTTGGCCCACTGTTTTGTGCCGTCCTTGCGGTCGATCAGCGAGAATGGCGCCTGCGGGTCGTCGCCCTCCTCGGCCAGCATCGGCGGCCAGTTGAGCGCGCACTGGTCGTAGCAGTTCGACGTGCCGGGCTCGTCGGCGGCAAACGTGTAGAGCGTCATGCCGTTTGAGCCGGCAAGGACGTCACCCTTGTCGGTCGCGACCGTGGTCGGTGCCGCGGCCAGCCCGGCGGTGGCCATGGCAACGAACGCGGCGGCGGTGAGTGTGAACCGTTTCACGAGATTGTCTCCCTTTGCGAAGCATCGGGGAAAGCGGAAGTGCTTCCCCATGCATGGGGACGCCGGCGTCACCCGTTTCATTCCGCGCTCGCCGTAATGTGATCGCCATCATGGCGCCGACCCGCGCTCCCGCGGCCACGGTTCATCCACCGGCCGCCTCCAGGAGACAAAAACCGGACAACTCGTGTGCTACCTAACCCGGACAACTCATGTGCCAGCGACACACGAACCGGACACGCTCTTGCGTGCGGCGCGCCGGCTCTGTATAACGCGCGCGCGCCGCCTGGCAGGGCATGCCATGGCGGTAGCGACAGCGCGGCACCGCTCGGTCGGCGGTGCCTTTTGATTTGCGCCTCCCTTCGGAGGCGTGCACCGGCGGGACGGCCGGCAGCAACCAGCAAGGACACGCAAAATGCCCAAGATGAAGACCAAGTCGAGCGTCAAGAAGCGCTTCAAGCTGACCGCCACCGGCAAGGTGACGGTGCAGCAGGCCGGGAAGCGCCACGGCATGATCAAGCGCTCCAACAAGTTCATCCGCAAGGCGCGCGGCACCACGGTGCTGTCCGACCAGGACGCGCGCATCATCAAGAAGTTCCTGCCCTACGGCTGAACGGCGCGGCGGATGTGAAGGAGAGACGATCATGGCACGCGTGAAAAGGGGCGTGACCGCCCACGCCAGGCACAAGAAGGTGCTGAAGAAGGCCAAGGGCTTCTACGGCCGGCGCAAGAATACCATCCGGGCGGCCAAGGCCGCCGTCGACCGCTCGATGCAGTATGCCACCCGCGACCGCCGCGCCCGCAAGCGCAGCTTCCGCTCGCTGTGGGTGCAGCGCATCAACGCGGCGGCGCGCGACAACGGACTGACCTATGCCCGCCTCATCGACGGCCTCGCCAAGGCCGGCGTCGCGGTGGACCGCAAGGTGCTGTCGGACGTTGCCATCCACGAGCCGACCGCGTTTGCGGCGCTGTGCGAACAGGCCAAGGCCGCGCTCGCCTATCTGAAGGGCACCACGCCCGGCGCGTTCGAGGCCGCCGTCCGCTAAGGCTGGCGCTTCCGGGCAACGGATCGATTGAATTCGCAAGGACCCGCGCCGGCCGGAGAGGCTGGCGCGGGTTTTTGCTTCAGCAGGGGATATTCGCGAGAGATGTCGGCACTCGACACGCTTGAGAAGCAGATCATGGCGGCGATCGAGGCGGCCGGCGACGAGGCCGCGCTCGAGACGGTGCGCGTCGCCGCGCTCGGCAAGAAGGGCTCGATCACCGAGCAGATGAAGAAGCTCGGCGCGATGGGCCCGGACGAGCGCAAGGCGATGGGCCCGCGCCTCAACCGGCTCAAGGACATGGTGAGCGAGGCGCTGGCCGGCCGGCGCCAGGTGCTGCGGGGCCGGGCACTGGCCGAGCGGCTCAAGCACGAGAAGGTCGACGTGACGCTGCCGGTGCGCCCCTCGCCGGCCGAGGTCGGGCGCATCCACCCGATCAGCCAGGTGATCGACGAGATCACCGCCATCTTCGCCGATCTCGGCTTCGCCATCGCCGAGGGGCCGGACATCGAGACCGACTACTACAACTTCACCGCGCTGAACTTCCCCGAAGGCCATCCGGCGCGCGAGATGCACGACACCTTCTTCTTCAACGAGAAGGCCGACGGCAGCCGCATGCTGCTCCGGACGCACACCTCGCCGGTGCAGATCCGCACCATGGAGGCGCAGAGGCCGCCGATCCGCATCGTCATCCCGGGCAAGACCTATCGCTGCGATTCCGACGCCACCCACTCGCCGATGTTCCATCAGCTCGAGGGCCTGGTCGTCGACCGTTCCGCCAATGTCGCCAACATGAAATGGGTGCTGGAGGAGTTCTGCCGCGCCTATTTCGAGGTCGACCACGTCGCCATGCGCTTCCGGCCGTCCTTCTTCCCGTTCACCGAGCCGAGCCTCGAGGTCGACATCCAGTGCGACCGCTCGCGGCCGGGCGAGGTGCGCTTCGGCGAGGGCAACGACTGGATGGAGATCCTCGGCTGCGGCATGGTGCACCCCAACGTGCTGCGCTTCGGCGGGCTCGACCCCGACGAATACCAGGGCTTTGCCTGGGGCATGGGCATCGATCGTATCGCCACGCTCAAATACGGCATGCCCGACCTGCGCGACTATTTCGACGCCGACGCGCGCTGGCTCTCGCATTACGGCTTCCGCCCGCTCGACATGCCGACCCTGTTCGCGGGGCTGAGCGGTTGATGCCGACCGTCCTGCGCAAATTCGGTATCAGGTTCCACTTCTTCGGGTCTGACATGAGCGAGCCACCGCACATTCACGCGACGTGGGCAGGGCGGAAGGGCCAAAGTCTGGCTGGAGCCGATTTCGATCGCCGAACGGAAGGGCTTCAAAGCCGGCGACATTAACCGTATTCTGGACGTTGTTGCCGAACACAAGGATGAAATCAGGAAGGCATGGGATGAATTCTTCCGATCCGTATCCCGATAACGAACGGCCGGTCGAAGTCTGGTGCGACCCGTCGCACCTGCATGTGAAGCTGGCTGACGGTCGCGAGCTCGTAACACCGCTGTGGTGGTACCCGCGCCTGCTTGCGGCCTCTCCGGCGCAACGCAACAACGTTGAACTCATGCTGGACGGCGTGCACTGGCCGGACGTCGACGAGGACCTTTCCGTGCGCGGCATGCTGCGCGGCTGGAAATATCCCGACGCAGTGGTGCCGAGGGATGCGGCGTGAGCCGGCGCTGGCTCCCGCATTACGGCTTCCGCCCGCTCGACATGCCGACCCTGTTCGCGGGGCTGAGCGGGGGAATGAGAAAGAAGGGATCGTCAGCTTGAGTCCCACGCCGGTCGACCAATCCGACAACCGCCACCATGGCGGCTGCCGCTGTGGCGCGGTGCGCTTCAGCATCGACGACGATCCGGAGCATGTGAGCTATTGCCACTGCGCCGATTGCCGGCGCGCGACCGGCGCGCCGGTCACCGCCTTCGTCGGCTTCGCCACCGAGCGGGTGTCCTTCACCGGCGAGCGGCCGGCGACCTGGGTCAGCGGGCCGGTGACGCGCTCGTTCTGCGTCGTCTGCGGCTCGCCCATCGCCTATTTCGACCGGCGTATCGGCGGCCGCGTCTATTTCCTGCTCGGCGCCATGGACGCGCCGCAGAACTACCGGCCGACGCTGCACGCCCATGTCGCCGAGAAGCTGCCCTTCCTGCACATGCCGGACGGGCTGCCGCGTTTCGACGGCACCAGCGTCGCCCGGCCACGCGAGACAACGGAAACCGCAGAGTCCCGAACCCGGTCGGCGGATTGATCGCATCGGCGGTAGTGATATCTAGGTTGGATGAGCAGACCAAGGAGGCAGGAGATGAGCAACCTCCATGCGACCTACCAAACCGAGGGGGAAGTGCGCCAGATTGCGCTCGGCATCCTCGGGAAACGGTTCAAGGCATATCGATTTCAGGACGTTGAAGTTCGCGAAGACGAGACCTTTGACGGCGATGCCATTCTGCGGATGGTGGCGCATGTTGAGAGCCGGGTACCCCCGCGCGCGCTCATTGACGTGAACGACGAGATCCATCAGGCCTTGCGCGCAATGGGTGAAGACCGCTTCGTTTTCCTCAGCACCAGGCTGCCGGCAGCGGACGCGCAGGAGGCTGACGAGGACGAGGAATGAGACCGTCATCGGCAGGAGCAACGCTGTCGCGCAGACCGCTCGACGCCGCGGACCTGCTGTTGCGGGAGGGAAAGCGCAGCCGGGCGTTCAGGAGGCGAGCGGTCAGCACGGCCTACCATGCGGTGTTTCATGCACTGGCCAAAGTCTGTGCCGACTACCTGACCCGCTCGGCCCCTCGCGACAGCGATGGGTACAAGAGGGTCTACCGCGCGCTCAACCACGGGCCATGGAAGGATGCCTTCGTTCAAACGCCAATCAAGGATAGCGTGAGGCTGAGCAGGATCGGCGCAACCATTGTGAAGCTTCAGGCGGCGCGCGAGGATGCCGACTATCTGCCGCCGGTGGCCGACGTCGTCTCCTCGGACGACGCCAGAGAACTCATCGAACAGGCTCGTGAGACGATCGACGAATTGGAAAGAATGAAACCGACCGACAAGGACTGCCGAACCTTGGCGATACACCTCATCCTGCCAAAGGCAAGAAGAGACAAGACCCGATGAAATTCACCCTGTCCTGGCTCAAGGAACACCTGGAAACCGACGCCACGCTCGCCGAGATCGTCGACAAGCTGACCATGATCGGGCTCGAGGTCGAGGCGGTCGACGACCGCGCCCGCTTCAGCCCGTTCGTCGTCGCCCGGGTGGTCACCGCCGAAAGGCATCCCGACGCCGACAAGCTGAAGGTGCTGATGGTCGACACCGGCGAGGGCGCGCCCGTGCAGGTGGTGTGCGGCGCGCCCAATGCCCGCGCCGGCCTTGTCGGCGCCTTCGCCCGGCCCGGCGCCTACATCCCCGGCATCGACACCACGCTCGCCGTCGGCACCATCCGCGGCGTCGAATCGCGCGGCATGATGTGCTCGGAGCGCGAGCTGGAGCTCTCCGACGACCATACCGGCATCATCGACCTGCCGGCCGACGCGCCGGTCGGCGCCTCGTTCGCCGCCTATGCCGGGCTCGATGATCCGGTCATCGAGATCGCCATCACGCCCAACCGGCCGGACGCGCTCGGCGTCGCCGGCATCGCCCGCGATCTCGCTGCCGCCGGGTTGGGCCAGGTCAGGCCGCGCCCGGTCGAGCCGGTTGCCGGCGCCTTTCCGTGCCCCGTCGACGTCAGGCTCGACTTTGCCGACAGCCAGAGTCTCTGCCACGCCTTCGGCCTGCGCCTGGTCAGGGGGGTGAGGAACGGCCCGTCGCCGCAATGGCTGCAGCGGCGGCTGCGCGCCATCGGGCTCAGGCCCATCAACGCGCTGGTCGACATCACCAATTTCCTGACCTTCGACCGCAACCGGCCGCTGCACGTGTTCGACGCGGCCAGGGTCAAGGGCGACCTCGTTGTGCGCCGGGCCCGGCCCGGCGAGACGCTCATGGCGCTCGACGGGCGCACCTATGCGCTCGACACGTCGATGTGCGTCATCGCCGACGATCATGGCGTCGAATCGCTTGCCGGCGTCATCGGCGGCGAACATTCGGGCTGCTCGGAGGCGACCACCGACGTGCTGATCGAGGCGGCGCTGTGGGAGCCGCTCAACGTCGCCCAGACCGGCCGCAGGCTCGGCATCTCGACCGACGCGCGCTACCGCAACGAGCGTGGCATCGATCCGGCCTTCAACCTGCCGGGGCTCGAACTGGCGACCCGCCTGGTCATCGATCTGTGCGGCGGCGAGGCTTCCGCCATCGTGCTGGCCGGCAAGGTGCCGCAGCCGGACAGGGTCGTCGACTTCCCCTGGTCCGAGGTCAGGCGGCTCACCGGGCTCGACGTGCCGGCCGAGGCCTCGCGCGCCATCCTGTCGCGCCTCGGCTTCGTTGTCGAGGATCGCGGCGCGACCGCGAGGGTGACCGTGCCGAGCTGGCGGCCCGACATCGAAGGCAAGGCCGATCTGGTCGAGGAGGTGATGCGCATCCACGGCGTCGAGGCGATCGCGCCGCAGCCGATGCCGTCGGGCGCGGCGGTCAAGGGCCGCATCCTCACCACGGCGCAGGTGCGCACCCGCAACGCGCGCCGCGCGCTCGCCGCGCGCGGCATGCTGGAGGCGGTCACCTGGTCGTTCATTCCGGCCGGCCACGCCGGCGCTTTCGGCGGCGGCAGTCCGGAACTGCGGCTCGCCAACCCGATCGCCGCCGAGATGAGCGACATGCGCCCGTCGCTACTGCCCGGCCTGATCAGCGCCGCCCAGCGCAACGCCGACCGCGGCAGGGCTGACGTCGCCCTGTTCGAGGTGAGCCACGTCTATGCCGGCGACCGGCCGCAGGACCAGAAGCGGGTTGCCGGCGGCGTGCGCCGGGCCACCGCCCGGCCGGCCGGCGCCGGGCGCCACTGGCAGGGCGCGGCCGGCCCGGTCGAGGCCTTCGACGCCAAGGCCGACGCGCTCTCCGTGCTGGCCGCCTGCGGCCTCGACGCGGCCAGAGTCCAGGTCGCCGCCGAGGCGCCGCACTGGTACCATCCGGGCCGCTCCGGCGCCATCAGGCTCGGGCCGCAGACCGTGCTCGCCCATTTCGGCGAGCTGCATCCTGCCACGCTGGAGGCGCTCGACGCCAGCGGCCCGCTGGTCGGCTTCGAGGTGTTCCTCGACGCCATTCCAGAGCCGCGCGCCCGGCCGACCCGCACCAAGCCGCGGCTGCAGGTGTCGCCCTATCAGGCGGTTACCCGCGACTTCGCCTTCGTGCTCGACCGCGACGCCGACGCGGCCAGCCTGGTGCGCGCGGCCGCCGGCGCCGACCGCAGGCTGATCGCCGGCGTCACCGTGTTCGACGTGTTCGAGGGTGCCGCCCTCGGACCGGGCAGGAAGTCGGTGGCGATCGAGGTGACGCTGCAACCGACCGAGCGCACGCTGACCGAGGCCGAGATCGAGGCGGTGTCGGCCAGGATCGTCGACAGCGTGCGCAAGTCGACCGGCGGCGTGCTGCGGGCATAGAGCCTCATCCCGCCTGGCGCCTCATCCCGCCGAGCGGCAACGCGAGGCGGACAGGCTGGCGCCGGTCAGCCGCGCCGGGCGGCGGCCCCGCCATAGGCGAGGCGGTAGCTCAGCGCGACGCCGCCGGCGCCGCCGACGATGA
>BOKV01000014.1 GCA_016861165.1 Alphaproteobacteria bacterium | reverse complement strand
GGCGACAGCCTCCGCCAGCCTGTCGAGCGCCGCGTCGAGCCAGTGGCGCTGCGTGGCGAAGTTGAAGCGCACCCGCTGCTCGCCACCGGGACCGAAGGCCGGACCAGGCGAGACGCCGATCCGCGCCTGCTGCGTGATGCGATGCATGAAGTCATTGCGCTCCAGCCCGGTCCCGGCGAAATCCACCCAGGCCAGATAGGTCGCCTCCAGCTCCATTGCTCGGGCGCCGGGAATGGCGCGCGCGATGCCGTCGGCGAAGCGGTCGCGGTTGGCGGCCAGATAGGGCAGCAGCGCGTCGAGCCATTTGTCGCCGCCGCGCAACGCTGCCTCGGTGGCGATCATGCCGAACAGGTTGTAGGAGGCGAGCCCGGCGGCCATGATGCGGGCGTCGATCTTCTTTCGCATGTCGGCGTTGGCGGTGATCAGCGCGCCGACATGCGCGCCGGCAAGGTTGAAGGTCTTGGTTGCGGCAACGCAGGTGATCAGGCGATCGACGATGTCGGGTGCGACGGTGGCCGTCGGCAGGTGGGTCGATCCGGCATAGACCAGGTCGCAGTGGATCTCGTCGGAGACGAGGATCAGATCGCGCTCGCGGCACAGATCGGCCAGTGACCTGATCTCCTCGCGCCGCCAGACGCGGCCACCGGGATTGTGCGGCGAGCAGAAGAAGACGATGCGGCCGCGGGCGGGAAAGGCGCGCGCCAGCCGGTCGAGGTCCATGCGGTAACGGCCCTGCTCCTCGATCATCGGGACATTGTGAATGACGCGCCCATTGGCCTCGATGATGATGCGGAAGGCGTGGTAGACGGGGGAGAACACGATCACCTCGTCGCCCGGCTCGGTCAGCGCCTGCAGGATCAGGCCGAGGCCGGAGACGATGCCCGGCGTCGTCGACAGCCAGTCGGGGTCGGGCCGCCAGCCGTGGCGACGCTCCAGCCAGTCGCACTGGGCCTCACGCCACGAACGGTTGGCGTTGTAGTAGCCATGGGTGGCGCGTTCGACCTCCGCCCGCAGTGCCGCGGTCACCGCCGGCGGCGCGGCGAAGTCCATGTCGGCGACCCACATCGGGATGGCGTCTGCCTCCTCGACGCCGCAGGCGGCGGCCATCCGGTCCCACTTGGCCGAATGCGTGTTGCGGCGATGGATGAGGCGATCGAAGTCGAATTCCATGCACTGCTCCGTTGGTTGCGGTGCGGGGCGGCAAGCTCAGGCGCCCCAGACGCGGGCGAGAAGGTTTTCCCAGTTGGCGTGGCAGATCCTGGCAACCAGGGAACGGCCGAAGCCGGCCTTCAACATGGCCTCGACCAGGTTGGGCAGGCCGGCGACATCGCCGATGTCGCGGGCGATCATAGCGCCGTCGAAGTCGGAACCGAGCGCGACGCCGTCCTCGCCCAGCATGTCGATCAGGTGCGACAGGTGGCGGACCATCAGCTCGAGCGGCGTGTCGGAGCGGTGGGCGCCGTCGGGCCGCAGGAAGGCGACGGCGAAATTGAGCCCGACGATGCCCCTCGATTCGGCGATGACCTTCAACTGGCGATCGGCCAGGTTGCGCGACGACGCACACAGCGCATGGGCATTGGAATGGGTGGCGACCAGCGGCGCGTCCGATATCCTGGCGACGTCGCGAAAACCCTTCTCGTTGAGATGCGACAGGTCGACGAGTATGCGCAGTTCGTTGCAGCGGCGCACCAGCCGCCTGCCGGCCTCGGTCAGTCCCGGGCCGGTGTCGGGTGAGGAGGGAAAGCGGAACGGCACGCCGTGGCCGAAGATGGTGGGCCGACTCCATACTGGCCCGAGCGAGCGCAGGCCGGCGGCATGAAAGAGGTCGAGTTCGGCAAGATCGGGGCCGATCGCCTCGGCGCCTTCCATGTGGAAGATGGCAGCGAGCACCCCCTCGCGGCGGGCACGGCGGATGTCTCTTGCCGAGCGGACAATGCGCAACGCGCCGGCGGTCTCCAGACGCAGAAGAATGGAAGCCTGCTCCCCGGCAACCTTCAGGGCGTGGTCGTGCGGTTCGGCGGCGAAGCCGCGTTCGGCCGCCTCGCGATGGCTGCGTGGCGGCGCCTGCGGCGGCACGAAAATCGCGAAGAAGCCACCGGCGAGGCCACCCTTGCGCGCCCGCGGCAGGTCGACATGCCCCCTCGCGCGGCCTTCGGCCTCGCCCGACAGGAAGGTCGATCCGTCGCGGTCGCCGTGCTTCCACAGGCGCAGCAGCACGTCGTTGTGGCCGTCGAACACCGGAATCATGGCGTCCGTGTTACAGCCCGCTCGGCGCTGCGACAAGGTTGACGCCGGCCGCCATGACGCCGGGCATCGCCGTCGGGACTGGTTGGCGCAATTCGCTTGGAGGCGCCGGGCGGCGGTGCTATGGGCCCCGGATGAGCGAAGCAGACCCGGCCGGCAGCGGCCTGGAACAGGACGCGGCCGCGGCCAGGGCCCGGTCGAACGCCATCGGCATCGCCTGCGTCACCGCAGCCGCGGCGATATTCTGCACAAACGACGTGCTGATCAAGCTGCTGAGCGGCGACTATCCACTGCACCAGATCACCTTCATCCGCGGAATCGTCGCCACCGTGGTGGTGCTGGCGATCCTCGTTCCGCTGGAAGGCGGCTATGCCAACTTGAGGACAAGGCGCTGGCGGCTGCACTTGGCGCGCTCGATGGCGGTGGTCATCGCCAACATGACCTATTTCGCCGGCCTGGCGGTGCTGCCGCTGGGCGAGGCGACGGCGATCTATTTCGTGGCGCCGCTGTTCATCACGCTGCTGTCGGCGAGTACGCTCGGCGAGCGGGTAGGGCCGCTGCGGCTCGCCGCCGTGCTGGTCGGGCTCGCGGGCGTGGTGGTGGTCATCCGGCCGGGCCTGGCCACCTTCCAGGCGGCCGCGCTGCTGCCGCTGGTCGCCGCCTTTTTCTATGCGCTCGTGCAGATTCTGGCGCGCCGGCTCGGCATGGCCGAGAAGGCCTCGACGATGGCGTTCTACATCAACGCCTCGTTCATCGTGTTCAGCGGCGCGATCGGGCTGGTCTTCGGCGATGGCGGCCATTCGGGCTGGGAAAGCGCCAGCCTCGAATTCCTGACGCGGGCGTGGGTGTGGCCGCGGGCGGCCGACTGGCCGCTGCTGATCGCCATCGGCGTGCTGATCGCCTTCGGCGCCTGGCTGGTCAGCCAGGCCTACCGGTCGTGCGAGGCCGGCCTCATCGCGCCGTTCGAATATGTGGCGATGCCGCTCGCCGTCACCTATGGCATGCTGTTCTGGGGTGACTGGCCGGACGCGGTCACCTGGCTCGGCATCGTGCTGATCGCCGCTTCCGGGCTGTTCGTCATCTTCCGCGAGACGCGGCTCGGCCGGGGCGTCCGGTGGAAGCGCCCGCTGCCGCGCAGCCGTTGAAAAAGACTCAATGGAAGGTGCCGCCGATTTGTCGTGCAAGCGACATGGTAGCCTCGCCCATCGTATAACACATTGTATTATATTACATTGTTCGCTCGGGAGGGTGGCCTTGGATTTTTCGCTTGACTAGAGTTTAGTTTCTTACTTTAGTAACTAAAGTTGCGGATGTGACCGGCCGTTCGCAGCGTCTGGACCGCAGGCGCTGGCCTCGCGGTTGCCGCCGGGGGATTTGGGAGGAGTTATGAGGACCCTTAAGAGATGCCTTCTGGCGTCGGCTGTCGTGCTGTCCGGCGCCAACTATGCCGCTGCCGAGGATATCACGCTGTGCTGGGCCGCGTGGGACCCGGCCAACGCGCTGGTCGAGCTTTCCAAGGACTTCACCGCGGCGACCGGAATCGGCATGAAGTTCGAGTTCGTGCCGTGGCCGAACTTCGCCGACCGCATGCTCAACGAGCTCAATTCCGGCGGCAAGCTGTGCGACCTGATGATCGGCGATTCGCAGTGGATCGGCGGTGGCGCCGAGAACGGCCACTACGTCAAGCTGAACGACTTCTTCGACAAGGAAGGCATCAGCATGGACGACTTCGCGCCGGCGACCGTCTATGCCTATTCGACCTGGCCGAAGGGCACGCCCAACTATTACGCGCTTCCAGCGATGGGCGACGCCAACGCCTGGTTCTACCGCAAGGACTGGTTCTCGCGGCCCGAGCTGCAGGCCGAGTTCAAGGCCAAATATGGCCGTGACCTGGCCGCGCCGACCACGCAGCTGGAACTGAAGGACATCGCCGAGTTCTTCCAGGGCCGGCAGATCGACGGCAAGACGGTCTACGGCGCCAACATCTTCACCGAGCGCGGCTCCGAAGGGATCACCATGGGCGTGCTCGGCACGCTGTTTGCCTGGGGCGCCAAGTTCGAGAACACGCCGGGCACCTATGACATGCAGGGCGCGGTCAATTCGGCCGAGGCCGTCGAAGCGCTGGAGTTCTACAAGGAGCTCTACAAGTGCTGCACGGCGCCCGGCTATACCGACAGCTACATGCAGGAGAGCCTCGACGCCTTCAAGTCCGGCCAGGTGGCGATGGCGATGAACTGGTTCGCCTTTTTCCCCGGCCTCTATAAGGACGAGCAGGTGGGCGGCGACCGGATCGGCTTCTTCGTCAATCCGAAGCAGAACGTCGAGGGCTCGATGCTCGGCGGCCAGGGCATTTCGGTTGTCAGCTATTCGGACAAGAAGGACGCCGCGCTCGCCTACATCAAGTGGTTCGCCCAGCCGGACGTGCAGAAGAAGTGGTGGTCGCTCGGCGGCTATTCCTGCCACCTGGCCGTGCTGAAGGACCCGAGCTTCGTCGAAAGCCAGCCCTTCGCCGCCGACTTCCTGAAGGCCATGGACAGCGTCCAGGACTTCTGGCAGGAGCCGGCCTATGCCGAACTGCTGCTTGCCATGCAGAAGCGGCTGCACGACTATGTCGTCGCCGACGTCGGCACCGCTCAGGAAGCGCTCGACCTGCTGATCAAGGACTGGACCGAGGTCTTCGAGGACGAGGGCAAGCTGTAGTCCCGCCCACGACCTGCCCGCGCGCCTGGCGCGCGGGCTCCTGATGGAAGGCCCCTCGCCATGGCAACCAACGACACTCCACTCGAGCGGATCGCTCGGGCGACCCCGGATTCGCTTGCCGGCCGGGTCGGCGGCCTCGGCGACCGGGCGATCGCCTGGATCTTCATCGCGCCGACCATCGTGCTGCTCCTGGCGATCAACATCTTCCCGCTGATCTGGACGATCAATCTGAGCTTCACCAACTACCGCGCCAACCGGCTGACGCTGGGTTCGGAATATGTCGGGCTGCGCAATTACGAGCGCATCCTCACCGATCCCGACATCTGGCACAACATGCAAGTGACGGCCCACTTCCTTTTCTGGACGATCTTCTTCCAGGTGCTGATCGGCTTTGCGCTGGCCTGGCTGATCAACCGCAATTTCAGGGGCAATGCCTTCTGGACGACGGTCATCGTGCTGCCGATGATGCTGTCGCCGGCGGTCGTCGGCAATTTCTGGACGTTCCTCTACCAGCCGCAGATCGGGCTGTTCAACTATGTCGTCTCCTTCTTCACCGGCGTCGACCCGGCCTCGTTCCAGATGATCGGCTCGGTGAGGCTGGCGCCGTGGGCGATCGTCATCGCCGACACCTGGATGTGGACGCCCTTCGTCATGCTGATCTGCCTCGCGGGCCTGCGATCGATCCCCGGCTATATCTACGAGGCGGCCGAGATCGACCGCGCGTCGAAATGGCGCCAGTTCTGGACCATCACCATTCCGATGGTGCTGCCCTTCCTGATGCTGGCCGTACTGTTCCGCGGCATCGAGAACTTCAAGATGTTCGACCTGGTGGTCGAGCTGACCTCCGGCGGCCCGGGCTCGACCACGGAACTGGCCTCGATCAACCTCAAGCGCGAGGCCTTCGAGAAATGGCGCACCGGCTATTCGTCGGCCTTCGCCATCATCCTGTTCGTCACGGTGTTCGGCCTCGCCAACATCTACGTCAAGGCACTGAACCGGGTCAAAAGCCGATGAGCGCCTATTCCATCACCGAGCCGAGCCGCCGGCAGAAATGGATCGCCGGCACCCTGGTGATCCTCTATGCGCTGATCACCATGGCGCCGCTCGCCTGGATCTTCCTGACCGGCTTCAAGAGCCCGCCCGATTCGATCTCCTACCCGCCCAAGGTGGTGTTCACGCCGACGCTGGAGGGCTACGTGAACCTGTTCACGACGCGCTCCCGGCAGACGCGCGAATATCTGGACAGCCTCGGGCCGGCCAGGACCTGGTACGAGGAAATCGTTCGCAAGCGCGAGATGGTGATCGCCGGACCGTCGAAATTCGGCGAGCGCTTCAAGAACTCGGTCATCATCGGCTTCGGGTCGACCTTCCTGTCCGTCTTTCTCGGCACGCTGGCCGCCTACGGCTTCAGCCGCTTCAAGGTGCCGCTGAAGGACGACCTGATGTTCTTCATCCTGTCGACGCGGATGATGCCGCCGATCGCGGTGGCGATCCCGATCTTCCTCATGTACCGCAGCCTCGGCCTGTCGGACACGCATCTCGGCATGATCCTGCTCTACACGGCCGTCAACATCTCGCTGGCGGTGTGGCTGCTGAAGGGTTTCATCGACGAAATCCCGATCGAATACGAGGAGGCGGCGCTGATCGACGGCTATACGCGCCTGCAGGCCTTCTACAAGGTCGTGCTGCCGCAGGCGGCGACCGGCATCGCCTCGACCGCGATCTTCTGCCTGATCTTCGCCTGGAACGAATATGCCTTCGCGCTGCTGCTGACCTCCGGCACGGCGCAGACGGCGCCGCCCTTCATCCCGACGATCATCGGCGAGGGTGGCCTCGACTGGCCGGCCGTCGCCGCCGGCGCCACGCTGTTCCTGCTGCCGGTGCTGGTCTTCACCATCCTGCTCCGCAAGCACCTGCTGCGCGGCATCACCTTCGGGGCGGTGCGCAAATGACGGAGTTCCTCGAAAACCTGGCGCGGCTGCGCCGCGGCCCCTGGGAAATGGTCGCGAGCATCCTGATCGGCCTTGGCGTGGTCATGCTGATGCAGCCCTTTGCCCTGCAGCTATTCTCCTGGTCGCTGATCGTCATCCTCGCCGGCACGGTGATGTTCATGATCGTCAGCCATTTCCCGGATTAGCGCGATGGCCGAGATCGTGATCCGCAACCTGCGCAAGGAATTCGGCAGCTTCGTCGCCGTGCGCGAATCGTCGTTCACCATCGGCGACGGCGAATTCTTCATGCTGCTGGGACCGTCCGGCTGCGGCAAGACGACGACGCTCAGGATGATCGCCGGGCTGGAACTGCCGACGGCGGGCGACATCCTGCTCGACGGCGAAAACGTCGCCCAGGTGCCGGCCTCGCGCCGCGACATCGCCTTCGTCTTCCAGATGTTCGCGCTCTATCCGCACATGAACGTGCGCCAGAATCTCGCCTATCCGCTCAAGAACCAGGGCATGGCGCGAGCCGACATCCGGCGCCGCGTCGATGAGGTCGCCCGCATCCTCGGTATTGTCTCGATCCTCGACAGCGGCGTCGGCAGGCTGTCGGGCGGCGACCGCCAGCGCGTCGCGCTCGGCCGCGCCATCGTTCGCGAGCCCAAGGCGTTCCTGATGGACGAGCCGCTCGGCGCGCTCGATGCCGAGTTCCGCGAGCATATGGCGGAGGAACTACGGGCGCTGCACAACCGGATGAACGCCACCACCGTCTACGTCACCCACGACCAGCTCGAGGCGATGCAGATGGGTGACAAGATCGTGGTGATGAACCACGGCGTGGTCGAGCAGTTCGGCACGCCGCAGGAAATCTACGACCACCCGGCCACCATGTTCGTCGCCGATTTCATCGGTTCGCCGCCGATGAACTTCCTCCGCTTCACCGGTACCTTCGAGCGGGGGGCGACATCGGTGCACCTGTCGGGGGTCGACATCGCGGTGCCCGAACTGCGCCAGGAGGCGGCCGGCCGCGAGATCGCGCTCGGCGTGCGGCCCGAACATGTCCGGCTCAGCGACGGCGGCGCCTATCGCGGCTGCGTCGACGCCACCGAATATCTGGGGACGACCCAGATCGTCACGCTGCAATGCGACAACGGTACCGTCAAGGCGCGCATCCCGGCCAGCCAGCACGCGATCATCGGCGAAACGGTCGGGCTGGAGTTCAGCACGGCCACGCTGTCGCTGTTCGATGCCGGCAGCGGCCGGGCGCTGGTCACGGCCGCCAATGAGGGGGCGTTCCGTGGCTGAGGTCAGGCTGGAAGCGGTCACCAGGCGGTTCGGCAAGGTCACGGCGGTCGACGGCGTCAGCCTGACCGTGCCCGACGGCTCCTTCGTCGTTTTGCTCGGGCCGACGGGCGCGGGCAAGACTACCACGCTGCGGCTGGTGGCCGGGCTCGAACGGGCCGATGCCGGCCGCATCCGCATCGCCGGCCACGACGTGTCGGACTGGCCGCCCGCCCGGCGCGACGTCGCCATGGTATTCCAGCAATATTCGCTCTATCCGCATCTGAGCGTGCGCGACAACCTCGCCTTCCCGCTGCGGTCGCCGCTGCGCCGCCTCGGCGCCGGCGAAATCGACCGCGTGGTCGGGGAAGTGGCCGAGATGCTGCACATCTCGCACAAGCTCGATAACCGGGCGACGCAACTGTCGGGCGGCGAGATGCAGCGTGTGTCGATCGGGCGGGCGCTGGTGCGGCGGCCGGCCGTCTACCTGATGGACGAACCGCTGTCCTCGCTCGACGCCAAGCTGCGCGCCGAGCTGCGCATCGAATTGAAGCGCATCCAGGCCGAGCTGGGCGCCACCATGCTCTATGTCACGCACGATCAGATCGAGGCGATGACGATGGCCACCCATGTCGGCGTGCTGCGCGAGGGGGCGCTGGTGCAGTTCGGCAGCCCGCGCGAGGTCTACGAGGACCCGGACAGCGTCTATGTGGCAACGCGGCTCGGCCAGCCGCGCATCAATGTCGCGCCAAGCCATCTCTTCCCGGCGCTCGACCTCCCGCCGGGCGCGAGCCTCATCGGCCTGCGCCCGGAGCACATCGAAGTCGGCGGGAATGCGCCCAACCCGGTCAAGGCCAGGGTTGGGCGCATCGAACACATGGGCGACCAGACGCGCATGCACCTGTTGGTCAACGGCGCCAGCCTGGTGACGCTGACCGATCCACACACGCGCATGCAGCCCGGCGAGGAAGTGCCGATCGCCGCCGTCGCGCCGCTGTTCTTCGACGGCGACGGCCGGCGGATACGCAGATCAGGAAGCATGCCATGACCAGCCGCAGATGCCCGCAACAGCCGTTCGCGCCGGCGGCGCCGCGCGCCGGCGAGCGGCGCCAGCCGAGGAGGACGGGATGAGCGCGCAAGCATTGATGCGCAGCCTTGCCGAGCGCATGCGCGCGACGATCATCGCCCATGCCGACGAACTGACGGCGCTCGACCAGGCGATCGGCGACGGCGACCACGGCATCAACATGAGCCGCGGCTTCAATGCCATCGGCGAGCAGACCGACGCGATCGCCGCGCTGCCGTTCGGCGAGGCGCTGCGCAAGGCGGGCATGACACTGGTGATGAAAGTCGGCGGCGCCTCCGGCCCGCTCTACGGATCGGCGCTGATGGAGATGGGAAAGGCCAGCGCGGCAGCGCCCGCCAGCCGCGACGAATTGGCCGGGATGCTCGCCGCCGGCATCTCCGCCGTCAAGGCGCGCGGCAAGTCGGAGGCGGGAGCCAAGACCATGCTCGACGTGATGATTCCGGTTCACGCGGCAATCGCCGCCGGCAGTGACCTTGGCGGCGTCCGGGCGGCGGCCGACGCGGCGCTGGCGGCCACTCGCGGCATGCGCGCGACCAAGGGGCGGGCCGCCTTCCTGGGCGAGCGCTCGGTCGGCCACCTCGACCCCGGTGCGCGGTCGACGGCGCTGCTGATCCACGCCGTCTGTGATGTGCTCGAGGCGAACGGGGTGGCGCGATGAACCGCAACGTTTCGATCGTCATCGTCTCGCATTCGCCGGATGTCGCGCGCGGCGCGGCCGACATGGTGCGCCAGATGGTCGGCGAGGAGGTGCGCGTCGGCTTCTGCGGCGGCAACCCCGAAGGCGGCCTCGGAACCGACGTGGGCAAGATCATCGAGACCATCGAGAGCGTATGGTCCGATCGGGGCGTGGCCGTCCTCGTCGACCTGGGCGGCGCCGAGACCAATTCGGAAATGGCCATCGAGATGATCGGCGGCGAGCGGGCGAAACGGATCGTCATCTGCAACGCTCCGATCGTCGAAGGGGCGGTGATGGCGGCGACGGAGGCCGCCGGCGGCTCCGACCTTGACACCGTGCGGGCAACGGCAGAGGAGTTCCAGTCATGAGCGAGGTCTGGGAGACCTGCCGCGCCGTCGTCCAGGACAAGACGGGGCTGCATGCGCGGCCGGCGGTCAAGCTGACGAAGCTCGCCAAGCGCTTCGCCGCGCGCGTCGAGGTCCGCCAGGAGGGCAGCGAAGCATGGATCAACGCCAAGTCGCCGAGCTCGGTGATGCGGCTGAAGGCGCCCTATCTCGCGGTGCTCGAAATCCGTGCGGCGGGCGACGACGCGCGGGCGGCGGCCGAGGCGCTGCGTGATCTGGTCAATCGGGACTTCAATGACGTCGCAGCCGAATGAACGCGTCTTCCGCGGGCGCCCGGCGGCGCCGGGCTTCGCCGTCGGGCGCGCCTGGCGGCTCGCCGAAGGTGGCGGGGCGGTTGCCAGGGTGGCGGGCCCGCCCGAGGCCGAGCAGGCGGCGTTCGACCGCGGACTGCGCCTGGCCGCCGAACAACTGACGCAACTGAGCGCGGCGTCCGACGGCCTCGGCGCCGACATCCTCGAATTCCAGCTGGCGCTCCTCGATGACGACGACCTCATCGACCCCGTGCGTAAGCGCATCGCGGCCGGCGTGGCGGCGGACGAGGCGTGGATTGCCCGCCTCGACGAGGAGATCGACGGCTACCTCGCCGCCAACGACGAGCACATGGCGGCGCGCGCCGCCGACCTGCGCGACGTGCGCGACCGCGTGCTGCGCGCCATTGCCGGCAGCGACGAGGTGGCAACGATCCCGGACGGGTCGATCCTGATCGCCGACGATCTGACGCCGTCGACTTTCCTCGGCCTCGACTGGTCGCGGCTGGGCGGGGCAGTGCTGACCGGCGGATCGGCGACCAGCCATGTGTCGATCCTGGCCCGCTCGCGCGGCGTGCCGATGCTGGTCGAGGTCCAACCCGAGCCAGACGCCGCATGCGGCGAACCGATCGCCATCGACGCCACCGGCGGCGTCCTGTTCGTGTGCCCCGGCGCGGCGACGCTGGCCGGGCTGGAGGCGAGCCGGGCGGCCGATGCAAGGATCGCCGCCGAGGCGCTCGCCGTCGAGCGCCTGCCCGCGGTCACCGCCGATGGCCGGTCGATCAAGGTGCTCGTCAACGTAAACGCACCGGGCGACCTCGACGGACTTTCGCCGGCGATCTGCGACGGCATCGGGCTGACGCGGACCGAATTCCTGTTCGCCCACGGCGCGCCGGACGAGGCAACGCAGCTTGCCGTCTATGGCCGCATCCTGGCCTGGGCCGGCGGCCGCCCGGTGACCATCCGCACGCTCGACGCTGGCGGCGACAAGCCGGTGCCGGGCATCACCATCGACGGCGAATCGAACCCGTTTCTGGGAACGCGCGGGCTGCGGCTGTCGCTGAAGCGGCCGCATATCTTCCGCGTCCAGCTCAAGGCGCTGGCGCGCGCGGCCGCCGCTGGCCCGCTGAGGATCATGGTGCCGATGGTGACGGTGCCCGAAGAGATGGAGGCGGCGCGGCGTCTGCTCGACGAGACGGTCGACGAGCTGCAACGGCAGGGCATCGCGCACGCCCGGCCACCGCTCGGCATGATGGTCGAGGTGCCGGCGGCGGCGCTGATGGCGGAACAATTCGCGACGGACTTCTATTCGATCGGGTCCAACGATCTCGGCCAGTACGTGACGGCGGTGGCGCGGGACATTTCCGGCCTGTCGCATCTGACGCGCGAACCCAACCCGACCGTGCTCGAACTGATCGGCCGTACCGTCGCGGCCGGCCGCCGGCGCGGCGTGCCGGTCAGCCTGTGCGGCGACATGGCCTCGCGGCCGGAACTGACCGGCGCGCTGCTCGACACCGGCCTCGACACGCTGTCGGTGGCGCCGGCCAGCGTCGGGCGGGTCAAGCTGGCCGTGGCAAGGGCCGTCAGCGGACCGCGGCCATGAACCGTGTCGATCCGCTCGTCGCCTACAAGGCCTTTCTGCGCCAGGCGGTCGAACGACGGCCGTCGGGCATCCGCCAGAAGCTGGCGGCGGCGTTCGGCACCCATCCGAGCTTCATCTCGCAGATCACCAATCCGGCGCTGAAGGTACCGCTGCCGGCCCAGCACATCCCGACCCTGTTCCAGGTCTGCCATTTCACCCCGGAAGAGCAGCAGCGCTTCCTCGATCTCTACAAGCAGGCGCATCCGGCGCAGGCGGGCTCGATCGAGGAACTGGCCGAGGGCGAGCGCAACGTCATCAAGATCGTGCTGCCGAACTTCGAGGACGCGGCCCTCAGACGCGAGGTCGAGGTGCTCATCCGGGAATTCGCCGACCGTGTGATCGGCGTGGCCAAACATGCCTGGAGGAACGGGAGGGGACGGACGAAATGAAGAAGCTGATGAACAGGGTCGATGACATGCTGGCCGAGAGCCTGCGCGGCTTCGGCGCGGCCCATCGCGAGCTGGTCGAGGTCTCGACCGAACCGAAGCTCGTCATGCGCCGCAAGCGGAAGGCTGACGGCAGGGTGGCGCTGATTTCCGGCGGCGGCTCCGGGCACGAGCCGATGCATGCCGGTTTCGTTGGCCATGGCATGCTGGACGCGGCCTGTCCAGGCGAGGTGTTCACCTCGCCGACGCCCGACCAGATGCTGGCGGCGGCGGAAGCCGTCGATGCAGGCGGCGGCGTGTTGTGGATCGTCAAGAACTATTCCGGCGACGTGATGAATTTTGAGATGGCCGGCGAGATGTATTCAGGCCGGTCGGCGACCGTGCTGACCAATGACGATGTCGCGGTGGAGAGCTCGCTGCACTCGCAGGGCAGGCGGGGCGTCGCGGCGACGGTCGTCGTCGAAAAGATCGTCGGGGCGGCGGCCGAGCGCGGCGACGATCTGGCCGCCTGCCAGGCGCTCGGGCAGAAGGTCAACGCGGCCTCGGGCAGCATGGGCGTGGCGCTCACCTCCTGCACCGTGCCGGCGGCGGGCAGGCCCACCTTCGACATCGGCGACGATGAACTGGAACTGGGCGTCGGCATCCATGGCGAGCCGGGCCGCCGGCGGGTGGCGATGATGGCGGCCGATGCGATCGCTGGCGAACTGGTCGAGACCATCTGCGAGTCGGTCGCGCCGAAGCGCGGGCAGCCGGTGCTGCTGTTGGTCAACGGCATGGGCGCCACGCCGCTTCTTGAACTCTACCTGCTGTTCGACGCGGCGGTCCGGCAATGCGACCAACGCGGGCTCAAGGTCGTCCGTTCGCTGGTCGGCAATTTCTGCACCTCGCTCGACATGGCCGG
The DNA here is from genome assembly GCA_016861165.1 of Alphaproteobacteria bacterium. Taxonomy (GTDB): domain Bacteria; phylum Pseudomonadota; class Alphaproteobacteria; order Rhizobiales; family Rhizobiaceae; genus BOKV01. Next base: position 90,725 of record BOKV01000014.1, on the reverse strand, counting down.
TGCCTCGATCACGCTGACCAGGCTCGACGAGGAAATGACCGGCCTCTGGGATGCGCCGGTGCATACGGCGGCGCTGCGCTGGGGCGCGTGAGCCGGCGCGTTCAGTCGAGCCGGAGTTCGTCGAGCCGGGCCTTGCGCCCGGCGTCGAGCGGCAGGTGCGGCACCAGCACGCGCTCGAATTCCGGATCGTCATGGATGCGGGAGAGCAGATATTTAACCGCCGGCACGAACGGAAACGCCGACAGCGCCGTGCGCGTCTCGTCGATGCGCCGGCGCAGCCGGGCGTCGTCACGGTTCGCCCAGAAGCGAACCGCGAGCGGCGCGGTGACATTGACGGTGGCCGAAATGCAGCCGGCGTAGCGGGGGGCGCCTTGAGCGCTGAGCGCCATCTCGTTGCCCGGGAAGACGTCGAAATCACCGATGTCAACGAGCGCGGCCGACAGGGCGAAATCGCCGGAACTGTCCTTGACGCCTGCGATGCGCCGCGGGAACGCGGCCTTGAGCCTGCCCATGAGTTGTAGCGACAGCGGCACGCCGGTCATATGCGGGAAGTTGTAGAAATAGAGCGGGATCGGTGCGTCGGCCGTGCCGGCGATCAGGCGCTCGTACCAGGCAAACAGGCCGTCATCACTGACGTTCTTGTAGTACCAGGGCGGCAGCACCAGCGCCCCTGCATAGCCGAGCGCGCAGGCGTGGCGGGTGAGTTCGATCGTGGTGGAGAGGTCCGGCGTGCCGGTTCCGACCATCAGCGGGGTGCCGTCCAGTGCCGTCGCGGCCGCCTCCATCACCGCCTTGCGCTGGCCGGTCGACAGGCAGTTGGCCTCGCCGGTGGTGCCGAGCACGTTGAGGCCGTGGCAGCCCTGCGCCAGCGCCCAGCGGGCGTGGACGAGGAAGCGTCCTACGTCGGGGGCGCCGCCGGCGTCGACCGGTGTGGGGACCGCCGGCAGGATGCCGGCAAGCGGGCGTGAACTGGTCACAGTCTTCTCCTGCGAGTGCGGGCCGCTCGTGGCGGGTGGCATGGCGTTGACCGAACGGCTCATTGCGGCCACTGGGCGGTGCTGCCGCGCACGACCAGTTCGACGGGCAGGATCTCGCGGACGGGTTCGCCCGTGTCGCGGCGACCCTCGATATGATCGAGCAGCAGTTCGGCGGCGGCCGCGCCGAGCTGCGTTCGCGGCTGGCGGATCGTCGTCAGGGGCGGGATGAAGCGGCTGGCGATGTCGATGTCATCGAAGCCGATGACCGACAGGTCGCGCGGCACATAGACACCGTTGCGGTGCAATTCGGAGATGAGGCCGAAGGCGATCTGGTCGCTGGCGCAGAACAGCGCGCTCGGACGCTCCTTCAAATCGATCCACTCGATGGCCGCGCGGGCACCCGATTCGAGCGCGAAGCTGCCGCCGAGGAACCATTCGCGGCGAAGTTCCAGCCCCAGTTCGCAGATGGCAGCCGTCATGCCGGCCCGGCGCGCCTCGGTCAGCACGTTGCCGGGCGGGCCCTGCAGGTGGCCGATCTTGCGGTGGCCGAGCGCGGCCAGGTGACGGACGGCCATGCGCGCGCCTTCGAAGTTGTCGGCGCGGACCGACGGGTAGTCGCCATTGGCGTCCCATTCACAGGCGAAGATGATCGGCGGCAGCGAACTGCGGGCGCCGCTGTTCTTCAGCAGCGTCTCCGGGATACCGCCGTCGAGCGAAATGATGCCGTCGGAGCGGCTGTTGTGCAGGTATTCCAAGACGAGCTCAGGCGGGACGTCGGGCTGCTGGGTGTCGAACACGACAACGTTGAGGCCGTGCCTGGCAAAGGTCATCTCGATGCCGGCCAGGATGGCCGAGAAGAACGGGTTGCCGAGATTGGGAACGAGCACGACGATCGAGCCCGTGCGCCGCCGGCGCAGGTTGCGGGCGGCGAGATTGATGCGATAGCCGGTCCGCCGGGTCGCCTCCAGCACCGCCTGCCGCGTCGGTTCGGCGACCGTCTCGGGATGGTTGAGCACACGGCTGACGGTCGCCGCCGAGACGCCGGCAACGCGGGCAACGTCCTTGATCTTGGGAATGGCGGTCTTGGCCATGCGCATCAAATCATTGATTTTCAATCGTTTAAAATGTCGCTGGAAATGCCGCTTGACTCTGTTTCCAACAGCCGGCAGGCTAACTGTAATCGATTTCAGATGCAATGCCGCCACCAATTCGCGGGGATTCCGGCAGAAGCGCTTGAAATCGATTTCATCGATTGGGAGGTCGATGAATTTCCGCGGGCATGACGCTTGTGCAGCGCCCGCGCCGAACACCAAGGGAGGAGTTCTGATGAAGTCGTTAAAAGCCTTTCTGGCTTGCGGGACGTTGCTGGCCTTCGCCAACGTCGCGCAGGCGGCGCAGTGCGAGGTCACGCACTGGTGGACCTCGGGCGGCGAGGCCGCCGCGGTGGCCGAGTTCGCCAAGGCCTTCGAGAGCAAGACCAACCACAAATGGCTGGACGGTGCCATCGCCGGCGGCGGCGGTACGGCGCGTCCGGTATTCATCAGCCGCATCACCGGCGGCGACCCGATGTGCGCCACGCAGTTCAACCACGGCCGCCAGGCCGAGGAACTGGTCGAGGCCGGGCTGATGCGCGACTTCACCGAGCTGGCCGCCAAGGAGAACTGGGCGGAGATCGTGCGGCCGAGGAGCCTGCTCGACGGCTGCACGGTGGACGGCAAGGTCTACTGCGTGCCGATCAACATCCATTCCTGGCAATGGCTGTGGCTTTCCCACAAGGCCTTCGAGGACGCCGGCGTGCCCGTGCCGAAGACCTGGGACGAATTCGTTGCCGCCGCTCCGGCGCTGGAGAAGGCCGGCAAGATCCCGCTCGCCATGGGCGGCCAGCCCTGGCAGACCAGCGGCGCCTTCAACGTGCTGATCCCGGCCATCGCCGGCAAGGACATCTATCTGAAGGTCTACCAGGACAAGGACGCGGAGGTTGCCGCCGGGCCGGAGATGGCCAAGGTCTTCCAGGCGGCCGACGCCGCGCGCAAGATGGCGGCCAAATCGAACGTCCAGGACTGGAACCAGGCCACCAACCTGGTCATCACCGGCCAGGCCGGCGGCCAGATCATGGGCGACTGGGCGCAGGGCGAGTTCCAGGTTGCCGGACAGGTCGCCGGCAAGGACTATTCGTGCCTGCCGGGCCTCGGCGTCAACGAGCTGATCTCGGTGGGCGGCGACGCCTTCTACTTCCCGGTCTCCAAGGACCCCGAGGTCACCGCGGCGCAGGACGCGCTCGCCTCGGTGATGCTGGCGCCCGACACCCAGGTCAATTTCAACCTCAAGAAGGGCTCCGTGCCGGTGCGCGGCGATGTCGACCTCAACGCCGCCAATGACTGCATGAAGAAGGGCCTCGAGATCCTGGCGAAGGGCAACACCGTGCCCGATCCGCCGCGGCTCAACACCGAGGACACCAACACCCAGCTCAACGACCTGTTCGTCGAGTTCTTCAAGACGCCGTCGATGACGCCGGAGGAAGCGCAGAAGCGCTACGCCGAGATCATCGCCAGCGCCGACTGAGCAAACGCAGTGGCGGTTCCCTCCGCCGGGTCCGGCAGGGCCCGGCGGCAAGGGACCGTTCGTTGATGCTGGACGACGACAATGGCAACAAAGGCCGCCGGACGGCCCAACCAGCTGTTCCGCAATCTCAACGCGAAGATCGCGTCGATCCCGATGATCTTCACCGCGCTGGTCGTGTTCGTCGGCGGCACCACGTGGACCATCGTCTACTCATTCACCAACTCCAAACTGCTGCCGCGGCTGCGGTTCGTCGGGCTCGACCAGTACGAGCGGCTGTGGTCGACGCCGAAATGGCTGGTGTCCATCGAGAACCTGCTCATCTACGGCATTCTGTCGCTGGTCTTCTCGGTGATCATCGGCTTCATTCTTGCGGCGCTGCTGGATCAGAAGATCCGGTTCGAGAACACCTTCCGCACGATCATCCTCTATCCATTCGCGCTGTCCTTCATCGTCACCGGCCTCGTCTGGCAATGGATGCTCAATCCGGACTTCGGCGTGCAGCAGGTCGTGCGCAATCTCGGATGGGAGAGCTTCACGTTCAACCCACTCTATGACCAGCGCATCGTCATCTACGGCATCCTGATCGCCGGTCTCTGGCAGGGCACCGGCCTCGTCATGTGCCTGATGCTCGCCGGGTTGCGCGGCATCGACGAGGACATCTGGAAGGCCGCCCGCATCGACGGCATTCCCATGTGGAAGACCTATCTGTTCATCGTCATCCCGATGATGCGGCCGGTGTTCATCACGACACTCGTCATTATCGCGTCGGGCATCGTGCGGCTCTACGATCTGGTCGTCGCGCAGACGTCGGGTGGCCCTGGCATCGCATCCGAAGTGCCGGCCAAATATGTCTACGACTCGATGTTCCTGGCGCAGAATCTCGGCCAGGGCTTCGCCGCCTCGACGATGATGCTGCTGACCGTCGCAATCGTCGTCGTGCCGTGGGCCTATCTGGAATTCGGCGGGAGGGCGAAACGTGGCTGAAGCCGTTCTCGCCCGCCAGCCGAAGGCAGGTTCCCGCGCCGAGGCGCGTGGCGCGCGGCCGAGGCCGATGCTGTCGCGGCGCAACATCGTCGTCTACGGCACGCTGTTCGTCGTGTCGGTCTACTACCTCTTGCCGCTCTACGTGATGGTCGTCACCTCGTTGAAGGGGATGCCCGAGATCCGCATGGGCAACGTTTTCTCGCCGCCCCTGGAAATCACCTTCGAGCCGTGGGTGAAGGCCTGGGCCACGGCCTGCACCGGGCTCAATTGCGACGGGCTGTCGCGCGGCTTCTGGAACTCGGTCAGGATCACCGTGCCGAGCGTGATCATTTCGATCGCCATCGCCTCGGTCAACGGCTACGCGCTCGCCAACTGGCGCTTCAAGGGAGCCAACATCTTCTTCACGATCCTGATCGTCGGTGCCTTCATCCCCTATCAGGTGATGATCTATCCGATCGTCATCATCCTGCGCGAGATGGGCGTCTACGGAACCTTGACCGGGCTGGTGATCGTCCATTCGATCTTCGGCATGCCGATCCTGACGCTGTTGTTCCGCAACTATTTCGCGTCGGTGCCCGAGGAACTGTTCAAGGCGGCACGCGTCGACGGCGCCGGGTTCTGGGCCATCTATTTCAAGATCATGATGCCGATGAGCCTGCCGATCTTCGTCGTCGCCATCATCCTGCAGGTCACCGGCATCTGGAACGACTTCCTGTTCGGCGTCGTCTACACCAAGCCTGACACCTATCCGATGACGGTCCAGCTCAACAACATCGTCAATTCGGTGCAGGGCGTGAAGGAATACAACGTCAACATGGCCGCGACCATCCTTACCGGGCTGGTGCCGCTCGTCGTCTATTTCGTCTCGGGCAAGCTGTTCGTACGCGGCATCGCCGCCGGAGCGGTGAAGGGGTGACATGTTCAGCGTTTCGGTGAAGAATCTCGATCTCAGCTTCGGGGATGTCCAGGTCCTGCACGAACTGAACCTTGACGTGGCGCAGGGCGAGTTCCTGGTGCTGCTCGGCTCGTCGGGGTGCGGGAAGTCGACGCTGCTCAACTGCATCGCCGGCCTGCTCGACATCTCCGACGGCCAGATCTTCATCAATGGCCGAAACGTCACCTGGGACGAGCCGAAGGATCGCGGCATCGGCATGGTGTTCCAGTCCTACGCGCTCTATCCGCAGATGAATGTGCGCGGCAACCTGTCGTTCGGGCTGAAGAACGCGCGCGTGCCCAAGGAGGAGATCGACCGGCGCGTGGCACGCGCGGCCGAAATCCTGCAGATCGAGGCGCTGCTCGACCGCAAGCCGTTGCAGCTCTCCGGCGGCCAGCGCCAGCGCGTGGCGATCGGACGGGCGCTGGTGCGCGACGTCGAGGTGTTCCTGTTCGACGAGCCGCTGTCGAACCTCGACGCCAAGCTCAGGGCCGATCTCAGGATCGAGATCAAGCGCCTGCACCAGCGCCTGAAAAACACGATGATCTACGTCACCCACGACCAGATCGAGGCGATGACGCTGGCCGACCGCATCGCCATCATGCGCGGCGGCGCCATCCTGCAGCTTGCCGATCCGCACACCATCTATGCCAGGCCGGTCAACAAATATGTGGCCGATTTCATCGGGTCTCCCTCGATCAATTTCCTGCAGGGCGACATTTCGACCAGGAGCCGGCCAGCGTTCACGGCCGACGGCATCATGGTGCCGCTCGAGCGCTACCAGTTCACCGGCAACGGCATCAACGAGGGGCCGGTCAGCTTCGGCATCCGGCCGGAGCACATCGTCGTCGGCGAACAGGCCGCTTCCCTGCCGTTCCATATGGAGGTCGAGGCCGAGGTGGTCGAGCCGATGGGCTCTGACACGCTGGTATGGACGAGGCTGGCCGGCCAGGATTTCCGCTTCCGCGTCGACGGACAGCTGCCGCTGAAGGAAGGCCAGCGCGAGCTGATCGGCTTCGATCCGAGCCGCGCCTCGATCTTCGACGGCGAGACCGAATTGCGGCTGTGAGTGACGCCGCCCACCCGATCCTCATTGCCACCGGAGCAGCCATGACCGAGATCTCCTACCAGCTCTATTCATCGCGCAATTTCCCGCCGCTTTCCGAGACACTGAGCATGCTGAAAGGTCTCGGCTACAGCCAGGTCGAGGGCTATGGCGGACTCTACGGCGATCCGGCCGGGCTGGCGGCGGCGCTGCGCGAGGCCGGTCTGGCGATGCCGTCGGGCCATTTCAGCCTCGATATGCTGGAGAAGGAGCCGGACAAGGCCATGGCCGTGATCAAGGCGGTGGGCATGCGGGCCGTCTATTGCCCGCACATCGGTCCCGACCTGCGGCCGACAGACGCCGCCGGCTGGCGCGCGTTCGGCCGGCGGCTGCAGCAAGCCGGGGCGCCGTTCCGGGCGGCCGGGCTGACCTTCGGCTGGCACAATCACGATTTCGAGTTCCGCGTCCAGCGCGACGGGGCTGTTCCCATGGCGGAAATCCTGGCCGGCGGGCCCGAATTGTCCTGGGAAGCCGACATCGCCTGGATCGTGCGCGGCGGCGCCGATCCATTCGACTGGATCGCCCGCCATGGCGAGCGCATAAGCGCCGCCCATGTCAAGGACATCGCGCCGCCCGGCCAGTGCCTCGACGAGGACGGCTGGGCCGATGTCGGTCACGGCACGATCGACTGGACGGGCATCTGGCGGGCGCTCAAGGCGACCGCGTGCCGGTTCTTCATCATGGAACACGACAAGCCGAACGACCACCGCCGCTTCGCCGCGCGCTCGATCGAGTCGGTCCGGACATTCTGAGAGAGACATATGGCCAAGACACTGGGTGTGGGAATCATCGGCTGCGGCAACATCTCGGCGGCCTATATGCGCCTGGCGCCGCTGTTCAGGGCGATCGAGGTGCGCGCCTGCGCCGACGTCGACATGAAAGCGGCCCGGGCACGGGCGGCGGAGTTCGGCATCAGGGCGCTGGCTGTCGACCAACTGCTCGCCGCCGACGACGTCGACATTGTCGTCAATCTGACGATCCCCGCCGCCCATTACGAGGTTTCGAGGCGGGCGCTCGACGCCGGCAAGCACGTCTATTCGGAGAAGCCGTTCGTGCTGTCGCTGAAGGACGGGCAGGACCTCGCCCGGCGGGCGGCGCGCAAGGGGCTGCGGGTCGGCTCGGCACCCGACACGTTCCTCGGCGGGGCGCATCAATTCGCCCGCCACCTGATCGACAGCGGCGCCGTCGGCCGGATCACCAGCGGCACCGCCTTCGTGATGAGCCACGGCATGGAGCACTGGCACCCCAACCCCGACTTCTTTTTCAAGCCGGGCGCGGGGCCGGTGCTCGATATCGGACCCTACTACGTCACCAACCTGATCCAGCTGATCGGCCCAGTGCGCCGGGTCGCGGCGATCGCCAGCACGCCGTCGCCGATCCGCACCATCACCTCGCAGCCGCGCCACGGCCAGAAGATCAAGGTCGAGACGCCGACCACGATCCAGGCGCTGCTCGAATTCGAAAGCGGCGCCACCGTGATCCTGGCGACGAGCTGGGACGTCTGGAGCCACGGCCACACCAACATGGAACTCTACGGCGAGGAGGGCACCCTCCACGTGCCCGATCCCAACTTCTTCGGTGGCACCGTGCGGCTGACCAAGGCGGCCAGTCCGGTCGCCCGGCTGCCCGCCTTCGCCCACCCGTTCCTGGTCGCCAACGAGAAGCACCCGCTCGGCATGGTCGCCAACTACCGCACCGCCGGGCTCGCCGACATGGCGCAGGCGATCGGCGAGGGCCGGCCGCACCGCTGCTCGCTCGAACTCGCGCTCCATGCCGTCGACGTGATGACATCGATCCTCAAGGCCGGCGAGACCGGCAAATGGGTCACAGTGTCGACGACCTGCCAGCGGCCGGCGCCGCTGACGATCCGCGCGGCGAAGGCGCTGCTGCGCCCGCCGGCCGGCAAGGCAAAGCCGCGCGCGAAGCGGACGCGGACGGCGGCGAAGGGCCGCTAGCATGTATCAGCCGAGGGCGGAGCGCTACGACGGCATGGTCTACCGGCGCTGCGGCCGCTCGGGGCTTATGCTGCCGGCGGTCTCGCTCGGGCTCTGGCACAATTTCGGCGCCGACACGCCGCACGACACCAGGCGGGCGATCTGCCGCACCGCCTTCGACCTCGGAATCACGCATTTCGACCTCGCCAACAATTACGGCCCGCCGCCGGGTGCCGCCGAGGAGGCATTCGGCGAGATCCTGCGCACCGACTTGAGCGCTCACCGCGACGAATTGATCGTCTCGTCGAAGGCCGGCTACCTGATGTGGCCGGGGCCGTATGGCGAATGGGGCAGCCGCAAATACCTCATCGCCAGCTGCGACCAGAGCCTGAAGCGGTTGGGCCTCGACTATGTCGACATCTTCTATTCCCACCGCTTCGACCCGGATACGCCGCTCGAGGAGACCATGGGCGCGCTCGACCAGATCGCGCGCTCGGGGAAGGCCCTCTATGTCGGCATCTCCTCCTACAATTCGCAGCGCACGCGCGAGGCGGCCGCCCTTCTGGCCGAGCTCGGCACGCCCTGCCTGATCCACCAGCCGAGCTACAACATGATCAACCGCTGGGTCGAGCGGGACGGGCTGAAGGACACGCTGAAGGAACTCGGCATCGGTGCCATCGCCTTCACGCCGCTGGCGCAGGGCATGCTGACCGACAAATATCTGGGCGGCGTCCCGCAGGGCAGCCGGGCAACGCAGGGCAAATCGCTCAATCCGCGCTTTCTGTCGCCAGGGGCGATCGAAAACATCGGCAAGCTCAACGAGATCGCCCGCGGGCGCGGCCAGACGCTGGCCCAGATGGCGATCGCCTGGGTGCTGCGCGACGGCGCCATCACCTCAGCGCTGACCGGCGCCTCACGGCCCGAACAGGTGGTCGACAGCGTCGGCGCCGTCGCCAACCTGGAATTCAGCGCCGAGGAACTGGCGCTGATCGACCGCTATGCGGACGAGGAGAACATCAACCTGTGGGCCCGCTCGTCGGAGACGACCAGGGGGGCGGCGACGCGATGATCGTCAACCCGATCCTGCCCGGCTTCAATCCGGACCCGTCGATCTGCCGGGTTGGCAATGACTACTACATCGCCACCTCGACCTTCGAGTGGTATCCGGGCGTCCAGATCCACCACTCGCGCGACCTTGCCAACTGGCGGCTGGTGTGCCGGCCGCTCAGCCGCGCCAGCCAGCTCGACATGCGCGGCAATCCGGATTCCTGCGGCATCTGGGCGCCGTGCCTGTCGTGGGCCGACGGGCTGTTCTGGCTCGTCTACACCGACGTCAAGCGCTACGACGGCAACTTCAAGGATACGCACAACTACATCGTAACGGCGCCGGCGATCGAGGGGCCGTGGTCGGACCCCGTCCGCGTCAACTCGTCCGGCTTCGATCCGTCGCTGTTCCACGATGATGACGGACGCAAATGGTTCCTCAACATGGTGTGGAACCACCGTTCCGAATCGATCGGCGGCAGCCCCAAGCATCCGGCCTTCGCCGGCATTCTGCTGCAGGAATATGATCCGAAGGCGGGAGAACTCGTCGGGCCGGTACGCAATGTCTTTGCGGGCAGTCCGCATGGCCTGGTCGAGGGCCCGCATCTCCACAAGCGCAATGGCTGGTACTACATGACGGTCGCCGAGGGCGGCACCGGCTACGGCCATGCGGTGACCATGGCCCGGTCGAGGGATATCGCCGGCCCCTACGAGCTGCATCCGAACACCTTCCTGATCACGTCGAAGGATGCGCCGGACGCCACCTTGCAGCGGGCCGGCCACGGCCAGATCGTCGAGACGGCGGACGGCCAGGTCTACCACACGCATCTGTGCTCGCGACCGCTGCCCGGCACCAGGCGCTCGCCACTGGGGCGCGAGACGGCGATCCAGAAATGCGTCTGGGGCGACGATGACTGGCTCTATCTGGCGCATGGCGGCCAGGTACCGGCCGTCGAGGTGCCGGCGCCGGCGGGAGACCCGCGGCCGGCGGCCGCACCCTTGATTGCACGGCGCTTCGACGGTGCCGAACTGCCGATCGAGTTCCAGTGGCCGCGCTCACCGTTCCCGCAACGGCTGTTCGAACTCACCGGATCGCACCTGCGCCTGTTCGGACGCGAGTCGATCGGAAGCTGGTTCGAGCAGGCGCTGGTGGCGCGCCGTCAGGAGCATTTCAGCTTCCGCGCCGCTACCGAGCTGGTCTTCCTGCCGACCACCTTCCAGCAGGTGGCGGGGCTGACGCACTACTACAACCGGCACAAGTTCCACCTCGTGGGCGTGACCTGGCACGAGCGCCTGGGGCGAGCGCTCACCATACTGAGCTGTCCCGGCGACTGGCCGGACGGCCGGCTCGGCTTTCCGCTCGCCGAGCCGGTGGCGCTGCCGGGCGACGGTGCCGTCGGGCTGGCGATGACCGTCGATCTCGCCAGGCTGCAGTTCTTCTACCGCCTCGGCCGCGACGAAGAATGGCGTGCGGTCGGGCCGGTGCTCGATGCCAGCGTCATCTCGGACGAAGGCGGGCGCGGCGAGCACGGCTCGTTCACCGGCGCATTCGCCGGCATGATCGCGTTCGATACCAGCGGCTCGGGCCTGCCCGCCGACTTCTCCCATTTCGACTATGCGCCGGCGGACTGACCATGCGCAGTTCGCTGGAGATATTCGACCTGGCCATTGGCAGGGCGTGCGGCGTCTACGAGACCGACGCGCATATCGAGGCGCCGAACTGGTCGCCCGACGGCGACCACCTCCTCTACAATGACGGCGGGCTGCTCTACCGGCTGCCGGCTGGCGGCGGCGCGCCGGAGCGCATCGACACCGGCTTTGCCACCCGCTGCAACAACGATCACGGCTTCTCGCCGGACGGCGCCGCCATCGCCATCAGTGACACGAGCGAATCCGGCGAATCCTGCATCTATGTGCTGCCGGCACGGGGCGGCGCGCCGCGCCGGGTGACCGGCCGGACGCCGTCATGGTGGCACGGCTGGTCGCCGGACGGCGCCCGCATCGCCTTCACCGCCCGCCGCGACGGCCAATTCTCGATCCGCACCATCGCGGTCGATGGCGGCGAAGAGACCGTCGTCGCCGCCGGGGGCGGTCACCATGACGGCCCGGACTACACGCCGGACGGCGCCTTCATATGGTTCAACAGCGATCGTGGCGGCAGCATGCAGCTTTGGCGCGTGCGGCCGGACGGCGCGGATGTCGAGCAGATGACGTTCGACGAGCGCGTCAACTGGTTCCCGCACCCTTCGCCCGACGGCCGCCTCGTCGTCTACCTCGCCTACGAACACGGTGTCGAGGGTCATCCTGCCGGCAGATATGTCGAATTGCGGCTGATGCCGCAGCAGGGCGGCAAGCCGGAGACGGCGCTGGCGCTGTTTGGCGGCCAGGGAACGATCAACGTGCCGAGCTGGTCGCCGGACGGCCGGCGCTTCGCCTTTGTCCGCTATTTCTGAAAGGAAACCGACGATGCCGAGGACGATGAAGGGGCCGGGGATATTTCTGGCGCAGTTTGCCGGGGATGAAGCGCCGTTTGACACGCTTTCGGGGATTGCCGGGTGGGCGGCGGGCCTGGGCTACAAGGGGGTGCAGATTCCGACTTGGGACGGGCGGCTGTTTGATCTTTCGAAGGCGGCGGGGTCGAAGGACTATTGCGACGAGGTCAGGGGGGTGTGCGCGGCGGCGGGGGTGGAGATCACGGAACTGTCGACGCATCTGCAGGGGCAATTGGTGGCGGTGCACCCGGCCTATGACGGGCAGTTCGACGCGTTCGCGCCGGCGGCGGTGCACGGCAATCCGCGGGCGCGCCAGCAATGGGCGGTGGAGCAGATGCAGCTGGCGGCGACGGCATCGCGCAATCTGGGGCTCGCTGCCTCGGTGTCGTTCACCGGGTCGCTGGCCTTTCCCTATCTCTATCCGTGGCCGCAGCGGCCGGCCGGGCTGATCGAGGAGGCGTTCGACGAGCTGGCGCGGCGCTGGAAGCCGATCCTTGACGCCTATGAGGACAACGGCGTCGATGTCGGCTTCGAGCTGCATCCGGGCGAGGACGTGTTCGACGGGGCGACCTTCGAGATGTTCGTCGACGCGCTCGGCGGCCACCGGCGCTGCATGATCAACTACGATCCGTCGCATTTCGTGCTGCAGCAGCTCGACTATCTGGCCTTCATCGACCTCTATCACGAGCGCATCGCCGCCTTCCACGTCAAGGACGCCGAGTTCAACCCGGACGGGCGCCAGGGGGTCTATTCGGGCTACCAGTCCTGGATCGACCGGGCCGGCCGCTTCCGCTCGCTGGGCGACGGCCAGGTCGACTTCGTCGGCGTGTTCTCCAGGCTCGCCCAATATGGCTACGACCGCTGGGCGGTGCTGGAATGGGAGTGCTGCCTGAAGTCGCCGCAGCAGGGGGCGGCGCAGGGGGCGGCGTTCATCGACAGCCACATCATCGAGGTCACGGCCAAGGCCTTCGACGACTTCGCCGGCGGGGCGGCCGACAGGGCGGCGATCCGCGCGATGATGGGGATCGGGTGAGTGGTGAATGGTGAGTGGTGAATGGAAAAGTGCAACAGCGAATGGTGGGTGCAACATTGAAGCAGTTTTGACTATCGATCATCGGCTATCGAGTATGGATTCTGCAAACCACACCATTCACCATTCACCATTCACCATTCACCATTCACGGGAGGAATGACCAGTGGTCAGCGCCAGGAGAATAGAGTCGGGCTCCGGCCCCGTCCGGCTCGGCATGGTCGGCGGCGGGCAGGGCGCCTTCATCGGCGCCGTGCACCGGATCGCCGCCCGCCTCGACGGCCATTATGAATTGGTCGCCGGGGCGCTGTCGTCGGAGCCGGAGCGGGCACGGGCCTCGGCGGCCGAGCTCGGCCTCGATCCGGAGCGCAGCTATGACAGCTTTCAGGAAATGGCCAGGGCGGAAGCCAGGCGACCCGACGGCATCGAGGCGGTGTCGATCGTCACGCCCAACCACATGCACTATCCGGTGGCTAGGGCGTTCCTGGCGGCCGGCATCCACGTCATCTGCGACAAGCCGCTGACCGCGACGCTCGCCGATGCGCGCAAGCTCGCCGCGCTGGCCGGGAAGTCGGGGCGGCTGTTCGTGCTGACCCACAACTACACGGCCTATCCGCTGATGCGCCAGGCGCGCGACATGGTGGCGAGGGGCGAACTGGGCGACATCCGGCTGGTCCAGGTCGAATACGCCCAGGACTGGCTGACCGAGCCGCTGGAGGCGACCGGCCAGAAGCAGGCGCAATGGCGCACCGACCCGGCCCGCTCGGGCGCCGGCGGCTGCGTCGGCGACATCGGCACGCATGCCTTCAACCTGGCCTGCTTCGTCAGCGGGCTCGAGGTCGACAGCCTGGCGGCCGAACTCGACAGCTTCGTCGCCGGGCGCCGGCTCGACGACAATGTGCAGGTGCTGCTGCGCTTCAAGGCCCGCGGCGCGGCGCCGCCGGCCAGGGGCATGCTGTGGGCGAGCCAGGTGGCGCCGGGCAACGAGAACGGGCTGCGCCTGCGCGTCTACGGCGCCAGGGCCGGGCTCGAATGGAGCCAGGAGAACCCCAACGCGATGTGGTTCTGCCCGTTCGGCCGGCCGCGCCAGCTCATCACCCGGGCCGGCGCCGGCGCCAGTGCCGCCGCGGCGCGCGTCAGCCGCATCCCGTCCGGCCACCCGGAAGGCTATCTGGAAGGCTTCGCCAACCTCTATACCGAAGCCGCCGCCGCCATCCGCGCCATGCGCCGGCGCAACGCCAAACCACCCAAGGACAGCCTCCTGCCAACCGCCGCCGACGGCCTCGCCGGCATGGCCTTCATCGACGCCTGCCTGCGGTCGGCAGCCAAAAACACCGCATGGGTCAAACTCGCAACCTGACCCTCACCCACGCGGAGGAAGCAACGTGAAGATCGGCATGTGCATGTTCCTGTGGACGACGCATGTCACGGCCGACCATGAGGCGCTGTTGCGCGACATCAAGGCGACCGGGTTCGACGGGGTCGAGATACCGATCTTCGAAGGCGCGGTCGACGACTATCGGCGCGTCGGCGACCTGCTTGACAGGATCGGCCTGGAGCGCACCGCCGTTTCCGCCATCGGCGATCCGACGCGAAACCTGATCTCGTCCAACCCCGGCGAGCGCACCGCCGGCGTCGACTACGTGAAATGGGCGATCGATTGCACCGCGGCACTGGGGGCGACCACGCTGTGCGGCCCGCTGCATTCCACGCTCGGCCATTTCTCCGGCGAGGGGCCGTCGGCGGGGGAACTTGCCCGTTCGGTCGAATCGCAGCGGGCGATCGGCACGCACGCGGCGACGAGGGGCGTCACAATCGGCCTTGAGGCGCTGAACCGCTTCGAATGCTATCTCGTCAACACCATGGACGCGCTGTCGGCGCATGTCGAGGCGATCGCCCATCCCAACATCAAGGCGATGTACGACACCTTCCACGCCAATATCGAGGAGGCCGATCCGGTCGCCGCCTTCACCCGCAACCGGCGGCACATCGTCCATGTCCATGTTTCGGAGAACGATCGCGGCGTGCCCGGTCGCGGCCACGTCGCCTGGGCGGCGACCTTCGCCGCGATCCGCGCCAGCGGCTATGACGGCTGGCTGACCATTGAGGCATTCGGCAGGACATTGAAGGACCTCGCGGCGGCAACAAAGGTGTGGCGCGACTTCGCCGAGAGCCCGCAGGCCGTCTACCGGGAAGGCCACCGGCACATAAAGCGCCATCTCGAGGCCACCTGACACGGACATCCGCAAACCAGCCTCCCGAACGGGAGCAAGGGAGGAGCAAGCAATGCCAGCCAAGAAGATCCTGATGCTGACCGGCGAATTCACCGAGGAATACGAGATCTTCGTCTTCCAGCAGGCGATGGAAGCCGTCGGTCACACCGTGCACGTGGTCTGCCCGGACAAGAAGGCGGGCGACAAGATCCAGACGTCGCTGCACGACTTTGAGGGCCATCAGACCTATACGGAAAAGTACGGCCACCTCGCCGACATCAACAAGACCTTTTCGGAGGTGAAGCCCGAGCAATATGACGCCGTCTATTGCGCCGGTGGCAGGGGGCCGGAATACATCCGCACCGACAAGCGGGTGCAGGCGATGGTGCGTCACTTCCACGAGGCGGGCAAGCCGATCTTCACCATCTGCCACGGCGTGCAGATACTGGTCGCCGTGGATGGCGTGGTGCGGGGCAAGAAGGTCGGCGCGCTCGGCGCCTGCGAGCCGGAGGTGAGGCTGGCCGGCGGCACCTATGTCGATCTCTCCCCGACCGAATCGCTGGTCGACGGCAACATGGTGTCGGCAAAGGGCTGGACGGCGCTCGCCGCATTCATGCGAGACTGCCTCAAGGTGCTGGGCACCGAGATCAGGCACCATTGAGTGGCGCCCGTGTCGGCGCGGGCGCCAGAACGCGCTGACCAGGTCGGCGCTGTGCAGGTTGTCGCGGACCTGCCTGCCGAGATAGCCGTAGACCGTATAGGGCGTGCCGACAGCCGCGCATCGCATCAGACAGGCGAGGAAGCCGTGCAGTTCGGTGCCGGAATGTGACGGGCCGGTCAGGCAGCCGGCGCGTGCTGGGTCGGTTCGGCAGCCGCGCACTCAGCGCGCGAAATCGCGGGTGTGCCGCTCTGCGCCTGGCCACGGTGGTCCTTCGCGGGCGCTCCCAAACTGCTGCTGCCTAAGGTCGATCATCCGCGCGCGTATCCGATGATCAGATCGATCTCCAGAAAGAACAGGACGAATGCCGCGTTCAGTGCCCAGGGGACAATCAGCCGCCGGGCGAGGCTGCCCCATAACGGCCTGGCATTGGCTGCGCAGCGCCAGATGGCAATCAGACTCCAGGCCGTGTAGCCGATCGACAGGATGATCAGGCCCTGCTGGAGCGCCAGTCGTTCCATATCGAGCGCTCCGGCGTAAAGGACGGCGAGGCCGAGGCCCGCGGCGACCCCGTATCCCCAGAACACGACCGCCAGCGGCATCTCGCCGCGCCAGGCGCGCAGTTCCGGAGCGAAGAACAGCGACAGTGCTGATTCGTCGCGGTCGACCCCTTTCGACATGGGCGTTCCCTTTTCTGGGCAGTCTGATTCCTCGTGAAGAAATTTGGAGGCGGCGATGTCGCCGCGCCTCTTCATGGGTTCGACGGCCCCCAAACGGAGGCCTTCTGGACCCGCATGCGCCCATCATCCATGCGCACTTCAATGCCCGTGCGGGCCGAGACGGCCGTGCAGCCGGGCGTCGTGCGTGCGGAAGTGGTCCGTGAACCAGGCCTCCAGTATCGCGGTCAGCTGCTCTGCTGTCGACGACGCGTCGCGATGAGGTCCGTCCATGATTTCGCGCAGCGCGTCGAGCAGGCGCTCGTGGTCGGCCTTGTGCGACGGATACTCATCGTAGCTCGCATACCGCATCTGTCGCTCTTCGTGAGCAAAGTGCGCCGAGATCGCCCGGAGCAGGTTGCCGAGGCAGCGGTCAATGTCGGCGTCGGGCCGACCCTCGAGGATCAGTCCGGCGGCGGTGTTGACAAGCTCCACGAGTTCGCGGTGCTCATGGTCCACCGCCGCGTCTCCGACGCTGTATTCAGCCTTCCATTCGATCGGGGCCATGGCGCGGGCTACTCATCAGTGGAGAAAGAAGCCGCCCGAGGCGGCATTGAAATCGACGGCGAGACTCTGCGCAGGGGCCAGCGTGACGTCGAAGGTGGCGCTGTAGGCAAAGCCATCAGCCGCCGGGTTGTCCGAGAGCCGCAGATCAAGGCGATGGGCGCCGGCCGGCAGTTCGATGCGCTCATAAGCCCGCGACGGGCCGCTGCCGACCAGCCCACTGGGCGGCAGATCGGCGGCGAGGACGCGGCGACCGTCAATTTCCATTTCGACCCGAACCGGTGCGCGGCGACGGTCGCAGAGCTGCGCGCTGCGCATGTTGGGCGGCAGCCTGGCGAGTTCCTCCGCCGTTCGATCGCGGCAGTTGCGGACGCCGGAATGGGTGAAGCTCAGCCGGACGAGGGCTGTTTGCGGCGACATGCTCTGCCACGCAGGCCGGCCCGACAGCGTGGCAACTCCGAGCACCACCGCCAGTGAGAGAGCGCCACCAGCGGCCCAGCGCCCGGCATTGCGGCGCCAGATGCTCCGGCGCGTCATTGCGCTGCACTCCGCCGGTGCACGCCGTCGGCCTCGGCCGCTTCGTCCTCGGCCAGCGAGCGACGAAGCGCGTAGGGCGGCAGAACGGCCAGGTATCGAGCAAAGTCGGCCAGTCTCGCTTCCAGTCGGGCCGATTCGCTGGGGCCGGTCCAGACCGCAAGGACCCGGTCGCGCGGAACACGCGCGCGCAGGTAGGGGTCGCGCGAGCGGGCAAAGCGCAGGCGGGTCCAACGGCCGCCCAGGCGATTGAGACACTCGCGTTCGGCGCAACCGGCCACCGCCACGCCATCGGCGAGGTCTCGGCTGATGATGAAATCGACGAGCGAGGGGGGAGCCATAGCGACGCAGGGCAGTATCACCCGCCCCGGAGCCGGGTCGGCCGCCGCGCAGTGGGCGCAGGCCAGCGTGAGAACGCGTCCTCGCCCGCCGAGCCTCGCTGCCGCCACGATGACCTCGGCGCGGAGCGCTGCCAGCGAGCGGTCGGGCAAGTCGATCCCGGTGGTAAGGTCGCCCGAGCGGCGGAACGGCGTTGACGACGGGCAGGCGCCCATGCAGATGCCGCAGGCGACGCAACGGGCGGCATTGACCTTGACCTCATGCGAGAACGGCGCGCCGTCCGAGCGGGGCACCAGAGTGATCGCAGCGTAGGGACAGTCGTCCACGCAGCGCGCGCAGCCGTTGCAGTGATCAAGGAACACCGCGGCCGCGCTTCCTTCGCGCCGGGGTGGCAACCAGGGCGTGCCGGCCAACACCACTGTGAAAATGACAACTCCGGCCCACATCGCGCCCGCCGGCACGCTTTCGATCACCGGATAGAGCGGCAGTATCAGCCAGTCGATCCCGACGCGGGCGGGAACGACGTTCAGGTCGGCGGCGTCTCCGAGCGGTGCGGGCATCAGGAACGCGCCGACCGTCAGGGCGCCGAGCGTGATCGCGGCGAGGCCCAATGGCGGCTGCGTTCGGGCCTCGGTGATGCGCTGGATGTGGACCCACATCAGGAGCAGCAGCAGCAGCGGGATCGCGATGTGGAGGAAGACCATCAGCGTGAAGAACCGGCTCGACAGCGTCTGGGGCGACAGGAAGTTGCGGGCGATCGGTTCGGCGAAAATCCCGAGCGCGTCGAGCAGTTCGCTCGTCGTCAGCGCGACGTACTGGGCCAGCGTGTCCCATACGAGCCAGTAGCCGGTGATGCCGGACAGATAGACGAACCAGATGACCGGCACACCTGTCACCCACGAGAACCATCGGCGGCCGCGATAGCGGTCCATCGCCCATTCGCGGGTCAGGTGGGTGAACATCACCAGCACCATCAGGTCCGAAGCGTAGCGGTGCAGGCTGCGCGCAATGCCCGCATGCCACCAGTGGTCGGTACTGAGCCAGGCGACCGAAGCGTAGGCGGCGGTAACCCCCGTATCAAAGAAGATGAAGAGATAGGCGCCCGTCACGGCCACGATCCAGAACAGAAACCAGCCGAGCGCGCCCAAATGCGCGAGCGGGTTCCAGTCCCAACCGAAGACGCTATCGAGGCCCCGCTCGATGCGGTCGAACCCGCGTCTGAGCGCGGATCGCGCTGGCGTGATCATGATGCCCCGCGGCGCGCGGCGCCGTGTGGCAATGCCCGGAGCGCGCGGCGTCGCTGCATCCAGAGCCGGAAAATCACGATCGCCGTCACGATCAGCGACAGGCCCCCGACAAAGATTCCGAAGAAGATGCCGTAGTCGAAACGGTAGGCTCCGGTCCGCGGATCATAGACCGTGCAAAGGAAGTTGATCCGGTCCCACAGATCGGCCGGCGCTGCCGACCGCGTTCTCCTGCCAAAAACAAGCTCCTTCAGCGGCTCGACAAGCACCGGCAGCGGGAATGCGTCGCCGTAGACCTGGCGGTAGACCTTCCCGCCGGCATCCAGAATTGTCGTCTGCGTCACATGCTCGAAGCCACCCGCCGCCGCGCGGAACGCGAAGCCGAGTTCACTGAGGAAGGCGGCAGTCGTCGCGGCGTTGGCGCTGGCGACATACCAACCTTCCACGCCTGCGATCTGGTGGGCGTTGGCAAATGCGGCCAGCTGCGCCGGCGTGTCGCCGCGCGCGTCAAATCCGAACGTAAGGATGTTGAAGGCATCATGACCGACGGCGCGACGCGCGGCGAGTATCTGACCGCGCAGGTGATCGGTGGTGATCGGACAGATTGTTGCGCAGCTGGTGAACACCAGAGATACAACCAGCGGTTTGCCGCGCAGACTGGCGAGGCTCAGCGGCCGGCCGCGGTGGTCGACAAGAAGGTGGTCGCCGGTCATGCGGCCGATCGCGGCCTGGCTTTGCCTGTAGGCGATCTGGGCGTCGAGTGTCGAAGCCTCGCCGGGCGCGGGCAGGGCAAGCAGCGCGGCCACGCCGAGCACCTTCAGAATGCCCATGCCACGCCCCGGTCAAGCACGACGCCGAGCGACAGAAGCGTGAAATGACCAAGCGAAGCTGCAAAGGTCGATCTCGCCGCCTGTCGCGACGGTCTGCGCATCAGGCGCCAGCTCGCGTTCAGAAACAGCGCGCCTGCGATGACGGCAAAGAGGCCATAGATGGCGCCCATCCCGAACAAAAGCGGTCCGAGCGACAGGAGCGTCAGGAACAGAACATGCGAGAAGATCACCGGCCCCCAGATCTCGGGCCCCGAGAGTGCGGGAAGCATGGGGATGCCGGCGCGGCGATAGTCGTCGCCGTACACGATCGCGAGTGCCCAGAAATGTGGCGGCGTCCAGAGGAACAGGACCGCCGAGAGCAATATCGGCACCGGGCCGAAGACCGGCCAGAAATCGGGCGCTGCGGCGGCCGCACCGGCGAGCAGCGCGAAGCTGCCGGCCGCGCCACCGATCACCACACTCCAATCGGTGCGCGGCTTCAACCATAGCGTGTATATGACCCCATAGGTGAAGGCGCCGAGGAAGACGAGGGCGGCAGCCATGGTGCCTCCCGTGGCCCAGGCCACGACAAGCGAGACGGCAAGGAGCGCGGCGAAGGTGGCGGGCCAGATACGGCCCGCCTTCAGGCGTCCGCTCGCGAAGGGCCGGTTGGCGGTTCGCGCCATCGTCCGATCGATCCCGCGCTCGAAATACTGGTTGAAAGCCCCCGCCGCTCCCGAAGCTCCGAGCACGGCAAGGACGAAGGCCGCGCCTGAGTCCCAGCCGATCGTTCCGCCACCGGTCAGCATCCCGATCAGCGCGGCGATGGCGATGAACACGCCGATGCGCAGTTTCAGGATGGACACGGTCGCGGAAACGGCGGCGTGCATTGTTGGCTCCTCCGGCTGCCATGCTCAGCGGAACAGCCAAAGTTCCGACAGATACTTCCAGTTGACGAAATAGTAGAGCACGAAGCAGGCGAAGAAGATGCCGACCAGAATGATGGTGCCAGGCAGCTTGACCGTCCCGTGGCTGCCGTATTCGGCAACCGATTCCCGGCTCCTGTCGTGCAGCGGGAAGGTCAGCGTCGCCCCGACCTTGTCAAGTCGTGGACCCGCAAGGATCGAGGCCACCACAATCACAATGAACATCACGCCGCCGAGCGCCGCGAGGATGGCAAATATGCCGTTGAGCCCCATCATCAGATAGGCGGCTGCCGGATATTCGAAGGCGTGGGCGGCATCGGTGAGCGAGATATCCCAGTGGCGCCGCGCGACGCCGAGCGTGCCCGCCCCCATCATGAAGAGCGAGATGCCGCCGGCGCCGATGCCGAAAACGAAGGGCTGCCACCGCGCCAGGCCTGGCCAGACGATGTCACGCTGGAAGATCAGCGGAACGACCAGGTAGGTCATCGCCATGAATGCCAGCGTGGTCCCCGCCACGACAGTGCCGTGAAAATGGCCCGGCACATAGATCGTGTTGTGCATCAGCACGTTGAGCTGTTCGGTCCCCAGTACCACGCCGGAGATGCCGCCAATGAACCCGAACATGACGAGGCTAAGGAACATGCCCGCGAAGGCCGGGTTGCCCCAGGGAGCCTTGGTCAGCCACTCGAACGCGCCGCGCGTGAAGCCGTTGCGCCGCTGCGCCGCCTCGATCGCGCCCGGTACCGTAAGACCGTGGATCAACGAGCCCAGGACGGCCAGATACATCATGTAGGAAGTATTGACGATCTTCCAGGTCGACGACATGCCCGGCTCGGCCAGGATGTGATGGGCCGAGGCAAGCTGGAGGAACAGGATATACATGAAGAAGGCCGTCCGGCTGACCTTCTCGGAGAGCGGCTTTGCGCCTACCACCATCGCGGCGATGGCATACCAGATCGCGACATGGGCGGAGACGTTGATCTGCTGGCTCGAGTGCCCCATGCCCCACCAAACGACCTTGTACATCAGCGTATCGATGTTCGAGATCAGGCCGAGCGACCACAGCCAGGTCGGAACGAGGATGATTGCCCCGGAGGCGAGCGTGAAGACGGCGATGATGCCCGCCGTGATCGCCCCGAAGGTCACCAGCGGCACCGAGCTGTCATAAGTGTTCTCGGCCTTGGCGACGACCAGCGTGCCGAAGAATACGAAGACCGCGATCAACGCCCCCACGGCGAACAGGATGAGCGAGAGATAGAACCACTGCGAGGCTTGCATCGGCGGGTAGGAGGTGAACATCACCGACGAATCGCCGCGCAGCACCGCGTAGTTGGCCATGACCGCTCCGATGACCATGAGCACGAACCCGAGCCAGGCCACCTTTGGAGCGGCGAGCCGACTGCCCAGGATCACCGCGGAGGCGAAATAGAGGACCGCGATCTCGAAGAAGATGATCCAGAACAGGAGCACGTTTGCCCCATGCCCGGTGAGCACGAGATAGAACCATTCCGCCGGCAGCAGCTGGATCGCCGGCCACCTGGTCAACGCGACCAGCAGGCCCATCAGCCCACCAAGTGCCAGGAACAACACCGCGGCGACGGCGTTGTACTTGATAAGCTGTTCCGCGTTCGCCTCGATGCGGAGGCCAGAGAAGCGGCAGACGCGGTAGGATGCTTGCGTCCCGATGGCAACGCCCGCACCGTGGTCAATGGCGGTCATTTTCTCCTCCCTCAGTCCACGACGCGGATTCGCCCGGTCATCGTGTGATGTCCGATCCCGCAGTATTCGTTGCAGATGATGCCGAAGTCGCCGCTGCTGGTCGGGGTGAGCGTGATGATGTGCTCGTAACCCGGATGCACCGAGATGTTGATGCCGGTCGGCTGCAGCGAGAAGCCGTGTTGCCAGTCGCCCGACGACAGGTGAATCCGATAGCTTTCGCCGCGCTTCAGTTCGAGAATTGGCCAGAACTCCCAGAGTCGCGCGAGAATGTAGGCGTCGCCTCCGGCCGGCGGGCGCACGACCGGTACGCCTTCCTCTTCAACCGGGTTCCCGTCGGCGTCCTTGGCCTGGAACTCTTCGGCAAAGGCCTCGACCTTGACGATGTAGGCATCGGGCGCGATCCGATAGGTTTCCGATGAGAGGTTCTGTTGTCCGATGAAATGCCAGGCGATCATGAAGAAGAACATGAACAGGCCCCAAAGGAACGCGATCACGATCCAGCCGAGCTCGATGCCGTTGATCGGGTCCTTCCACCAGAGACGGTTTGCCGGAGGTGTTATCGCCATCGCCAGTCCTCCACTCAGCCGGCAACAGGAATGGAGGCGATCTCCATGACGCCCCAGATCAGATACACCGCCGCCGGGATGGTGATCCCGAGGAAGAGCAGCAGAAACGGGTTGTCGAGAACCTGCTGCATGAACGGTATGCGCTCGGCAGGCGCATCGCTGGCCGGCGCGGCGCCGTCATCGTGTTCAGTCATCGCTGATCCTCCTCCAACGTCGAAAAGTGGTGCCAGTCCGCGACCCGGAGCACAGGACAGACTCCCCGAGCCTTGTGACGGAACCGGGTTTCACGGGAGCTGCGGTCGGACGATGACGCCGCCTGCCGCAGCAGAACGTATCGCGGTCGCGGGTCGCGACCATTTCCATGCTGTTGTCGGTTGGTCTGCGCGCCGATCGGGGAGGTCGAACGGAAGCCTTGCGCAGCGCGATCATGCGGGCATGTCGGATGGTCGATCGCCGCAGCGCACCGGCGGTGCTGCACGGCCCGCGGCGCAGGCATCGCCGCCGACATCGGGGTCGCTTGCATTCGGACAACGGAGGCGAATCGACGGCGCATGACAGGGAGCCCACCCTGCGATGAGCCTATATGAACATTACAAATGTCCATTTGATCTGGATCAAGGCAGCGCCGGGCGCGCCGGCGCCGTGCGTTCCATGAGATCACCGGCGATACATTGCCGCGCAGCCGTGGTCGTTAACGAGGCCTTAGCCGGGTGCGGGCATTCTATGGTGTCATGCATCCGTTGCGCCGCTACCGGCAAAGCCTGCTGTTTCTCGTCTTGGCGCTGGCCGGCGCTCCGATCGCGCTTTGGCTTTACGACTGGATTGACGCGTACCGTACCCCCGAACAGGTCAAGGTCGTCCGGCAGTTCCTGGAGGCGCTTCGCACCGACGACTGCGCCCGAGGACTGACCCATCTGGACGCGGAGAGCCGCCTGGCGTTGGCGGCCGAAACGCCCGGGCCTGCATCGCGTTACGCCTACTGCTGGCCGCGCACGCGCGACCAGTTCGTGAGTCTGCGGTCGAGTTCCGCGCGGCTCGCCTCGCATACGGCCGGCCGCGCCACCGTCAGCATCGAACGCCATGTGTCCGATCCGGACAGCTTCCTCGTCCCCGGCTTCTGGGCGACCCGGTCAATCGCTACGACGGTCACCATCGAATTGGTGGAGGAAGCCGGCGCCTGGAAGGTGATGCCGCGGTAAGCGGGCGACATCAGGACTACAGGGCCGTGCGGTCGCCGCGATCAGTCCAAACCGTCAGTCCCGAACCGGCCGGCAGGCGCCTTTGCCGAGAAATGGCGGAGATCGCGCCCGGACTGCGCGTCTCTGCCGTTGGTGCTTCACTTGCAAGCCGCGGAAAGAACGACGGAACTTGCAGGGAAAACAGCAAGGCTGGGGAATTACCGAGGCGGGTCGGCTGCCCTGCCTGGATACCTATCGTACTCTTCGCAGCGCGCCGCCGCAGAACGGCAAGCTTGCCGGGTCAGCTCCGACAGTGGCGCCAAACGCTGGGCTACCATCTGCTCCCTTATCGAGACGGCCAAGCTCACAGCGTCGAGCCATATGCCTGGCTCGCCGACGTCCTCCAGCGCATGGTCGACGGCCATCCCGTTAACCTGCTCGACGAGCTGCTACCTTGGAACCGGAGCCCGCAACCCCCGCACTACAATAGCGACGTGCAACAGCCGGACGCTTACGTGCCAACCTCCCGTGACGATGTCCTCCTCCGCAACATCGCCAATGCGCATCGATACTATACGGCGATCCGCCAAGGCCGCACATTCGAGGAACTCGCCGAGCCAAGAGAACCTCACAGTGCGCCGCATCCTGCAGGTGATCGAACTCGCCTTCATCGTCCCCGACATCGTGAAGGCGATCGTCCGCGGCGAGCAGCCGAGCGGGCTGACCGTGAAGTGGCTCGGCCAGAATCCCCTGCCGTCCGAATGGCAAGCCCAGCGGCGCGTCGTCGCGGCACTCTGACACTTCCCCGAAAACCGTCAGAGAACCGGACCGTTCACCATCAACTCTCGATGGACTGCCGATGCGGTTCCTGCAAACTGTCAGCCCCGAAATGGCCGACAGAGACTTTGGCAGGAATCCGGCACGGAAAGCGGCCCACTTGCAGTCTCTGCCAATGCTGCGTCGTGCTAACGTGCGGAAACTGCCGGGCTATTTGCGGAGGATGCGGAAGTTCCTGAAAGTGCAGGACTGGTTGGCTGGGGAACCTGGATTCGAACCAGGACTAACGGAGTCAGAGTCCGTGGGTCTACCGTTAACCTATTCCCCAAGCGGGTCCGGCGCGCGGCGCCGGCAACTGTTGTATAGTTATCCGGCGCCGCCATTGCAACACCGCCCCCCCGAACCCACTCACGGCCACGCCTCGGCCCGGCCGTGCTCGGGCCGGGGCCGACCCGCTGCCGGCCGGGCCGGCGGCGCGGTGGCCGGGGCGGCTGCGCCCAGCCTGGCCAGACGAGGTAGCGGCATCGCAGCGGCATCTTTGGGCTTGGTTCGGCTCGGGCCGGGTGGTAGCTTGGCGCCAACAACTGGTTCGGAAGTGCCCTGCGCGCCGACATGGCCGTGGTTTCGGACGTGGCCGATGCGCGGCACGGGAATTTGGCGTGAACAGACCTCGCGACGGGCGCAAGGCGCCCGCGGGAGACCGCGCGAAACGGGGCAGGCGCCGGCGTCAGCGGCGCGGCGCGTCGGCGGCGGATCCCGCCCCCGACAACCGATCCGACGCCTCCCGGCCGACTGGGGCCGGCGGGGCTGCGGCCGGCGGAGCCGCAGGCCGCCGCCGGCGTGGCAAATCGGCGCCACCGGCCGCCGGTGCCGCAGCCAAGGTGGCCCCGTTGCATGACGGCCCCGGCCAGCCTGACGGCGGCGCCAACCGTTCGCCGCGCTATCTGCGCGCACCGGTCAGGCCGGCGCCGAGCGCCAGCTACGATCCGGCGCGCGCGCGCAATGGCGACAGTGCCGGCCGGCACCAGCGGCGGCCGGCGATTGGCGGAGGGCGCGCCGCCTACGCCGCGCTCGACCTCGGCACCAACAACTGCCGGCTGCTCGTGGCCGTGCCGCTCGCCGGCGGCCGCTTCCGGGTGGTCGACGCCTTTTCGCGCATCGTGCGGCTCGGCGAGGGGATGGCGACCAGCGGCCGGCTGTCGCCGGCAGCAATGGACCGGGCGGTCGAGGCGCTCGCCGTGTGCGCGGCCAAGATGGCTACCCACGACCTCGCCGGCAAGCGGCTGATCGCCACGGAGGCCTGCCGCAGCGCCGCCAATGGCGACGAGTTCCTTGCCCGTGTGGCGCGCGAGACCGGGCTCCACCTGGAAATCGTCGACCGCCAGACCGAGGCCCGACTGGCGGCCGAGGGCTGCGGCAGCCTGATGGACCGCCAAGCCGAGGCGGCAGTGCTGTTCGACATCGGTGGCGGCTCGTCGGAACTCATCCTGGTCAACCGGCGCCGGGCGACCGGCCGGCGCATCTCCGAGCAGATCGCGGCCTGGACGTCGATGCCGGTCGGCGTCGTCACCCTGTCGGAACGCCATGGCGGGCGCCACGTCACCCGCGCGGGCTTCGACGCCATGGTCGCCGATGTGCTGGAACAGCTCGCCGCCTTCGAGCAGCGCGGCGCGCTGGCCGATGTGTGGCATCCGGCCCGCACCCATCTGCTCGGCACGTCGGGGACGGTGACCACCATCGCCGGCGTCCATCTCGGCCTTGCCCGCTACGACCGGCGCAAGGTCGACGGCGTCTGGCTGTCGGGTGGACAGATCGACACCGTCATCGACGCGCTGATCGCGATGGACTACGAGGCGCGGGCCGGCAACCCGTGCATCGGACGGGAGCGGGCCGACCTCGTGCTCGCCGGCTGCGCCATCCTGCAGGCGATCCGGCTGACCTGGCCCAGCCCCCGCCTGCGCGTCGCCGACCGCGGCCTGCGCGAGGGCATCCTGTCGGAGCTGATGCACGAAGCCGGCGAATGGCGGCCGCGCCGGCAGCACGCCCATCAGCGCCATCCGGCCGGCGCCGGGCCGGGCGGGCGGCCATGAGCGCCAGGAAGTCGGGGAGCGGCGGCGCGACACGCGGGCCGCGCGCGCTGCGCCAGCGCCTGACTGGCGCCAAGGCACGCAAGGCGTCATCGCGGGCCTGGCTCGAACGCCAGCTCAACGACCCTTTTGTGCGCGAGGCCAAGGCGCGCGGCTATGCCTCGCGGGCCGCCTTCAAGCTGCGTCAGATCGACGACCGCTACCACATCCTCAAGCCGGGTGACCGGGTGATCGATCTCGGTGCCGCTCCGGGGGGCTGGTGCCAGGTCGCGGTCGAACGCACCGGCTCACGCGAATCCGACATCCGCGTCGTCGGCATCGACTATCTGGACATGGCCCCGGTGCCCGGCGCCCGCATCCTCAGGATGGATTTCCTCGATCCCGGCGCGCCGGCGGCGCTGTTGGCGGCGCTGGGCGGGGCGGCTCCCGACGTCGTGCTGTCGGACATGGCGGCGCCGACGACGGGTCACCGCCGGACCGACCATCTGCGCACCATGCACCTGGTCGAGGTCGCGCTCGATTTCGCGCTCGCGGTGCTGAAACCCGGCGGGCATTTCCTGTGCAAGACGTTCCAGGGCGGTACCGAGGGCGAATTGCTGGCGCGGCTGAAGCAGCGCTTCCGCGCCGTCCACCACGTCAAGCCGCCCGCCTCGCGCGAGGAATCGGTCGAACTCTATCTGCTCGCCCTCGACTTCAAGGGCCGGTCGGGCGCGCCGGCCGGGGAGGGACCCTATTCGGTCGGAGCGTAGTCGGGGCTGAACTGCAGAAGATAGGCGATCACGTCCTCGCGCTCGTCCTCCTTCTTCAGCCCGGCAAAGGCCATGTTGGTCTTCTTGACCAGGTCCTTGGGTTTCTCCAGATAGGTGTCGAGCGTCTCCTCGGTCCACACCAGCCCAGCCTGGCCGGCCGCGACCATGTCCTTGGAATACTTGGCGGCGTAGTCCTCCAAGGAGCCGGCGGTACGGCCGAAGAGGCCGTTGAGGACCGGGCCGACCTTGATCTTGGCGTCCGGCCCGACCATGTGGCAGGCGGCGCACTTCTTGAACACCTTCTCGCCCTTGGCCGCATCGCCGTCGGCCCAGGCCGGGGCGGCGGCCATGACGGCGAGCACGGTCAGGGTCATCAGTTTCTTCATCCGTCTTTCTCCGTCCGATGGGTGGCGCGGGCGCGCGCAATCAAGCACGCCATCGCCGGCGGCGCACTGGCGCGCGTTGCCGCAGGCGCCCAGCCAATAGCCGGTGGCCGTCAGCCGTTCTTTGATCTGCCGCAAAACATTTCGTAGAGGAATTCGACCATGCGCCGCGTATGCGGGTCGCTGATCGAATAATAGACGGCCTTGCCCTCGCGGCGGGTGGCGACCAGGCCCTCCATGCGCAGCCGAGCGAGTTGCTGGGAGACGGCCGGCTGGCGGGCCGCCAGGAGATCCTCAAGCTCGGTCACGGAGCGCTCGCCGGTGACCAGGTGACACAGGATCATCAGCCTGCCCTCGTGGGCCAGCGCCTTGAGGAAACCGGTCGCCGAGCGGGCGTTCTCGGCCATGTCTTCCATGTCGCGTTCGAGAAGCGTGTCGGCGGTGGCGGACAGGGGCATGTGCGGACCTCTCTCCTTCGTCAAAGCATATCGTTCGTTGAATATGTAGCCGATCGCCGCGCGCAAATCCACAGATGCCGATCGGGCGTTCGTGGCGGGGCGGCGAACGGCACTGCCGGGGCGCGCAATCGGCGCGAGCGGCGGGATAAAGGTTTCTTATCCATTTCCGGCGATGATCGCGAGATCGTGAAGTGGACGGGCGGATGCCGGCCAACGCAAACCGAGCCCAGAAACAGCGGGCCCGCTCGCGGTTCGACCGCGACGTGGGAGTTCCGTTTCTCGTAACCCTTGCCGCCACGGTGGGGGCGAGCCTGTTCGACATTTTGCTGCAGCGATTGGCCCCCGACCTGCCGCTCGCCCACTACGGGCACCTGCTGCCGGCCGTGGCCGCAGTCGTCAGCCTGTCCTTCCTGTGGATGCGCCTGGCGCCGGTGCTGCGCAGCGCCTTTGCCAATGAAGACGCGCTCGCCCAGTTCGGCGGCGTCGAGGAACGCCAGTTCTCGGCGCTCAGACTTGAGGCCGAGAACGAGACCGCCGGGCCCGGCAAGGCGCTGTCGCTCGCCTATACCGACCCGCTGACCGGCCTCGGCAACCGGATGCGCATGATGGAGAAATTCAGGCGCCTGGTCGAAAGCCGCGCCAGCGAGCCGGCGCCGTTCGCCGTCGGGCTGATGAACCTTGACGGCATGAAGCCGATCAACGACCTGTTCGGCAATGCCGGCGGCGACGAGATCATCAAGCAATGCGCGCTGAGGCTGGCGGCGGCCGTGGAGGGCGACGGTTTCGTGTGTCGCTATGGCGGCGATGAGTTCGCCTTCATCTTCCCCTATGTCGCCGACGAAAGGGCGGCCGCCGACAAGGGCACGCTGCTGCACAACGTCCTGCTCGCCCCCTTCGACCTCGACGGGCGGACGGTGCGGCTCAGCGGGTCGTTCGGCTTCGCCATCCACCCGCAGGCGGGCGAGACCTTCGACGAGGTCATGGCCAATATCGGCACGGCGCTCTACCATTCCAAGCGCCGCGGCCGCGGCCGCGTGACCATCTATACGCGCGAGATCGAGGCGATCGTGCGCGACAACGCGCGCATCGAGCAAGCGCTGCGCAACGCCATCGCCAACAACGAGGTGCGGCCGCATTTCCAGCCGATCCTGTCGTTGCAGGACGGCCGGCTGCTCGGCTTCGAGGCGCTGGCGCGCTGGTTCGACGTGGAACTGGGGTCCGTCTCGCCCGGCAAGTTCATTCCGCTGGCCGAGGAGCGCGGCATCATCGCGCCGCTGACCGACTCGCTGCTGCTGCAGGCGGCGCGGTCG
This sequence comes from Alphaproteobacteria bacterium, assembly GCA_016861165.1. Classification (GTDB taxonomy): domain Bacteria; phylum Pseudomonadota; class Alphaproteobacteria; order Rhizobiales; family Rhizobiaceae; genus BOKV01. The sequence continues at coordinate 60,493 of BOKV01000014.1, read as the reverse complement.
GCGGCCGAATGGCCGGAGGAGATGTTCCTCTCCTTCAACCTGTCGAGCGTGCAGCTCGTCGACTTGTCGACGGCGTCCAATATCATGAACATCCTGCAGCGCGCCGGACTGCCGCCGCATCGCCTCGAGATCGAGGTCACCGAGACGGCGATGATGTCCGACCCGGAAACGGCCGCGATGATCATCGACGAACTGCACAAGAACGGCGCGCGCATCTCGATGGACGATTTCGGCACCGGCCAGTCGAGCCTCGGCCGCCTGCGCGAATTGCGGCTCGACAAGGTCAAGATCGACCGCGCCTTCGTCAAGACGATCAGCGAGGACAAGTCGGCCGAACACATCGTGCGCGCAATTCTGGAAATGTGCGCCGGCCTCGAACTGACCGTGGTCGCCGAGGGCATCGAGGACGTGCGCCAGGCCGAGCTCCTGAAGGCCTATGGCTGCCATGCCGGCCAGGGTTACCTCTTCGGCAAGCCGCAGGACGCCAACCGAACCATGGGCTATATCCGCGATTTCCTGGCCAGCTATGCCGAGGTCGCCTTCGCCCGCCGGGCATGAGTCTGGACGGACCGGCGCCATTGCGCCAACATCGCCCTTCCGATGGGAGGGCTCGCCATGGCCGACGGCTCGCCATTTGAACGACCCCGGTTCTCCGACGCAGCACGTGGCATCGCGGATCGGGGCACCGTTCCAATGGAAAGCAGCAGCAGACGCGCCGCTCCGGTGCGGCTGGCGGCCGGTCCGGGCCGGACCGACGTCATGGAAAAGCTGTTCAAGCTGGCCGAGAAGTCCCGCGGCATCTCGCCGGGGATGCTGTACTACGAGATAGACCACATCATCCCCAAGCGGCCGCGACCCGGCTACACCGGGGGACCATGGACCTCACCCGACAATCTCGGCTTCCTGCTCGGCTATGACAACCGGCCAAAATCGTCGCGGCCGTGGCCGGGCAGCACGCCAGGGCTCGAACGCTTCCGCCAAGGCCATCCTCCGTTCTCGCTTGAATCGGTGCTGCGGTCGACCGACGGCAAGCTCAAGCGGCGGTTGATCGGGGAGATGCTAGGCACGCGCGCCTTCTCCGAGATCATCGAACTCGACCTGCTGTGGCGGCAAGCCAATGCCGGAACCGCCGGTTCGCGCACCTACGAGGCAACCCGGCAGGTCTTCATGGAACTGATCGGCGGCAGCGACCTGAAGGAGGCGCAGCTGGTTCGTGACGCCCTCAAATTCGCGGGCGTCAGGCTGGAGCGGTCCTTTCCGATCCTTGGCAGCTTCAGGATGGCACTGCCCGCCGCCACCTATCTCGGCCAGCGGGTGGCGACCCGGGTGGCCGGCTACGTCATGCTGGGCGCGCTGACCAGGGCGCTCGGCCTGGTGTTCATGGTGTTCGAGATTGCCAACACCTACATGGCGATCATCGCGCTCGCCGAGGACCTGATCGAACGGATAACGAAGCTCAGCGTGATCGAAGGGCTTGTCGACCAAAAGGTGCGGACCTGGACGACGCGGGCGTTCCCCGATCTCCGGCATGTCGAACACACCAACGTCTTTATCAACCACAAGACGGGTGAGGTGCATTATCTCGACGTGTCGGTGAACGATCCGGCGGCGCTCGCCTATATCGGCTCGTTGACGAAAGCGGAACGGCGCAGCAACGCGTTCGAGGACTGGGACGCGAACATCCGCATCGACCGCGTCAACGAGCGATGGCGGATCGGTCCGATCTACGGAGAACCGGGGGACGAGTCCCAGTCCAACTTCCTGTTTCTCGGTTGAGCCTCAGGCGCCGTCGGGCTCGTCGTCGGCGCGGGTGTGGACGACCAGTGTGCCCGGCCCCTCGAACGGCGTCGGGTCGTCGAGCATGTCCCGTTCCAGTCGCGCGGCGAGGCGGGCCACCTCCTTCTCGGCCAGCTCGGCCTCCGCCTTGAGCTTGCGTACCTCGGCGGCGGCCCGTTCCACGTCGAGCGCCCGATGGGCCTCGACGAAGGTGTCGCCGCCCATGCAGGTGCCGATCAGCGGCTCGACCACCACCCCGGGCGCCGGCGCGTGAGCCGTGTAGCGCGCCGTCGCTGTCGATCGGAGGCGGTCAAGCTCCCGCTGCCAGCGTGTCAGCGTGGAGGAATCGAACCCCATCTCCTGCGCCAGGGCCAGGTTGGCCAGGCGCAGCGCGCCGAACTCGCCGTCGAATGCGGCGAAACGCAGATCGAAAAGCTGCGGCGGGATGCCGCGAAGCCGCAACTGGCTCTCGATCCAGCTGTAGTCGTGATGCGACCAGATCACCTGGTGGAAGAACAGCTTGCGCTCGCGGACATAGCTCTGCAGCGCCTCGAACCTGGTCCGGGCCTCGGCGCGGTCGATGCGCCGCTGCTGGGCGATTCGCTCGCGCTCGATGGCGGCCGCCTTCAGGTCGGCCTCCGCATCCTCGCCGGTGCCGTCGACGACCGGCACGGCCAGTTCGGCCGCCTCGGATTCCTTGGCAAACAATGCCTCCATCGTCAGGACCATCTGTTCGCAACGGTGCTCCAGATTGGCATCGTCGGGCAGGAGGTCGGCTCCGACCGAATCGGCCGCCTGCGCCATCAGGTAGACGAATGGGCTGAACGGGCCATAGGCAACCACCGTTCCGACGCCGACCATGGCATTGACGGCGATGTTGACGGGCAGGAAGGCATTGTCGATGTTGCCGATGTCTGTCTTGAACCGGGTGATGAGGTCGATGACGAACGAGCGGTTGCGCTCGGCGGCGCTGGCGTTCGTCCAGGCGATCTTCAGCTTCTCGCAGGCATCGGCGATGATCTCCGAGAACTGCAGCAGGGTCCGCCAGTAGACCCACTTGCCGAACGAGGCCTGGACCAGACTGGCGCCACTCAGTTCGTCGTAAGCGCTGATCATGGCCCCGATGGCGGCAATGACCGGCTTCAGCCTGTCGTCGGCGCGCCCGGGCGCGGCGGGCGCCACCGTGACGGGGAGGGCCGCCTGCTCCTGCGCCTCGAGCCTGTCGAGCGTCACCAGCAGGCGGGCGGCGGCGAAGCCCTCGGTCAGCGCCGGGCAGTCGATCAACGGCGCGAGCAGGCATTCGTGCACCAGCAGCCATTCCGGCGAGATGACCGGATCGACCGGCAGCGGAAGGAAAAGATAGAGGTCGATGGCCACCGGCGTAACCGTGACCTCGAACTGCTCCTCGAGTTCGTAGTAGAGATAGGTCAGTGTATTGACGCGGTTGGGGTTGGACAGCTCCTCCGCCGTCGTCGTCTCGATGCCGGAGGTCGCCTCGTCCTCGACGACGACCGTGCGCGCCGACTTGATGCTCTCGACGGCCTTGAGCGTGGTGTCGCGTATGAACTCGACCGCCCGGGTCACCGTATCCCGGTTGAGACTGCCGAGCGTCGCCGAGATGCCCAGGCTGCCCCCGACCCCGACATCGGCCATGCCCTTGACGGGGATCGAGATGTTGTTGATCGTGGCCGACGGGTTGTACTGGGCCGACTGTTCGCGCAGCATCTGCTTCTGGGCAGACGCCGAGATGCGCTCGTTGCCGGTGATTTCCGTGGTCCGGGCCGTTTCCATCAGGTCGGTCGTGGTCGACTTGGTCCGGCGTGTCTCCCAGGTCTTGACGGATATCTTGCGTGATGCGGGATTGAGCCCCAGCGGAACCGTCGCCACCAGCCGTCCGCGCCGCAGGCCCTGGCGGGTCCAGGCCTGCTCGTAACGCAGCCCGGCTGCCCAGTGGGGTTCGCCGAAGGCATCGCCCGTCAACAGCCAAGTGTCCTTCATGCCGGTGTGAATGAGCGCCTCGACCTCCTTGGCCGACAGCTGATGCGGCAACCTGCGTGAACCGGTCAAAGTGATCGGCGGAAGTTTGCCGCTGTCGAATTGGCGCACCACGATCTTGCGTCCGCTGGCACGGTCCACGCAGGGGATCATCTGCAGGAAATAGTTGATCTCCGGGGCCGGCGACTGCGTCAGTTCGGAGCACATCTCGACTGTCATGACCGGTTACTCCCAGGAGCCTCAACACTATAGTGCCGCATCGGGGCCAAACTTGAAACCCGCAAGCGCGTGCGCGACGGTTGCGGCGAGGTAGTTCAAGCCGGCCAATGATGGTCAATGATGGTCAGTTGCCCCTTCTTGTGGCCAGAATTGTCGGCTAACCGGACAGGGAATCACAACGGAGCTTCCCAATGAGCACAAGGATAATCGCCGCCCTCGTCTTCATCGCGGCCATCGCAGGCGGCGGCCCGGCCGACGCGCAGTCGAGCAAGCCGGTGCGCGTCGGCCTGCTGACCTGCCAGGTCGACGGCTCGCAGGGCCACATCCTCGGTTCCAGGCGCGAACTGAGCTGCATTTTCGAAAGCGTCGCCGGCGGCCCGGTCGAGCACTATGCCGGCGAGATCAGGCGGATCGGCGTCGACATCGGTTCGACCCGCTATTCCGATATCGCCTGGGGCGTCTTCTCGCTCGCCCGCCCTTATGCGCCGGGCGCGCTGCAGGGCACCTATGCCGGCCTTTCGGGCGGACTTGCGGTGGGCGTCGGGCTCGGCGCCAACGTGCTGATCGGCGGGCTGGAACAGTCCTTCGCGCTGCAGCCGATCAGCCTGGAGGCCACGTCCGGCTTCAACCTCGCGCTCGGCGTCGCCCAACTCAACCTGATCAGCACCGGCGCCTTCCGCTAGACCTGAAGCGATCACTGGCCGGCCGCCGACGATGCAGCCGGCGGCCGGTCACGTTCAGTCTTCAAGCCTGCGGTCCTGCCACAGTTCGAGCAGCGCCAGGACGATGACCAGCACGCCCGCGACCATGTGGAAGGCGGCAGTCATGCCGCCATAGCCCAGGGTAAAGGGGGCGATGACCAGCCAGGCGCCGAAGCCGATCTCCAGCACCTCCTCCCAGCGCCGCAGGCTGACCATTTCGAGCAGGGCCAGGGCGGCGATCATGCAGCCGGCGAGCCCCGCCGAGACGTAGACGGCGGCCTCGTGGGCCTCGCCGATGAACAGCGGAGAAATGATGACCAAAACGCCGATCGCCAGGGAAGTGATGTCCTCCCAACGGCGGTGGCGGGTCAAATCATACCATGCATGAGGGTGTGTCGTTGCCATGCAGACCTCCATCAGGCGCCTGACGGGGCCGCACCGGCGGGGGCGCGAGCCGAACAGGCCCACCCGCGCCAGCCCCCAGCGCCTCAAAAAAATGTGGGGCGCGCGCATGCGATTTCAACAATATTGCGTGTGCTTCAAAAGACCGGACCGAGCGCCTATATTCGCCGCCGACAGGGGTAACGGGTCCATCCACAGCGGGAGAGCGCAATGGCCACGATGAAACAGTTCGACGCGGAGATCGAGAAGACCCGGCAGACCGTGGAGGAGATGCGCGCCAAGCTGGAGCAGAGCGGCGTGGTGCTCGAAAAGCTGGCCAAGGCGGAAACGATCGGCCAGATCGATTTCGATATCGAGAACGCCCGTATCGAGGACGTCGTTCGACAGCAGAAGATCATGGAAGGCAACATTGCCGACCTGATCATCGGGCTCGAGGACGCCACCAATGTGTTCGGCGCCGAGTTCGAAAGCATGAAGAGCTATACCACCTGGGAAAAGCTTGTCGGCATCTTCTCCAAGCAGAACATGCAGCGCATGCGCTCCGACCGCGTCCGCAACATGTCGCTGGCCTCCAACCTGCAGGAACTGCTCGCCAAGTCTGATTCGATCGTCGGCATACTGAAGGGCCAGAAGGCGGCCCTCGACGCGCGCTACGCGGCTTCCGAGACTAGCCTGCGCACGGTCATCGCCCGCCGCCAGAAGACCATGGAGACACTGGAGGCGACCCGCAAGCGCATCGATGAACTGAACCCGATGCTGCTCGACGTCGAGAACCAGATCGCGGCCGCCACGGACAGCAAGCAGCGCACCGACCTGGAAGCCAGGCGTTCGGAACTGGCCACAGAATACAACCAGGCCCAGGCCAAGGAGCAGGAGCTGCTGGCCGAGAGCCAGACGCTCGAACGCTACACGTCGATGTTCCAGACCTTCGTCGATTCGCTCAACAACCAACTCGCCGCCCAGCAGACGCTGATCAACAAGCTGACCATCGACACCGAGCAGCGGGTGGTGCTCTACAAGGCACTGGAGGATTCGCTGAAGACCGCGGCCCAGCAGGACGTCGCCCACAAGATCAACACGCTCGGCAATCAGGTCGACGTGGCCGCCGAGGAAACCATGGCCGGTATCGGCGCCGCCGCCCAATCGCATATTGGCGATCTGCTCGAGATGCACGAGAAGAACATGCTGTCGACCAAGGACATCCAGCGGCGCAAGAAGCTGGCCGACGAAGCGTTCGCGCGGCGCTTCGAGGAGGTGATGAGGAAGCACAACGCCGCCAGCTACGTCACGTCCTGACGCGTGAGCGCAGCGCCGCCCCGCATGAACACCGAGGCTTCCCCCGTCGGGCGCTATTTCGCCGCGATCAACCGTGCGCTCGACGGGCTGGAACTGTTCCTGCGCGAGGAGAACAGCCCGCTCTACCACCACGACCTGATCGGCGCCGTGGTCGAGGAGTACCTGGCGCGGCTGCGTGGCTCCTTCGAGAGCTGGCAGAACCGCATCGCCTTCGCCACGAGCTTCCGCATCTCGCAGGCCGAGAGCGGCTTTCCGGCCTACCAGAACGTGCTTGAACTGGAGAACGACCGGCGCGAAGCGGGCAGGCGCCTCGCCGCAATGGCGGACGGCGACACCATCCGCCGGGAAATGGTCGACTTCATCCTGGCCAAGCGGGCTTTCCCGGCGGCATTGCAGGCGACGATGGCCGAGCGCTGCTATCTGGAATCGGTACAGCAGGGCGCCCATTTCGCGCCGCTCTGCCTGCCGCGGACCATCCGTGTGTCGGTCAACCCGAAAACACGGCGCCCCTACTACATCGTCCACTGGGGCTATTACGACGGCACGGCCAATCTGCCGATGGTCTACATCGCCTCGCTGGAGGACTCCTCGCGCGACCTTGTCGAAATGCTCGTCGCCGACGATGGCAAGCTCAACCGCCAGGTCGAGATACCGCTGCCCGTCGACGGTCTGCTCAATCCGTCGCTGGCGCACAAGTTCGACGATTTCTGCGCCAAGAACTCCGCCTACAGCCTGACGCTGTCCACCGTCGCCACCAATCTCGACAAGGATTTCGACAACCTGCACCCCAAGCAGCTGCGCCGCTTCATCCTCGGCCCCTTCTACCACGCCGACGTGACCGTCCACGGCGTGACCGTCGACAAGATCCTGCAGAAAGTGCACCGGCCGGAGAACCGGTGGCTGCTGACCTGGACGTTGCAGGAGATCTTTTCGGTCAACGAGCGGCCGGGCAAATGGGGCCTGTGGGGTGGTCAGCCGGCGCGCGACGAGTTCCACATCAACACCGACGATCTCGAATGCGCGCAACAGGGGGTCAGCGCCTTCCAGCGCCACGCGCTGGTGCCGCACGAGGCCTATCAGGCGATCTATGCGGCCGGCGAGGCCGACAAGACCTTCGCCGGCTACCAGACCCACATCATCGCCGGCAACCAGGTGCTCAAGGGGGTTTAGCCATGGACATCGGGCTCACCACGCTGCGCGAGGAGGACATCGCCAAGCACCTGGCCACCGCCCACAGCCTGGTCACCCGAACGGTGGTGCTCGAGGCCGCCCCCCGCGACAGCCAGACCGAGATCGCCGGCACCCGGCGTCGCTTCGTATCGACGATCTCGACATCGGGGCTCAGGTCGTCGCGCGAGGTCGAGTTCGCCAAGACGCTGGCGGCGATCACGCCCGCCGACACCATGCTGTCGCCGGCCCAGCACAACGTGCTGTTCAAGACGCGCCGGGCGCTGGCCGTGGCGCTGGCGGTGGGCGACCTGTTCGCCCGTCAGACAGGACTTGATTCGCTGCATTCGCGCAACGCCACGGCCGTGCTCGAGGGCGAGGAAGCCGACCGCTACCGCATGCTGATGGAGGCTAGCGCCTATGTCGGCGCGTTCACGGCGGCCGCCTACATCAAGCAGCTGGTCGAGGCGAGCGGCGAGGCGACCAGCGACGTGGCGGCGCCGTCGTTCAATTTCGCCACGCCGCAGGATGCGCTGAAGGGCCTGGTCGCCGCGCTGGACGCGGCCGTCGCCGGCGTGCCCGACGACGTCGTCATGGGCCAGCGGGTGCGCGCCGCGGCCGAGGCGGCGATCGACGATCTGCTGGCGCGCAAGGCGCGTTTCGCCGGTCTCGGGCCCTTCGAGGAGACCCATCTGCGGCTCGATGCCGACGGCTTCGAGCTGAACGGCTTCGACGTGGCGCCCGGCGCACGGATGAAGCCGCTGGCGATGACGTTCAAGCAGCCGCATGAGATCGTCGGCAACCACATCGCCAAGTACCAGGCGATGCGACTTGCCAAGATGCTGGTTACCTACGATTTCGACCGCCAGCTCAATCCGTTCGTCGAACTCGGCGGCTTCCTGTTCACCTTCATCGGCGACGGCGCGCCGGGCACCGGCAAAACCATGCTGATCCAGATGACGGCGGGGCTGCTCAACGGCTACTGCCAGGTCGCCGGCCACCCGTTTCACTACGAGAATTTCGGCGTCGACCAGATTTCCTCCTACCAGGGCAAGTCGGGCCAGAACTGCAAGCTGTTCATCAACAACGTGATCAATCCGCGGGTCATCGGCTTCGGCACCATCGACGACATCGACCAAGTGGCGGCGCGCCGCTCCGACGACCGGGCCTCGGCCGGCCAGCAGGAGGTCACCGCCGTGCTGATGGAGAGCTTCGCCGGCGCCACCACGGTGGTGCGCGGCAATTGCTCGTTCGGCATGTTCTCCAACTATCCGGAGAATGTCGACGACGCGCTGCGCCAGCGCGCCGGCGCCCGCTGGCTGGTCGACGGACCGCAGACCCGCGACGACTATATCGACATCTTCGTGCTGCTCGCCGGCAAGAACCACAAGATTCCGCTCGGCGACCACAAGCTCTATGCCGCCCAGGTGATCCGCGAGGCGGTGGCGGAGGCCTATGAGCAGTATGCGCGGCCGCAGGAGGACGGCCTCGTCGCCGTCTACGAGCGCTTCCAGAAGAGCCATGGCGGTCTGAAGACGATGACCGACATCGGCACCTACCTGCACATGATCAAGCAGGCCGAGCCACGGTTCACCGGCCGGGCGATCAAGAACATCACCGACGCCATCAAGATGCGGGCTATGGACATCGACCTGCCGGACGACTGGTTCGAGAAGCCCGAAACCTTCATGCGCAAGCCCTACGACGAGAAGAAGGCGATGATCGAGGAACTGCGCGGGCCGTTCACCATGGAGATGGTGATGCAGGAGATCAACCGCTACGCCGATTCGGAATTCCGCTATTCCGACCGCGCCGATGACGCCGCCGTCGAAGAGATCATCCGGCGCGAACGCCAGCGCGAGAAGGCGGTCAAGAAGATTGGCGCGCTGAGGGCCGAAGGGCAGTGGGAGGTGTAGCGATCTTGCACGGAACCAGCATCTGCCTCATACTAGCTAAGCTAGCCTAGCTAGATATGGAGTTGTCGAGATGACCACGGTCGGCGTTTTCGAGGCGAAGAACAAGCTCAGCGCCCTTATCGACCGGGCCGAACGCGGCGAGGAGATCATCATCACGCGCAACGGCAAGCCGGTTGCCAGGCTCGTAGCCGCCCAGGGACGCGATGTCGAGCGGGCCCGCAAGGCGGCTGAGGAAATCGTCAAGATGCGAGAAAGCCTGCCCTCGGATACCCTGGAGGGGCTGACGATCAGGCAGTTGATCGAGGAAGGGCGGCGCTATTGAGTGTCGTCGTCGATTGCTCGGTAGCCATCGCCTGGTACTTGCCGGACGAGACCAGCGTCGCCGCCGGCCGCGTCCTCGAATATGTGATCGAAAGGGGCGGCGTGGTTCCCTTCCTTTTTCGCCTCGAGTTCGCCAACAGCCTGCTGATGGCCGAGCGGCGAAAACGGATTCCACGCGGCTTTCCGGGGCGGGCGTTTGCAGAATTGGACGATCTGCAGGTTGTGCATGATCTCGAAGGCCACGAAAATGTATGGTCGACCTGTGTGGAACTCGCCGACAAACACCGCCTTACCGCCTTTGACGCGGCTTATCTGGAGCTTGCCCAGCGCTCGCGGCTGCCGCTGGCTACGCTCGACAAAGCGTTGCGGCGCGCCGCCGAGCAAGCCGGCGTCGAGCCGTTTTCAACCTTCCGGTGACCATTCGGCATGACGCCATGCAGCGCCTGATCGACAACAAGCTAATCTACGGCCAGCTGATGGAAGTGGCCGAGCCGCATCTGGTCGAGCGCTACAATCTGGCGCTCACCGGCTTCGGTCTTGCCCCCGTCGAACTGGAACGCTTCCGCATCGACATGGCCGGCTTCTCGCCGGAGGTGGCCGGCGCGCTCGGCGACGAGCTCTATCTCGACCCGAACGGCGTCAACCGGCGCTTCATCATCCTGTCGCCCGAGCAGATCGGCCTGCCGGTCGTCAACACCGCCTTCTCCAACACCGAGGAACTGCTCTACCAGTTCTTCGAGAAGAACGCGAAGGCGATCTATGCGCTGACGATCAAGGACGTGCTCTATGGCGAGATCGAGGACAGCGTGTTCGAGGTCAACGACATCGACGACCTGCTGTCGATCGAGCAGGTCGAGTTCCGCGTGCAGACGGCATCGAACCTGCTCGGCAAGGCGGGCGAACTGCAGCTGCTGATCGAGAAGCTCCTGAAGCAGCCCGACGCCTGGCGCGACAACGAACTGCTCAACACCATGGTCGAGTACGCCAGGGTCACCGGCGACATCCGCACCAATACGCTGTTGCCGCAGGAAGTGGTGTTCCGCCAGAAGACCTACTGGACGTCGCATTTCGGTGGTGTCTACGTGTTCATCGACGACGGCCAGGTCACCGTCATCTGTGATCCGGCGACCAAGGGCTTCCGCAAGTCGCGGCCGTGGCAGGTCTCCTACATCGATCGCAGCGACCACGACGGCGTCTACCGTTTTCTTGCCGAGTCGGGCCGCGTCGACCCGCCGCGCGGCTCGTGGATCGAGCGTTCGCAGCTCCTCCAGGAGCGGGCGCTGATGCTGGTCACCTGGCTCGCCGTCAACAACGATCTGCGCGTCGACCTGTCGCGGGTCGGTCCGCAATGGGCCGCCAACTGGGCGGCGCGCCACGCGGGGATCGTCGAACGCGAGGGCTCGCTGCCGCTCATCAACTGGGTCCACCGCCAGGTCGCCAACTGGTCGAATGTCGACATGCGCGAGATCAGCCCGCAACGGCGCTTCCTGATCTCGCGGGCCAATCCGGAGCACGCCGACTTCTACCTCGTCAACCGGCTGATCTCCGATTACCTGCAGTTCGACTACATGACGCGTTTCGTCTTCAACAAGCCGGCCTTCTACCGCGACTACGAGAACTGGCCGGAAAATTACCGCGACCATGTGGTGAAACAGATTCGCGATAACTATCTTGCCGACAAGAAGGCGCTGCGCCGGCGCCTCTACAAGTAGCAGCGCGCAACGCGGCCGCTCCGGCCCAGGGGGGACCTCCCATGCTCGACCCGATCGTCCAGTTCATCGCGCGGCTGTTCGAGCGGATCGGCCGGGGCATCGGCTGGCTGGTAGCGCTCGCCTGCTGGCCGTTCACCGCCTTCTGGCGCTGGCTCAAGGGCCGCGGCTGGTTCATCAAGATCCCCGTCTTCGCGATTCTGCTGGCGCTCATCATCGGCTATGGGCACTTCTTCTACATCACCCAGTTCTGGCACAGCGGCGATCCCGACTACGTGGCGCGCTACCATTTCCAGAACCGTTCGGCCGCTGTCGGCGAACGGCTCGCCGACAGCAGCTGCCAGCCCTCCGCCATGGTCGTGGTGACGGCGGACCTGATCGACGGCAACGTGAACACCGACACCTGGGTGTCGTCCAATCCGCTCTCCAAGGCCGGGTTCTTCGGCATCGAGTGGAAGGAGACGCCGTTCTTCGACAACAAGGCTGCCTTCCAGCTCGGCATCAACCAGGTGCTGCGCCGCACGGTGATCGAACTGGTTGACCGGCTCGGGCGCGTGCGCGGCACCTCGTCGATCAACCAGAACCTGCAGGAGGCGCGCGAGGCGATCAACTATCGCGAGGACGCCTGGTTCATCACATTCAGTCCGCCCTTCCTGCAGCCGACGACGCAGGCGCGCATGCGCGACGCACGCCGCAAGCTGCTCGCCTTCAATGAGGAACTGGGCCGCTGCTCGGCCGATTTCGATGCCCGCGCCGACAACCTGCTGCAGTTCTTCGACCGGGTGACCGGCGACATCGGCTCGACCTCGGAAATCCTGCAACGCCGCGTCGAGGTCGCCAATTTCTTCGGTTTCGACCGGCGCGCCGATGACCGCTTCTGGTTCACCTACGGCCAGCTCTTTGCCTATTACGGCATCCTGGCGGCCGCCCGCAGCGATTTCCGCGACGTGGCGGCGCAGCGCAATCTCGATGCGGTGTGGAACCGCGTCGACGGGCAGTTGCGCGAGGCACTGCGCCTGCGCCCGCCGGTCGTCATGAACGGCTCGGCCTCCAGCCTGATCAAGTCGCACCTGGAATCGATCGGCTTCGCGCTCCTGCGGGTACGCTCCAACCTGGTGGAGCTGCGCGACGTGCTTGACCGGTGAGGCTGGGGGTGGGCGGCCGCCATCGCAGGCCACCCCTGTCGCAATTCGCGCATTGGACGGCACAAACGGGACGGCGCGACGCCGGCCGTTTGGGATTTGCTCTCGCCTCGCCGGCCGGCGCCCCAAATGCGCCGGTGCGCCGGATGGCGGCAGCGCGGGAGGACCCAATGGCCGAGATCAAGTCAGACATCGAGATCGCGCGAGCAGCGGCGAAAAAGCCGATCCATGAGATCGGCGCCGGCCTCGGCATCCCGCCCGAGCACCTGCTGCCCTACGGCCACGACAAGGCCAAGGTCTCGGCCGAGTTCCTGAAGTCGCTCACCGACCGGGAAGACGGCAAGCTGATCCTGGTGACCGCGATCAACCCGACGCCGGCCGGCGAGGGCAAGACTACCACCACGGTCGGCCTCGGCGACGGGCTCAACGCCATCGGCCGCAAGGCGATGGTCTGCCTGCGCGAGCCGTCGCTCGGCCCCTGCTTCGGTGTGAAGGGCGGTGCGGCCGGCGGCGGCTATGCCCAGATCGTACCGATGGAGGACATCAACCTTCATTTCACCGGCGACTTCCACGCCATCACCGCGGCGCACAACCTGCTGGCGGCGATGATCGACAACCACATCTACTGGGGCAACGGGCACGGCTTAGACACGCGCCGGGTCGCCTGGCGCCGGGTCATGGACATGAACGACCGGGCGCTGCGCGAGATCGTCTGTTCGCTCGGCGGCGTCGCCAACGGCTATCCGCGCGAGGCCGGCTTCGATATCACGGTCGCCTCCGAGGTGATGGCGATCCTGTGCCTGGCCTCCGACCCGCAGGACCTGGAGAAGCGCCTCGGCGACATCATCGTCGGCTACCGGCGCGACCGCACGCCGGTCTACTGCCGCGACCTCAAGGCGGACGGCGCCATGGCCGTGCTGCTCAAGGACGCCATGCAGCCCAACCTGGTGCAGACACTCGAGAACAATCCGGCCTTCGTCCATGGCGGGCCGTTCGCCAACATCGCCCATGGCTGCAACTCGGTGGTGGCGACGCGCGCGGCGCTGAAGCTCGCCGACTATGTGGTCACCGAGGCGGGGTTCGGCGCCGATCTCGGGGCGGAGAAGTTCTTCGACATCAAGTGCCGCAAGGCCGGCCTCAAGCCGGCCGCCGCTGTCATCGTCGCCACGGTGCGGGCGCTCAAGATGAATGGCGGCGTCAAGAAAGAGGAGCTCGGCACGGAGAATGTCGCGGCGGTCAAGAAGGGCTGCGCCAATCTCGGCCGGCATCTGGAAAACGTCAAGCAGTTCGGGGTGCCCGCGGTCGTCGCGATCAACCACTTCACCGCCGACACCGATGCCGAGATCGCTGCGGTGAAGGCCTATGTGGCGGCAATGGGCGCCGAGGCCATCGTCTGCCGCCACTGGGCCGAGGGCTCGAAGGGTATCACGGCATTGGCCCATAGGGTCGCCGCGCTCGCCGATTCCGGCGCCGCGCAGTTCTCACCCATCTATGCCGACGAGACGGGACTGTTCGAGAAGATGAACACCATCGTGCGCCGCATCTATCGCGGTTCGGAGGCGATCGCCGACAAGAGCGTGCGCGACCAGCTCCACCAGTGGGAGCAGGCCGGTTACGGCCACCTGCCGGTGTGCATGGCCAAGACGCAATATTCGTTCTCGACCGATCCGAACCTGCGCGGGGCGCCGGTCGACCATGTCGTGCCGATCCGCGAGGTGCGGCTTTCGGCTGGCGCCGGCTTCGTCGTCGCCATCTGCGGCGAGATCATGACCATGCCCGGCCTGCCCAAGTCACCTTCCTCCGAACGCATCAGGCTCAACGAGCTTGGTCACATCGAGGGGTTGTTCTGAGGGGCCGGCCGCCCCCGGCGCGCAGGGAATGGACCATGTCCAACGCCCGGGCGAAGGAGGAGCTCGGCTGGCGCCAGCAATTTCCCGTCGAACAGAGCCTCGCCGACACGATGGCGACCTTGCGCGCGCTTCGCCAGCGCGCGTGAGCGGCAACTCTCGCCGGCAACCTGAGCGGCAGTCTTCACCGGGCAGGCCGACCATCGGCTCAAGCCGCGTCCTTGCTCGCCTCAGCCGGCCGGGACGGCGAACTGGAACCGCTCGAAGCGATGCAGCGCCTCCTCGATCGTCGCCTTATGTTCCGCGGCGCTGCCTTCGCCGACCCAGGTCCATCGGTTTATCAGCAGCCTGCCGGCCTGGCGGTCGGTCTTGCAGTCGATGGCCGCCACGATCGCGTCGCCGACGAGTACCGGCAGGGCGAAATAGCCATAGACACGCTTCTCCTTCGGCACATAGGCCTCGAACAGGTGGTCGTAGCCGAAGAAAAGCTTCAGGCGCCTGCGCTGGATGATCAGCGGGTCGAACGGCGACAGGATGTGGACGAGCGGCGCCGCCGGCGCGGGGGTCTCCGCCAATGCCTGTGGCGATGCCCAGTGTTCGGTCCTGCCGGCGCCCTCGACGGCGACCGGCACCAGCAGCCGCCGACGCAGCCGCGCTTCGATGAGCGCGCGGATCGCCGGCTTGCGCCCGGCGTCGAGATGGCAGATCGAATCGAGGCTGACGATGCCCTGGCTGCGCAGTGCCCGTTCGAGGACATATTCGTTGACCTGGCGCGGCGTCGCCGGGCGCGGCCGCCGGTCCCAGCCGAAATGACGCTCGGGCAGTTCATAGCTCTTGATCATGCCGTTGCGCTCGGCCACCGTCAGCGCGCCGGCGAAGAAGGCAAGCTGGAGGGCGCGCTTGGACGGCTTGCGGCTCGCCCATGGGTGATCCTTCTCAACCAGCACATCGTCGTCGATATCGCGGATCGACAGCGGACCGTTCTTCCTGACCAGCGACATCACCCGGTGCAGGTCCTTGCGCCTGACCGCGCTGAACCAGGACGGCGGCGCCTGACGGTGGGCGGCCATCGCCGGCAGGAATTGGCGCAGGTCCGCCGTCGGCACGTAGGCGAGCGCATGCGTCCAGTATTCGAACACCGATTTGTCGACGCTCTGGGCGGCATGAAGGTGGGCGCGCTCGTAGTCCGGGATGCGCGTCCACAGGATGTGGTGGTGGCAGCGTTCGATGACGTTGATGGTGTCGATCTGCACATAGCCCAGATGGGCGACCGCCGCGGGCGTGGCCGCCGGGCCTTCGCCGAACGGCGCGGCGGTGTCGAGGCGCTGGGCGGTGAGCCAGATGCGCCGCGCCACAGCGGCCGGAAGTTCCACGGGTCTGCGCGTGCTTCGTACCATCGGCTCCGATTTAGCATTGTTCGGCGCGGTTGGAAGGCGCTTCCGCCCTCGGGCGGCCCGCACTCCTGACAGCAGGTTGTCAGCAGGCCGTCATGCGCTTTCACAACGTGGCCGCGCGGTGCTAAAGGCCGGGTTGAATCCACCGCAAACGAGGGAAACGCCTTGCCGTCCACCGCGGCCAGCCTGGCCTGGAAGAGCATCGTCGTCGCCCTCGTCGTGCTGGCGCTGAAGGCGGTGGCCGCCTGGCTGTCGGGCAGTGTCGCACTGTTCTCCGACGCGGTCGAAAGCGTCGTCAACGTCGTTACCGCGCTGGCCGCCTGGCTGGCGGTGCTTTACGCCGCCAGACCGGCCGATGCCGACCACCCCTACGGCCACGAGAAGGTCGAATATTTCGTCGCCCTGATCGAGGCGGTGCTGATCGGCGCGGCCGCCTGGGCGATCGTCGTCCAGGCGTGGCAGGCGATCCAGCTCGAGCGGGCGCTGAGCGTGCCGCTGGAAGCCTATGCGGCCAATATCGGCGCGGCGCTGATCAACGGCTGCTGGTGCTATATCCTGATCAGCCGGGGCAGGGCGCTCAAGTCGACCGCGCTGCAGTCGGACGGCTGGCACCTGTTCGCCGATGTCGTCTCATCCGTCGGCGTGCTCGCCGGCATCGCGCTGGCGCAGCTTACCGGCATCGCGCTGCTTGACCCGCTGCTCGCCATGCTGGTGGCGGTCAACATCCTGTGGTCGGGCTGGCGGCTCCTCAAGATGTCGGTCGGCGGCCTCATGGACGTTGTCCCCGATACCGAGACCATGCGGCTCATCGAGCTGGCAGTCGAACGGGCCGGCGCCGGCGCCCTGCAGGTGCACGACATCAAGGCGCGGGTGTCGGGATCGGCCACCTTCGTCGAGTTCCATCTGGTGGTCGACGGGCAGACCACGGTCGCCGATGCACATGTGATCTGCGATCGGATCGAGGAGGCGATCCGCGCCGGCGTGCCGCACGCGCGCATCAGCATCCATGTCGAACCCGAGCACAAGGCGCACCGGCGCGGCTGGATTGATTTCTAGCATGCCGGCGGCCAATCGACCAAAGCGCAACCAAAGCGCTTGCGCGACAACGCGGTGAAGGCTATCAAGGCAGACATGAACACCGTACGCGCGATCAATGGGTGGTGGCGGGTCCGCTGACAGCGGCCGACGATCGCTCACGCGTGCATGGGGATTTGAAGCCGCTCGACGTTCCGGGCGGCTTTTTTGCTGTCCGCGGGCGAGACGGGGAAAAGGCAAGGACGCAGCAATGGTTTCGCACCAGCCCATCCAGTTCATCACCGGCGGCGGCGTCACCGTCGACCGGCAGAGCTGTCCCGCCGATTATGCGAGCGCCATCGCCGCCGCCTGCCGGCGGGTCGACCGCAGGCGCGGCGCCATCTTCTCGTCGAACTACGAGTATCCCGGCCGTTACACGCGCTGGGACACGGCCGTGGTCGACCCGCCGCTCGGCATCGAGGCGAGGGGCCGCGAGGTTGCCATCATCGCCTACAACCGGCGCGGCGGGGTGCTGATCGACATCATTGCGCCGGCGCTGGAAGGTCATCCCCATGTCGCGCGGCTCGACCGCGGCGACGGCCGTCTCGCGGTAACGGTGGCAAAGGCGGCGCGGGTGGTCACCGAGGAGGAGCGTTCGCGCGCGCCGACCGTCTTTTCGGTCATCCGGACCATCGTCGACCTGTTCCGCACCGAGGACGATGCCAAGCTCGGCCTCTATGGCGCCTTCGGCTATGACCTCGTCTTCCAGTTCGAGGACATCGAGCAGCGTCTGGCGCGGCCGGCCGACCAGCGCGACCTGGTGCTCTATCTGCCGGACGAGGTGCTGGTCGTCGACCACCACCAGGCGATCGCCTGGCACGAGCGCTACGACTATTCGAAGGACGGGCTTTCGACCGCCGGCCTGCCGCGCGAGGGCCAGGACCAGCCGTTCGCGGCGGCGACCGCTGATCCGCCGCGCGGCGACCACCAGCCCGGCGAATATGCCAGGATCGTCGAGGCGGCCAAGGAGAAGTTCAAGCGCGGCGACCTGTTCGAGGTGGTGCCCGGCCAGACCTTCTACGAACGCTGCACGACGTCGCCGTCGGCAATCGCCGACAAGCTGAAGGCGATCAACCCGTCGCCCTATTCCTTCTTCATCAATCTCGGCCACAACGAATTCCTGATCGGCGCTTCGCCGGAGATGTTCGTGCGGGTGACAGGGCGGCGCATCGAGACCTGCCCGATCTCGGGCACCATCAAGCGCGGCCGCGACGCGATCGAGGACTCCGAGCAGATCCTGAAACTGCTCAATTCCAAGAAGGACGAGTCCGAACTGACGATGTGCTCGGATGTCGACCGCAACGACAAGAGCCGGGTGTGCGAGCCGGGCTCCGTCCGGGTCATCGGCCGACGCCAGATCGAGATGTATTCGCGGCTGATCCACACAGTCGACCACATAGAAGGCCGGCTGCGCGAGGACATGGACGCCTTCGATGGCTTCCTCAGCCATGCCTGGGCGGTGACCGTGACCGGCGCGCCGAAGCTGTGGGCGATGCGCTACATTGAGGAGAAGGAAAAGAGCCCGCGCGCCTGGTATGGCGGCGCCATCGGCATGGTTCATTTCAACGGCGATATGAACACCGGCCTGACGCTGCGTACCATCCGGCTGAAGGGCGGCATCGCCGAGGTGCGGGCCGGCGCCACATTGCTGTTCGATTCCGATCCGGTCGAGGAGGAGCACGAGACCGAGTTGAAGGCATCGGCCATGCTGGCGGCGGTGCGCGAGGCCGGCCGCTCCAACCAGCAGGCGGGGCCGCGCAAGGTGGCCCGCGTCGGCGAGGGGCTGCGGATTCTCCTGGTCGACCACGAGGACAGCTTCGTCCACACGCTCGCCAACTATTTCCGCCAGACCGGTGCGAAAGTGACCACGGTGCGCACGCCCGTCGCCGAGCCCGTGTTCGACGAATTGCAGCCAGACCTCGTGGTGCTGTCGCCCGGACCCGGCACGCCGGCCGACTTCGACTGCAGGGCGACCATCGCCATGGCGCGGGCGCGCCACCTGCCGATCTTCGGCGTCTGCCTGGGCCTGCAGGCGCTGGCCGAGGCCTATGGCGGGCAATTGCGCCAGCTCGCCATACCTTTCCACGGCAAGCCCTCGCGCATCAAGGTGCTGAAACCCGGCCTTGTCTTTTCCGGCCTCGACCACGAGGTGACGGTGGGGCGCTACCACTCGATCTTCGCCGATCCGGTGCGGCTACCCAAGGAGTTCATCATCACCGCGCAGACCACCGACGGCGTCGTGATGGGCATCGAACACCGCAGCGAGCCGGTCGCCGCTGTCCAGTTCCATCCCGAATCGATCATGACGCTCGGTGGCGAGGCGGGCATGCGCATGATCGAGAACGTGGTGGCGCATCTGGCGCGCCGGCGCAATGCGCGGCATGCGAGCGAAGCCGTCGCCTGAACCGGACGGGCGCAGTAATTGAGAATCATTCGCAACTGGCTTGACGCTGGCCGGTGGGAACGCTAGATTTGTTGCGAATGGTTCTCAATTAGGCGAGTCCTTGACGGCCGCCTCGACCCTCGGAGCAGCAGATCATGTCGATGACGGTTCGTCGGGTGGCGGGCATGTGCGCAGTTGTCGCGATCTCGGCCGTCCTGCATCTTGTGTCGGCGGCGGATGCTTCCGCCAAGTTCAAGGTCGCCACGACCTTCACCGTGATCGCCGACATGGCCCGCAACGTGGCCGGTGAGGCGGCGGTCGTCGAATCGATCACCAAACCGGGCTCCGAGATCCACAACTACCAGCCGACGCCGCGCGATCTCGTGCGCGCCCAGGGCGCCGACCTCGTCCTGTGGAACGGATTGAATCTCGAACTCTGGTTCGAAAAGTTCTTCGCCAATCTTCGCGACGTGCCGCAGGCAGTCGTCAGCGACGGCGTCGAAATCCTCGGCATCGGCGAGGGGCCGTATTCCGGCAAGCCCAACCCGCATGCCTGGATGTCGACGTCGAATGCCATGATCTATGTCGACAATATTGCCAGCGCGCTCGCCACCCACGATCCGCAGAACGCGGCGACCTACAGGGCCAACGCCGAGCGCTACAAGCGGGAGATCGCCGCGGTTGCCGCGCCGGTCCACGCCGCGCTCGATCCGATTCCCGAAGGCCAGCGCTGGCTGGCGACCAGCGAGGGCGCGTTTTCCTACCTCGCTCGCGATTTCGGCCTGAAGGAACTCTACATCTGGCCGATCAACGCCGACCAGCAGGGCACGCCGCAGCAGGTGCGCAAGGTCATCGACGCGGTACGCGCCAACGGCATTCCGGCGATCTTCAGCGAGAGCACCGTTTCGCCCGAGCCGGCAAAACAGATCGCGCGCGAGACTGGCGCGCGCTACGGCGGCGTGCTTTATGTGGATTCGCTTTCCGAACCGGACGGTCCCGTGCCGACCTATCTCGACCTCCTCAAGGTCACGTCGCGAACCATCGCCGAAGGCCTGACCGGGGCGGCGATCCGCTAAGTTCATGTTGCAGCGCACCGACCAGACAGCCGAGAAGCCGGGTGCGACGACCGGGCCGGGTGTCCGCGTCTCGAATGTGACGGTCACCTATCGCAACGGTCACACCGCACTGATCGATGTGAGCTTCGAACTCCCGCGCGGCTCGATCACCGCGCTGGTCGGCGTCAACGGCTCCGGCAAGTCGACCCTGTTCAAGGCGATCATGGGCTTCGTGCCGCTCGGCGCCGGCAATGTCGAAATCCTCGGCATGCAGCGCGAAGCGGCGCTGAAACGCAATCTGGTCGCCTACGTTCCACAGGCCGAGGAGGTCGACTGGGATTTCCCCGTGCTGGTCTCGGATGTGGTCATGATGGGCCGCTACGGCCACATGAATTGGCTGCGGCGCCCGCGGCCGGTCGATCGCGACAAGGTTGCCGCGGCACTGGTTCGCGTCGGCATGACGGAATTCGCGGACCGCCAGATCGGCGAATTGTCGGGCGGCCAGAAGAAGCGCGTGTTCCTCGCCCGTGCATTGGCGCAGGAGGGCGAGGTGATCCTCCTCGACGAGCCGTTCACCGGCGTCGACGTCAACACCGAGGAAACCATCATCAAACTGCTCGCCCAGCTCCGCCAGGAAGGCAAGGTGATGCTGGTCTCGACCCACAATCTCGGCAGCGTGCCGGACTTCTGCGACCGCGCCATCCTGATCAACCGCAGGTTATTGGCCGAAGGCCGCACGGCCGATGTGTTCACCCACAAGAACCTGCAGATGGCGTTCGGCGGCGTGCTGCGCCATTTCATCCTCGGTGCCGACGAGTTGCACGCCGACGACGACAAGCGCCAGTTGACCGTCATCACCGACGACGAGCGTCCGTTTGTGCTCTACGGCGGCGAACAGCAGGTGCGCCGCAAGCAGAAGGCAGGACGCGGCGCCGGGCGGGCGAAGCGTCGGACAAAGTAGATCGCCATGGCTGCGCTGGCCGAGCCCTTCGCCTATTCCTACATGCTGAACGCGATGTGGGTCAGCGCGCTGACAGGCGCGGTTTGCGCGTTCCTGTCGGCCTATCTGATGCTGAAGGGCTGGTCGCTGATCGGCGACGCGCTCAGCCATTCGATCGTGCCGGGCGTGGCGGGTGCCTACATGCTCGGCCTGCCCTTCGCCGCCGGCGCGTTCCTCGCCGGGGCGCTTGCGGCGGGCACGATGCTGTTCATCAACCAGCGCACAAAGCTGCGCGAGGACGCCATTATCGGCATCGTGTTCACGTCGTTCTTCGGCCTCGGCCTGTTCATGGTCTCGATCTCCCCGGTATCGGTCAACATCCAGTCCATCGTGCTCGGCAATGTTCTGGCCATTTCGCCGGCCGACATCCTGCAACTGGCGATCATCGGCGGCGTCTCGCTCGTCATCCTGCTGCTGAAGTGGAAGGACCTGATGGTCGCGTTCTTCGACGAGAACCATGCGCGCACCATCGGCCTCAATCCGGCGTTTCTGCGTTTTCTGTTCTTCGTGCTGCTGAGCGCTTCCACGGTTGCCGCATTGCAGACGGTCGGAGCATTCCTGGTGATCGCCATGGTGGTCACGCCGGGCGCCACGGCCTATCTGCTGACCGACCGCTTTCCGCGCCTCATCGCCATGTCCGTTGCCATCGGCGCGTTCACCAGCTTCGCCGGGGCGTATGCGAGCTACTTCCTCGACGGCGCCACCGGCGGCATCATCGTCCTGCTGCAGACGCTCGTTTTCGCGCTGGCCTTTCTGTTCGCGCCCAGACACGGATTGCTGGCGGCGCGGCGCCGGGCAAGGATGGCGCGGGCATGAACGCCTTTATCGAACAGGCCCTGCTGCCGTTCCAGTTCCCCTTCATGATCAGCGCGTTCGTCATCACCGTGCTGATCGCGGTGCCCATGGCGATGCTGTCCTGTTTCCTGGTGCTGCGCGGCTGGTCGCTGATGGGCGACGCGATTTCGCACGCCGTGTTACCCGGTATTGTCATCGCCTATGTGATCAACATCCCGCTGGCGATCGGCGCCTTCGTCGCCGGCATGGCGTGCGCGCTGCTGACCGGCTTCGTGAACGACAATTCCCGCGTCAAGGAAGATACCGTCATGGGCGTCGTGTTTTCCGGCATGTTCGGCCTCGGGCTGGTGCTCTATGTCGCGATCCCGACCGATGTCCATCTCGATCACATCCTGTTCGGCGACATGCTCGGCGTCTCCTTGCGCGACATTGCCGAGACGGCGGCAGTGGCGCTCACCTGCGCGGCGTTCGTCGGTCTGAAGTGGCGCGATCTGCTGGTGCACGGCTTCGACGAACAGCACGCGCGCGCCATCGGCCTGCCGGTCAATTTCCTGCACTACGGCCTGCTGGCGGCAGTGTCGCTGGCGGTGGTCGGCGCGCTGAAGGCGGTCGGCATCATCCTGGCGATCGCGTTTCTGGTCGCGCCGGGCGCGATCGGATTCCTGGCGGCGCGCCGGTTTCCGGCCATGCTGGCGATTGCCGTCACGACCACACTCGCCAGCAGCGTGGCCGGCATCTATCTCGCCTTCTTCCTCGACAGCGCCCCGGCACCGACCATTGTGCTGCTGATGAGCGCGATCTTTGTGCTGGCGTTCGTGCGCCGAATGCAGATAACGCGCGCGGCGAGCTTTGAGGCTCGCACGGCGCGTGATAACCTTTCACCATGACAGTGCCGCTTACCCACGCAGCCGAGGGGCTGGAACGACGCGCCTTCACCGTCAAGGACGTGCTCCGGATGGTGGAGATCGGCGTGCTCGGGCACGACGAGCGCTTCGAACTGATCGGTGGGGAGATCGTGCCGATGTCGCCAAGGGGGATACGCCACGAAGTCGTCAAGCAATGGCTGAATACGTATCTGGTCAAGCATCTGCCGGACGATCTGCACACCATCCCCGAAACGACGTTCTATCTTTCCGATGACACCTTCATCGAACCGGATTTCGTCGTCTATCCGGCCGGCAGGCTCGCCGATCTGAGCCCGGAAAACTGCCTGCTCGCCATCGAGATCGCCGATTCGAGCCTGCGCTACGATCTCGGCCGCAAGGCGCAGCTCTATGCCGAATTCGGCATCCGCGAAATGTGGGTGATCGATGCGAAGACCCGCTCATGCCGCATTCACCGCGAGCCGCGGGACGGCAAATACGCGCAGGTGACGGATCTGCCGGCCGGGACGGTGCTGAAACCCCTGGCGATCCCAGCGATTGGGATCGACCTGGCGGCGATCGATTCATCGCCATTGGAGTCGCAGTGAAGGCCGAGATCATCTGATTTGGGAATTCGCGCGGACTGCGCATTCCGAACCCCGTTCTCAATGAGCGCGGTCTTCGTGCTGGCGTTCCTGCGCCGGCTGCAAATGAGGTGCGCCGCAAGCTTTCGGGCTGGCGCACCGCGTGATAGTTTTCCCACATGAACGTGCCTCTCACCCACGCAGCCGAAGGGCTGGAACGACGCGCCTTCACCGTCAAGGACGTGCTCCGCATGGTGGAGATCGGCGTGCTCGGGCACGACGAGCGCTTCGAACTGATCGGTGGGGAGATCGTGCCGATTTCGCCCAAAGGGATACGACATGAACGGCTGAAGATCTGGTTGAACAGGAAAATCGTTAGATCAATGCCTGACGAACTGGAACTGGCGCCGGAAACGACGTTTTATCTCTCCGACGACACGTTCATTGAGCCCGATTTCGTGCTCTATCCGGCCGATAAGGGTATCGAAAACCTGACAGCCGAAACCTGCCTGCTCGCCATCGAGATCGCCGATTCGAGCCTGCGCTACGACCTCGGCCGCAAGGCGCAGCTCTATGCTGAATTCGGCATCCGCGAAATGTGGGTGATCGACGCCAGGACCCGCTCGTGCCGCATTCACCGCGAGCCGCGGGACGGCAAATACGCGCAGGTGACCGATCTGCCGGCCGGGACGGTGCTGAAACCCGCGGCGATCCCAGCGATTGAGATCGACCTGGCGGCGATCGATTAATCGACTGACAATGGCCGCTTGCCAATCCCGCCGCTTGCCGCTACCTATGCCGCCCATGGAACATGCCATGACCCTTCGCGCGCTTGCGCTGCTGCTCGGCCTTATCGGCGGCCGCTGGGTCCACGTTCGATAGGGACACCCGGCGGCCGATGCGCCGCCGAATGTGCTCCACGCGGCTTCGTCCCTCCACCTTCGACACGATCGTGCAACTGTTCCGCTCGCAGCGTGACGCGCGGCGGCCAACCGAACGGACCGCAACATGCCAAACACCATGCCCGAAGCCGCAACCAAGTATCGACCTTATCCACCGGTCGACCTGCCCGACCGCGCCTGGCCGTCGAAGACCATCACGCATCCGCCGATCTGGTGTTCGGTCGACCTGCGCGACGGCAACCAGGCGCTGATCGATCCCATGGGCCAGGACCGCAAGGAACGCATGTTCCGCCTGCTCATCGACATGGGCTTCAAGGAGATCGAGATCGGCTTCCCGTCGGCCTCGCAGACCGATTTCGACTTTGCCCGCTGGTGCGTGGAGGCGGGCGAGGTGCCCGACGACGTGTCGTTGCAGGTGCTCGTCCAATGCCGGCCGGAACTGATCAGCCGTACCTTCGAGGCGCTCGAAGGCGCCAGGCGGCCGATCGTCCATTTCTACAATTCGACGTCGGAGCTGCAGCGCCGCGTCGTGTTCGGCATGGATCGCGCCGGCATCAGGAAGATCGCCACCGACGCGGCCAAGATGATCCGCGACATGGCCGCGGATGCCGCCAGGGAACCGGGGCATCAGGGCTACCGCTTCGAATATTCGCCGGAGAGCTTCACCGGCACCGAGCTCGATTTCGCGCTGGAGATCTGCAACGCGGTCACCGAGATCATCGATCCGACCGAGGACAACAAGTTGATCCTCAACCTGCCCGCCACGGTCGAGATGTCGACGCCCAACATCTATGCCGACCAGATCGAATGGATGTGCCGCAACCTCGACCGCCGCCACCAGGTCATCGTGTCGCTGCATCCCCACAACGACCGCGGCACCGGCGTGGCGGCGACCGAACTGGCACTGATGGCCGGCGCCGACCGCGTCGAGGGCACGCTGTTCGGCAATGGCGAGCGCACCGGCAATGTCGACATCGTCAATCTGGCGCTCAACCTGTTCACCCAGGGCGTCGACCCGAAGCTCGACTGCTCCGACGTCAACCGGATCAAGAAGGTGTTTGAGTATTCCAACCAGCTCAGGATCGGCGAGCGCCACCCCTATGTCGGCGAACTGGTCTACACCGCCTTCTCGGGCTCCCACCAGGACGCCATCAACAAGGGCATGAAGGCGATCCGGCGAGCCAACGACCCGCACTGGGAGGTGCCCTACCTGCCGATCGACCCGGCCGATGTCGGGCGTACTTACGAGGCGATCATCCGCATCAACTCGCAGTCGGGCAAGGGCGGCATCGCCTACATCATGGCTGAGGATTACGGCCTCAACCTGCCGCGCAACCTGCAGGTCGAGTTCCGCGACCTCATCCAGGCCATCACCGACCGTGAGGGCACCGAGCTGCCGTCGCAGCGCATCCACGCCGAGTTCCTGCGCGAATATGTCGATCAGCCGGACGGGCGCATCAAGTTTGTCGACCACCAGACGGTGGCGGACCCGGCGATGAAGGGTCGGCGCATCCTCACCGCCGAGATCAGCGATGGCGGCGGGGCGGTGACCATCGAGGGCAAGGGAACCGGACCGGTCGACGGCTTCGTCGACGCGCTGTCGCGCCATCTCGGGCTGGCGCTGAGCGTCGCCGACTATTCGGAACACTCGATGCAGCACGGCTCGGACGCCGCCGCCATCTGCTACATGGAGGTCGAGTCCGACGGGCGCAGGGCGTTCGGCGTCGGCATCAACAAGAACATCGTGACGGCCTCGCTCGAGGCGGTCGTCTCGGCCGCCAACCGGCTGATCTAGCTGCGGACCGTGATGGGTTTGGCGCCGGTCGCGCGCTGGAGTTCGGCCGGCGCCACGGCAAAGATCGCGTTGGGCGCGCCGGCGGCGGCATAGACGGTGTCGTGCCGCATCAGGTCCTCGTCCATCCAGGTGGCGAGCGGCTCGGCGTGGCCGAAGGGCGGGATGCCGCCGATGGCAAAGCCGGTGACCCGGCGCACGAATTCGGCGTCGGGCCGCACGATCCTGTCGCCGATCGTGGCGGCGACGCGCTTCTCGTCCACCCGGTTGGCGCCGCTGACCAACAGCAGCACCGGCCGCTTGCTCGTCGCGCCGGCGAAGACGAGCGACTTGACGATCTGGCCGACGGTTGCCCGGCAGGCGGCCGCGGCCTCCTCGGCCGTGCGGGTGCTCTGCTCCATCAGGCGGATGTCGATCGCTAGCCCCAGGCGCGCCGCCGCGTCGGCGACGAGGCGGCAGGCACGCGGCAGTTCGCTGGCGGCGTGATCCATTGCAGTCTCCATTTGAACCCGGTCGCCTCAGGCACTAGAAAAGATCGAGGCGTTAGGGAAGCCTTAACCGTAGCGGGAGGCGCGCAGAATGGCCGAATCGGACTCTAGGCCCGGCGGCGGCGAGGGCAAGGTCCACGACCTGTTCGCGGCGATCGAGCGCGTGCGCAGCGCCCAGGCCGAGCGCGACGACGTCGTCGTCGAGATGAAGCAGGTCGCCCGGGCCAGGCTCGAACTGCTGGCGCAGGACCTGCGGCCGGTGTTCGACGAAGTGCCGGCGGGCCACGACCAGTTCGAATTCGCGCTGGCCGGCGGCGAGACGCCGCGGCTGTGGATCGACATGACCAGCTTCGTGCGGGTCGGCCGCGACCGGCGCAGCTATGAGTTCGTCAAGGACACGCGCGACGGCCGCGTCGTCCTCGCCGAGGCCGACAAGCGTGAGGCGATTGCCCGCAGCGTCACCGACTATGTCGCCGAGCGCATCCTCGAACGCGAGCGTGCCATGGAGGGCGACTGGGTGGCGATGCGCGCCAGGCGGCCGGGCGGGCGCCGGGTCGAGGCTCGAAGCGACGCGGCACAAGCCGCCGGCCGCCTGCCGGGCTGGACGCTGGCGGCGGTCTTCCTTGCCGGCCTTGCCGCGGGCGCCGTCGGCCTCGCAGTCTGGCTGCGTCTTGGCGCGCCACTGTGAACCCGGCTCAGGCGAGCTGGCGCTTGGCGATCAGGCCGATCGGCGTGGCCGCGCCGCCGAGGCCGTATTCCTGCATCGCGATCGACCAGCCGCGCGGCCCTTCGGCGATGTTGAACAGGTTGTAGCGCGACGCAGGGTGGCGCCTGCCGCCGGATTCCCCCGCCGACGGGACTCCAACCACCGGAACCGGACCGGCCGCGCCGGCAATTGTCGCGACGCTGTCGCGATGGGTGTGGCCGTGCAGCACCAGTTCGGCGCCATGCCGCGCGATCGCGCGGCGGAACAGCCCGGCCCCGACCAGCCGCTTGTGGAAGGCAGTGGCCCAGCGCACCGGCGGATGGTGGATCAGCACTACCCGGCACTGGCCGGCGCGGCCCTCGGCGGCCAGCATCTCGCCCAGCGCCCGCGCCTGGGCGCCGCGGAAATAGCCGGTGGCGAGGAACGGCATGGTGGCACGGGCCGAGTTGCAGCCGATCAGCGAGACGCGGCCGCGCCGGCGCAGGACCGGGAAGTCCTCCGGGCCGTCGATGTGACGGCCTTTGTCGTCGGTGATCCAGCGCTGCCAGCGTTCCAGTACGCGGTCGAGGGTTCCAGGCACATAGGCGTCATGGTTGCCGCAGACGAGCGAGACAGTGGCGGGATCGCCCAGTGATTCGAGCCAGGCCACGGCGGTCTCGATCTCGGCGTCGAGGCCGAGATTGATGAGGTCCCCGGTGATGGCCAGGTGGTCCGGCCGGCGCCCCGCAATGTCGGCCGTAAGGCGGGCGACCGTCTCGGCATCGTGATGCATTGCGCGGTTGCGCTGCCAGTTGATATAGCCCGTGATGCGCTTCGACATCAGTTCGCGCCGCGCCACCGGCGGCAGCGGTCCGAGATGGACATCGGAGAGGTGGGCGAGGCGGAACATCGCAGCCGCGATAGACGAGTTCGCCGGGGCCGGCAAGGCAGGGATCGATGACAGCACGACGTGCCGGACTGCTGCGGCGCTCGGTCCACTGGGGCCTGATGCTGCGCCGCGCCCTGACGCTCGGCGTGCGCGGCCTCGTCGAGGACGATGACGGCCGCGTCCTGCTGGTGCGCCACACTTATGTGCGCGGCTGGCATTTCCCGGGCGGCGGGGTCGAGGCCAACGAGACGGCGGCTGCGGCGCTGGCGCGCGAGGTCCACGAGGAGGCGGCGGTGCGCCTCACCGCGCCGCCGGTGCTCGCCGGCGCCTATTTCAACCGCCGCCTCAACGGCCGCGACCACGTGCTGCTGTTCCGCTGTCCGGGGTGGCGGGCCGAGGGCGCGTTCAGACCCGGCATGGAGATCGCCGAGGCGCGCTTCTTCGGGCTGGCCGAGATGCCGCCCGACCTGTCGCTCGGAACGCGGCGGCGCATCGCCGAGTTCTACGAGGGCGCCGACATCTCGCCGGAATGGTAGATCAGGCGGCCGCGCGCAGGCGCTCGCGGTCGTGCGGGCGATCGAAGTCCAGTTCCGGCCCGCCCGGCACGATGCCGTGCGGGTTGATCGAGGTGTGGCAGCGGTAGTAGTGGCCGCGGATGTGGTGCAGGTCGACCGTCCCGGCGATGCCCGGCATCTGGTAGAGCTCGCGCAGATAGTTGGACAGGTTCGGATAGTCGGCGATCCGGCGCAGATTGCACTTGAAGTGGCCGACATAGACCGCGTCGAAGCGGATCAGCGTGGTGAACAGTCGCCAGTCGGCCTCGGTCAGGTTGCCGCCCGCCAGGTAGCGGTTGCGCGCCAGCATGTCATCGAGCCAGTCTAGGGTGGCGAAAAGCTCGGCGAACGCCTCGTCATAGGCCTCCTGCGTGGTGGCGAAGCCGCAGCGATAGACGCCGTTATTGACAGTGGCGTAGACGCGTTCGTTGATGGCGTCGATGCGTTCGCGCAGGCGGGCGGGGTAGAAGTCCGGCCCCGTCGCGCCGACCCGGTCGAAGGCCGAGTTGAACATGCGGATGATCTCGGATGATTCGTTGGAGACGATCGTCGCGCGCTCCTTGTCCCACAATACCGGCACGGTTACGCGGCCGGTGTAGTCCGGCCTGGCGGCGGTATAGATCTCGTGCAGGAAGCGGGCGTTGTGGATAGGGTCGAGGTCGGAGCCGTCACGCCCGGAAAACGCCCAGCCATTGTCGCCCATGAACCAGTCGACCACGGTCAGGCCGATGATGTTCTCCAGCTTCTTGAGCTTGCGGAAGATCATGGTGCGATGCGCCCAGGGGCAGGCGTGGGAGACATAGAGGTGGTAACGGCCGGCCTCGGCCCGAAAGCCGCCCGTGCCGGTAGGCCCGGGGCGCCCGTCGGCCGTCACCCAGTTGCGGAACTGTGCCTCCCGGCGCACGAAGCGGCCGCCGGTCGAGGCGGTGTCGTACCAACGGTCCTGCCATTTGCCGTCCACCAGAAGGCCCATTTCGCACGCTCCGCTGATCACCGTTCCTGTCCGTCGAAGATAGGTCGCCGTCAGTCCGCGGCCAACCGCTGCGCTGTTGAACGCTGTGTGCACGTCGCGTTGCGAGCTCGTTGCGGGCTCGCGGCGGCCGGAAATCGGATTTGGCTTGACCGCGGGCCAGAGCGTGGTAATAGCGCCATCCGCCTGCCGCTTGCGGGCCGCTCACGGGAACCGACAATGACCAGGGTTGCCTCACTGCGACGACGAATCAGCCGGCGTTCCGCACATCGCGTGCGGGGCGCGCGCCTGTCATCACCGCCGGCCGCCTGATCATCGAGGAAGGGGCGCCGGCATCGCGCAGTTCGAGCCGCCGGACCGCCCCTCATGACCTACTTCACGCTCCGCATCCGCGCCGAGGCGCCGGAAGACTTCGCATCCGTCGAGCAGCTGGGAGCCGAGGCCTTCGGGCCGGGCCGTTTCGCCCGCGCCGCCTTCCGCCTGCGCGAAGGTGTGGCGCACGAGGCGGGGCTGAGCTTCGTCGCCCTGATGAAGAACGGCAGCGGTGTCGAGGAGCTGGTCGGGTCGGTGCGGCTCACCCGCATCCTGATCGGCTGCCGGCCGGCGCTGGTCCTCGGGCCGCTGGTCGTGGCGCGCTCGCGCAAGAATCTCGGCATCGGCCGCGAACTGATGAACCGCGCCCTGCATGCGGCGCGTGAGCAGGGCCACCGCCTCGTCATCCTGGTCGGCGACCAGCCCTACTACGCGCGGTTCGGCTTCCGGCCGGTGCCGGCCGGGCGAATCACCCTGCCGGGCCCGGCCGATCCGGCCCGCATCCTCTATCTGGAACTGGAGCCGGGCGCTCTCGTCGACCATGCCGGCGCCGCCCGCAAACATGCATGAATGCGACACTCGCCCGAAAAAGTCGGCCGGGCGGTGCCCTGGCGGACCACCGCGGCGGCGCAGCGGTTGACAAAATACCCAAGCTTGATCTTGTACTGATCTCGGTCAACTGCAGGCAAAGTGGGTGCCGACTGTTCGCCTTTGCGGGGCATGAACGGAACAGTAATGGTTTTCAGATGATCATGAGAGCGGAAACCGCCATGAAGCGCTCGATCCCGACCTTCCTTTGCATCATGCTCGCGGCTGCCTTGTCCGTCGGACTGGTCGCCGCGTCGACTGCCAGCGCCCAGACGGTGCAGGCCGACCAGGCCAAGGTCGCCAAGAAGAACCCGGTCAAGGTCAGCACCGCGACCAGCGAGGCGAGAAGCAGCGAGCCCGAGCGCAGCGTGAGGCCGATCCCGTTCATGTTCGGCCTGTTCGACGCGCAGAAGCCGGCTCCGGTCGAGCTCAACGAGGAACAGCTCAAGCACGACGAGAAGCTGTCGGTACTGGCGCGCAAGAAGCCGCCGAAGATCGATGACCGCTTCAAGCCGCAGACGGTGCCGTTCTCCGGCTACCGGCCGGGGACGATCGTGATCGATACCAAGGAGAAGTTCCTCTATTTCGTCGAGTCGCCGGTGGCGGCGGTGCGCTACGGCGTCGCCGTCGGCAAGGAGGGCCTGCTGTTCACCGGCAAGGCGACCGTTGGCGACAAGCAGGTATGGCCGCGCTGGATTCCGACCAAGGCGATGATCGAGCGCGACCCGCGCCAGTACCAGCGCTATGCCGACGGCATGGATGGCGGACCCGACAACCCGCTCGGTGCCCGCGCCATCTATCTCTATCAGGGCAAGCAGGACACCTATCTGCGCATCCACGGCACCAACCAGCCGAACACGATCGGCAGCGCGGCGTCGAATGGCTGCTTCCGCATGATCAACGAGCACGTCATCGATCTGTTTGATCGCGTCCAGCTCGGCGCCCAGGTCGTCGTTCTCTGAATACCGCACGCAATGGAGGGGCGCGTCAGCGGCCCTCGCGTGCCCACGTCGCGGCCAAAGCCATCAACAGCAGCGCCAAGCCGATCAGGCCGGCAAACAACGGCAGCCGGCTGATCCCCTTCAGCACGCTCGCCTCGGCATTCTCCAGCCCGATCCAGCCCAGCCCCGATGCTGTCGCCCCGGCGCGAACCGGCACGATCCTCGGCAGGTCGTCGCCATCGGCCCGCCGGACACTGCCGCGGTTCTCCGCCAGCACCGGCTCGAGCAGGCGGGTAGTGCTGATGACCTCGGCGAACTCGCGTGGGTTCGGCGGCCCGACATGGACAAGGGCGCGCAGGTTGCCGTCGGTCGCCGAGTAGAGCCCGAATTGCGGCGCCGCCACCTCGGCGCGCCAGACGCCGGGGCCGGCATTGCGCAGCGCAACCGTGGACTCCCGGCCCGTCGGGCCGGTCAGGACAACCTCGCCCGGTTCGTCGCCCAGCGTCTGGCGTTCGATCACCAGCCGGCCATCCTCGACATCGGCGTTCAGCCGTTCCTCCTCGAGCTGCGGTTCCTTCATCAGCCAGTGCGCGGTGCGGCGCAGCAGCTGCACATAGGGCCCGCCGCCCTCGAAGCCGCGCGCCCACAGCCAGGTGTGATCTGACAGGAAGAGGGCAACGCGACCTTCGCCGTAATGGTCGAGCACGAGGAGGGGCACGTCGTCCTGGCCGGTCATCACCGTCTGGCCCTCGACGGCGCTGACGCCGACGGAGCGGAACCAGCGGCCCCATTGCGGCTCGTCCTGCCGCCAGCCGTCGAGGTCACGGGTGACCGGGTGCCGGAGCCCGGTCGGCGACACCGCCGGCTTGAACGGCGCCTCGATCTTGCCGCCATCGGGTTGCGCCGGCATCAGCGCCGCGAGCGGCTCGGCTATGCTGCCGAACTCGCCGAGCTCCGGTCCTGCGGCGATCAATAGCGCGCCGCCCTCGCGCACATAGTTGACGATGTTGTCGAAATAGAGCAGCGGCAGCACGTTGCGGTGCCGGTAGCGGTCGAAGATGATCAGGTCGAACTCGTTGATCTTCTGGACGAACAGTTCGCGCGTCGGGAAGGCGATCAGCGAGAGCTGGTTGATAGGCGTGCCGTCCTGCTTCTCCGGCGGGCGCAGAATGGTGAAATGGACGAGGTCGACCGAAGGGTCCGATTTCAGCAGGTTGCGCCAGGTCCGCTCGCCGGCGTGCGGCTCGCCCGAAATCAGCAGCACGCGCAGGTTCTCGCGGATGCCGTTCAGCGTCACGAAGGCACGGTTGTTGACCTCGGTGATCTCGCCCGCATCGACCTCGGCCCGCAGTTCGATGATGTTCTTGCCGCCGTGGGGAACGGTGCTGGCAAAACGCATCTCCTCGTCCGGCCGGGCCGAATCGGTTGCCACCAGCTCGCCATCGACATAGATGCCGACCGCCACCGGGCTATCGGCGGCGAAGCCGGTCTGGCGCACGCGATAGCTCAGTTCGAACGGCTCGCCGACGACGCCGAAACGGGGCGCCTGCTCGATGACGATGCGCCGGTCGCGCTCGCCCGCTTCGCCGGTGATCAGCGCATGGAGGGGCGCTGCCAGGCCGATCGAGGCGAGCGAATCGGGAATGTCGTGCACCTGGCCGTCGGTAATGAGGATCGCGCCGCCGACCTGCTCGGTCGGCACGTCCTGCAGCGCCGAGCGCAGGCTGCGGAACAGCGCCGTCGACACGTCGGTCGTCGCCGAGATCTGGTCCTCGGCGAAAGCCTCGCGCACGTCGAACAGGCCGAGCCGCGACAGCCGTTCGATCACGGCGCGCCGGATCGCCTCGGTCTGTCCGGCGCGCCCGCCGATCTGCTGGCTGCCGGTGCGGTCGCTCACCACCGCGACAACGGTCGTCAACGGGTCGCGTTCCTCGACGACGGCGGTGGGGTTCAGCAGCGCCAACGCCAGAATGATTGCCGCGGCGAGGCGGAGCCAGGCGCCGCGCAGGCCTCGCCACAGCCCGTAGAGCGCCAGCAGGCCGGCAAGGCCGGCAATCGCGATCACCAGCGCCAGCGGCAGCTGCGGAGAGAAAACGATGTCAAACCGCGTCATGGTCGCCAGCCTATTGTCCCAGCCTTTCCAAGAGCGCCGGCACATGGACCTGGTCGGCCTTGTAGTTGCCGGTCAGCACATACATCATGATGTTGACGCCGGCGCGGTAGCTGAGCTCGCGCTGGGTGGGGTCGGGCGGCACCGTCGGCAGCCGTGGCCGCAGGCTGTCGTCGACCGCCCAGGCACCAGCGAAATCGTTGCTGGTGATCAGGATGGAGGAAACGCCGTCGGTCGGCCGCGCGGGCCGCGGGGCGGCGCCATCGCCGGTCGGCGGCAGCGCCTCGACCCACAGTTCGCCGCCGGCGTAGCGGCCCGGGAAGTTGTTGAGCAGATAGAACGATTTGGTCAGCACGTGGTCGGGCGGCACCGGTTCGAGCTGGGGAATGTCGAGGCCGGACAGGATCTGCTGGAGCCGCTGCGCCTCGGGCGAATTGGCGGTTCCACCCAGCGGCCCGGAAAGCTGGTCGCGCGTATCGAACAGGATGGTGCCGCCCTGCTTCATGAACGCATCGACGCGCGCCATCGTCGCCGGGTCGGGCAGCCGGCTTTCGGCGGTGATCGGCCAGTAGAGCAGGGCGTAGAAGGCCAGTTCGTCCTCGGCGATGTTGACCGGGGCGGGCTCGCCGGGTTCCAGCGCCGTGCGCGACGCCAGGAACTGCGACAGTCCGGCCATGCCGGCATGGCTGATGTCGTCGACGGTCGCGTCGCCGGTGACGACATAGGCGAGGCGGGTGATCAGCGAGGCGGAGAAGTCGATGGCCTCGTCCTGGGCGCCCGCCGGCGGCGGGGCGGCGAGGGCGAGGGCGAGGCCGGCGAACAGCGTCGCGGCGGCGCGGGCTCGACCCCTGGCTGGCAAGTTCAGCGCGCCGCCGATCCACAGAACGGCGAGGCAGTCGAGCACGAATAGCAGCACCGCGAACCCGATCAGCCACGGTTTGAAGTCGAACGCCGCCTCGCCGGCGTAGCCGGCCGCGGCGACGCCCGGCGCGAAGCTCGCGGGGTCGAGAGCGGCAAGCGTATCGCCGGCGGCGAACAGGTTGAGCGCGATGAAGCCGTCATCGGTGCCGTAGAAACCGGGGGGGTTGTCGATCGAAGCCCTGGGCTCGATGCCCTTGCCGACGACGAGCGGACGCGCTTCGGGACCCGGCGCGCCGAGCCGTCCCCTGCCGTCGAGCAGGCGCAGCGGCGGCAGCGACGTGGCAGCCTCGGTGGCCTGTGCGCCGCGGGAACGCGACTGGTCGACGACGCGGCGCAGCATTTCGACAAAGGTGCCGGAGATGGCCAGGTTCGACCAGCTTGCGTCGGAACTGGTATGAAACAGTACCAGCCAGCCGGCGCCGCGACGGTCGGCGGTGACCAGCGGGGTGCCATCTTCGAGGATCGCCCAGGTCTTGGCCTCCAGGTCCGGCTCCTGCAGCGCCAGCACCTGGCGCCGCACCACCACCTCGCGTGGCGGGTCGATGCCGAAGAACGGGCTCTGCGCCTCGAACGGCGCCAGCGGTTTCGGCGTCTCCCACGACAGGGCGCCGCCGAGATTGCGGTCGCCGGCGCGCAGTCTGACCGGCAGCAGCGTGTCCTGGGCGGCGGCGGCCAGGCGCGGGCCGGCGAAGCGGATCAGCATGCCGCCTCCCTCGACCCACTTGCCCAGTTCCTCGACGGTCTCCTCGGGCAGGTTGCCGACGTCGGCGAGCGCGATGGCCGATATGCCCTGCTGGATCAGTGCCGGCACCGCCCTGGCGACGTTGGCGTCGTCGGCCTCGCGCAGGTCGCTGAACGGGGAGAGCGCCCGCGAAATGTAGTAGAGCGGGCTCAGGAGCGGCTGCGACAGGTCGGCCGACTGGCCGGAAATGATGCCGACCACGCGGCGGCGGAAGCTGTCGTCGAGCAATTGCACGGCGCCGGCGTTCTCGGCGTCGGAGACGGCGGTGCGCACGACCTGGTTGCGCAATTCGACCGGCTCCGCGAAGCGGAAGTCGGCGGCCGTGCCGCCGGCGTCGAAGAGGGCGGTGGCGCGCGCCGCCGGCAATCCCTGGATGTCGAAGGTGACGACATCGAACGGTCGCGCGGCCTGACCCGGCGGCCGGATGAGGGTGCCGACCAGCGCGTCCGGGTCGTTGCGGATGCCGGCCATGGCGACCAGGCCCTCGGTACCGGGCAGGAGGATGCGGCGCTGGCCGCCGAGGGCGGCAAAGGCGGCGCCCAGTTCGCTGCTGTCGGCATGTTCGAGCCCGTCGGACAGGAAGAAGGTTGAGCCCGGGGCATGGTCGCGGGTGATCTCGACGACCAGGCGGGCCGTGGCGCCGTGGTCGGGCTTGAGCGGCCGCGCCACCATGCCTTCCAGCCGGGCGGCAGCCTGTTCGGGATTGAGCGGCGTGGCGGCCTCGGGCGCCGACGCTGTGGTGGCGACAAGAATCACGGTGCGGCTGTCCTCGGCCGCGTCGGCGACGATGGCGAGCGCGGCGTCGCGGCGCCGCTCCCAGTCGGCGGCGGCAGCCCAGCCGTCGTCGACGACGATCAGCACCGGACCGTCGCCCTCAAGCGCCGCCTCGCCCGGGTTCCACACCGGACCGGCCATGGCCAGGATCGCCAGCGTGGCCATGACCAGGCGCAGCAGCGTCAGCCACCATGGACTCTGCGCCGGCGTTTCCTCTCGGCGGATCAGACGCGCCAGGATGGCCAGCGGCGGAAAGGTCTCGGCGCGCGGGCGCGGCGGCGTCAGCCGCAGCAGCCACCAGATCACCGGCAGCAGCACCAGCGCCAACAGCACCCAGGGACTGGCGAAGACGAGGGGCAGCCCGCTCATTGATGCTGCCTCCAGACGTCCTGGCTCAGATGGACATGCAGCGCCACCAGCGCCTGCGAAGCCGGCTTGTCGGTATGGTGGAGGGTATGGCTCCAGCCAATCGAGCGGGCCATTGCGCGCACCGATGCGATGTGGGCGGCAAACAGCGCCGCGTAGTCATTCTTCAGTCCCTGGGCACTGCCAGCGGTCAGCCGCTCGCCGGTCTCCGGATCGCGGAATTCGATGCGCCCGGCATAGGGAAAGGTTTCCTCCACCGGGTCGACGATCTGCACCAGATGGCCGCGGGCGCCGGCGCGGGCATAGGCCTGCAGCCGCGACAGGGTTTCCTCGCGCGGTCCGAGGAAATCGGAAAACAGCACGATGTCGCAGAAATTGCGGATTCCCTCCGGGCCGGGCAGGCGGGTCTGCGGCGGCGCCAGCATCAGTGACTGGCCGAGATGGTCGGCAGCCCGGCGGCTCAGCATCGGCCGGGTCAGGCCGAGCCAGCCCAGGCGCTCGCCGCTGCGGGCGAGCAGCTCGGCCATGGCAAAGGCCAGCACCAGAGCCCGCGATTGCTTGGCGACGACGGCAAACTGCGAGCGGAACAGCATCGACGGCGATTCATCGACCCACAGCCAGACCATGTGGGTCGCCTGCCATTCGCGGTCGCGCACATAGATGTTGTCGTCGCGGGCCGAGCGACGCCAGTCGATTGCCGCCAGGTTCTCGCCGGTCACATAGTGGCGGAACTGCCAGAAATCCTCGCCGACGCCGCGCTTACGCCGACCGTGCCAGCCGGCGAAGACGTTGTTGGCGACGCGGTGGGCCTCGACGAGCAGATCGGGGATCAGCGCGGCACGGGCACGAGCGCGCGCCATCGTCTCCTTGCGCGTCTCACGCGGGGCGACCGCGCCGATCGGCCCGCTCATGCCGTTCGTCCCGGCGGGCGGGCGCCGAGGTCGGCCTTGCCCGGCATCAACCGATCCTCTGCTTGCGCCGGGCGATGACGTCGCGCACGGTGACGCGGTTCTCGGCGGTGAGCGCGATCAGCGAAAGCTGCATGCGGTGCTGAAGGATCGGCTCGGCCAGCGCCAGCACGTCGTCGACCGACGGTTCGAGGCGCCCGCGCAGCAGGGCGCGGGCTCGGGTGGTCACCATCAGCGCCTGGCTGGCGCGCGGGCCCGGCCCCCAGTTGATGAGGCCGTTATAGTCGTCGTCGACCCCGCCCGGCCGGGCCGAGCGCACCAGTTCCAGGATCGCCTCGATCACCTTCTTGCCGACGGGGATGCGGCGCACCAGCGCCTGCATCTCTTCCAGCCGGCCGGCGCTGAGCACCGGCGACGGCCTGGCCTCCTTGACGCCGGTCGTCTCCAGCATGATGCGGGTCTCGGTCTCGAGATCGGGATAGTGCACGTCGACCTGCATCAGGAAGCGGTCGAGCTGGGCCTCGGGCAGCGGATAGGTGCCTTCCTGCTCCAGCGGGTTTTGCGTTGCCAGCACGTGGAAGGGGTGCGGCAGGTCGTAGCGCTGACCGGCGATGGTAACGTGATGCTCCTGCATGGCCTGCAGCAGCGCGGCCTGGGTGCGCGGGCTGGCACGGTTGATCTCGTCCGCCATCAGCAGCTGGGTGAAGATCGGACCCTTGACGAAATGGAAGCTGCGGTTGCCCTCTGCGTCGCTGCGCAGGATTTCGGAACCGAGGATGTCGGCTGGCATCAGGTCGGGGGTGAACTGGATGCGCGCTTCGGCCAGACCGAGCACGACGCCCAGCGTCTCGACCAGCTTGGTCTTGGCAAGTCCCGGCAGGCCGACCAGCAGCGCATGGCCGCCCGACAGGATGGTGATCAGCGCGCGCTCGACCACCTCCTCCTGGCCGAAAATGACCGCGCCGATCATCGTGCGGACCTTGGCGATCTCGGCCAGCGCCTTTTCGGCGGCCTCGACGGCGGCCTTCTCCTCCGATTTCGGCAGATTGCGGTCAATTGCGCTCATCGCGACGCTCCGTTCAGGTGGGGCGGGCCGAGGCCCCGCCGGGTGCGGCGGGACCGTGCCGGACATGACTTGATGCCTAGCAAAATCCCTGCCAGCTTTGAGTCGCCACCACGGCCATGGTAAGCCGAACCGTGGCCAATACAAGGCGTGGCGAATCGATCCGCATCCGGCCGGCTGCCGGGTATGGCCCCCGCCCCGGGCGGGGAAGGAGGGAAACGATGGCCGGCACGGCGAGGCTGCGCAGGGGTGCCGGTGAGGCGCGTCCTCCCCGGTCCGACTCCGGTGTTGCCGGCCTGCAGGCGCTGGTGGCGCGTGCCGAGACGACCGGCCGCGGCCCGGCACCGGTCGAGCGCTGGAACCCACCTTTCTGCGGCGATCTCGACATCGTCATCAAGCGTGACGGCACCTGGTTCTATCTCGGCACGCCGATCGGCCGCATGGCGCTTGTGCGCCTGTTTTCCACCGTGCT
The DNA here is from genome assembly GCA_016861165.1 of Alphaproteobacteria bacterium. Taxonomy (GTDB): domain Bacteria; phylum Pseudomonadota; class Alphaproteobacteria; order Rhizobiales; family Rhizobiaceae; genus BOKV01. The sequence goes on along the minus strand of BOKV01000014.1, from coordinate 21,377 downwards.
CAGAAAGGACGAGGACGGCCGGACCTATCTGGTCACTCCCGTCGAGAAGGTGGGCATCACCGTCGAGGATGCGCCCTTCGTTGCCGTTGAGATGAATGCGAGCCGCCGCGACGGCGCACAGGTGCTGACCTTCCGCACCAATGTCGGCGACGTGGTCGAGGCCGGACCCGATAATCCGATCCGCTATAAGCTTGCCCCTGGCAATGACGGCGTCAAGCCTTATCTCAAGGTGCGCGGGCGGCTGGAGGCGCTGCTGGCCCGCCCGGTGATGTACGAACTGGTCGCCCTTGGCGAAGAGATCGAGGTCGACGGGCGGGTAATGTTCGCCGTCAGCAGCAAGGGTGCCATCTTTCCCATCATGCCGGCCGACGAGCTGCACCGCCTGGCAGGCCGATAGCGACGCCTTGGAACGAACGACGTGCGCACCATCGATTCGAGCGAAGCGGCAAGGATGACGCCGGACGAACTGCGCCGGCTGGCGCGCGAGCGGCTGGGGGAGGAGGGCGGCGGCGGCCATGGCGACTTCCTGTTCAATCCGGACGTCCGCGACCAGATCGTCGCGAATGCCCTGCTGCCGGCGGCGGTGCTGATCCCCATCCTCGACCGCCCGGGCGGCCTCAACGTGCTGCTGACCAAGCGCCGCGAATCCCTGCGCGCCCATTCCGGACAGGTGGCGTTTCCCGGCGGCAGGATCGACCCGGACGACGAAAGCGTGGAAGCCGCGGCGCTGCGCGAGGCGCGCGAGGAGATCGGTCTGGAGCCCCGTTTGGCCGAGATCATCGGCCGGCTGCCCGACTACCACACCGGTTCCGGCTACCGCATCGCGCCGGTCGTGGCGCTGGTCGACGGGCGGGCGCCGGTCGAGCCCAACCCGGCCGAGGTCGACTACATCTTCGAAGTGCCGTTCGCCTTCCTGATGGACCGCGCCAACCACCGCACCGGTAGCCGCGAATTCAACGGCCGCCTGCGCCACTATCTCGAGATGCCCTATGGCGAGCACTACATCTGGGGTGTCACGGCCGGCATCATCCGGGTGCTGCGCGACAGGATTTTTCCGTGACGGCGGCACCCGCAGTCCTGAGTTCGACGCAGGCGCAGTTCCTCGCCGATCCGCATCTGCAGGGGCTGTTCGACCTGATCGAGGCCGCCGGCGGCGAGGCGCGTGTCAATGGCGGAGCGGTGCGCAACGCGCTGCTGGCCGAACCCATCCGCGAGGTCGACCTGTCGACCAACCTCCTGCCGGAGGCGGTGACCGCCGTGCTCGATGCGGGCGGGATCAAGGTCGTGGCCACCGGAATCGAGCATGGCACCGTGACGGCGGTGGCCGGCGGCCGCGGCTACGAGATCACGACGCTGCGCGAGGACGTCGAAACGCGCGGGCGCCATGCCGTCGTGCGCTTCGGCACCGACTGGCACGCCGACGCGATGCGGCGCGACTTCACCATGAACGCGCTCTATTGCGACCGCAATGGCCGCCTGTTCGACCCGCTTGGCGGCTTCGCCGACCTGCGGGCGCGGCGGGTGCGCTTCATCGGCAGCGCCGAGGCGCGCATCCGCGAGGACTATCTGCGCATCCTGCGGTTCTTCCGCTTCTACGCCTGGTACGGTGATGGCCGGCCCGATGCCGAGGGCCTCAAGGCCTGCGCACGCAACCGGGAATTTCTGTCCTATCTGTCGGCCGAGCGGGTCTGGCATGAGCTGAAGCGCATCCTGGCGGCGCCCGACCCGGTCCGCGCGGTGCTGTGGATGCGCACGGCGGGCGTGCTGGCTGTGGCGCTGCCAGAGGGCGGCGACTGGGGCATCGACATGCTGGGCGAGGTCGTCGCTATCGAGCGCGAGCAGCGCTGCCCCCCCGACCCGCTGCTGCGCCTGATGAGCGTGGTGCCGCCGCGCCTCGACCGGGTGGCGGCGCTTGCCGTCCGTCTCAAGCTGTCGCGCCAGGAGCGGGCGCGGCTGGAGGACTGGGCGCACCAGGCCATCCCCGATTACTCGGTGCCGAACCGCATGTTCGCCCGCGAACTCTATCGCAGCAAGCGCCAGGCCGTCATCGACGCGCTGGTGGTCGAGCTGGCGCGCGAGCGCACCTATCAGGGCCGCACCCGCCGGGCGAGCGCGCTGGCGGCCAAGCTCACCTTCGCGCGGCGCTGGCAGGCGCCCACCTTCCCACTCGCCGGCCGTGACCTGATCGAGGCCGGCATCGGCGCCGGCCCGCGCATGGGCGAACTGCTCGCCCGCCTCGAGCAGGCCTGGGTCGAACGCGACTTTAGGCCGGGCCACCAGGAACTGCTGGACGAGGCGGTGCGGCTCGCCAGGGGCAATTGAGGCCGGCGCGCCGTCAGGCGGCGGCGCGCGAGTCCTTGATCCGCTTCTTGATGTTGTCGACCATGCTCTCGCGGACGATGGTCTCGCCGTGGGCCGACCGCAGATGCTCGACCGTCCGACGCACGATTTCGGCGTCGTCCTCGGCCGAGGTCTCCCATTCGCAGCCAGGAACGAGGGTGCCGCACTGGAACGTTCTCATCTTCTTCCTCCTTTCATGGCGTGGTCTTCATCAATCGCAGATAGCGTGCAAATGGGGCAAGGCAAGAGCGATCCCACGGACGGACAACAGTCGCGTCACGGCCATTTGACCACCGGCGGCAGGGAGGAGAGGATTGAATCGACGTTGCCGCCGGTCTTCAGGCCGAAGATGGTGCCACGGTCGTAGAGCAGGTTGAACTCGGCATAGCGGCCGCGGCGGACCAGCTGCTCGTCGCGCTGCTCGGGCGTCCATTCGAGGTTCATGTTGCGCCTGACGATCAGCGGGTAGACGACGTTGAAGGCACGTCCGACATCCTGGACGAAGGCGAAGTCGCCGGCCCAGCCGCCGCGCTCGTCGGGCGAATGCAGGTAGTCGAAAAAGATGCCGCCGATGCCGCGCGGCTCGTCGCGATGCTTGAGGTGGAAATAGTCGTCGCACCAGCTCTTGTAGCGGCCGTAATCGGCGACCGCGCCATGGCGCTCGCAGACGAATCGCAGCGCCTTGTGGAAGGCGACCGCATCGGGATCGTTCTGCGAACGCCGGGCGTCGAGGACCGGGGTGAGGTCGGCGCCGCCGCCGAACCAAAGGGCGGTGGTGACGACCATCCGCGTGTTCATGTGGACGGCCGGCACATGCGGGTTGAGCGGGTGGCAGATCAGCGACAGCCCAGAGGCCCAGAAGCGCGGATCGGTCTCGGCGCCTGGGATCTGGCTGCGGAACTCCGGCGAGAACTCGCCGTGGACGGTGGAGACATGCACGCCCACCTTCTCGAACACGCGGCCGTGCATCATCGACATGACGCCGCCGCCACCGGCGCCGTCCTCGCGCTGCCAGGGCGTCTGGTGGAAGTAACCCGGCTCGCGCTCGGCGCCGGGGCCTTGGAGTTCGCGCTCGATCTCCTCCAGCCGGGCGCAGATGGCGTCGCGCAGCGTTTCGAACCACTGGCTGGCGATCTGCTTCTTCTCATTGAGGTCCGCAGGCAGGCCCTGCGGCAGGCGCGGCCGATACTGGTTCAATTCGCTTTGCCTCGCTTGCCGGCGCCGCCGGGAGCCCCACCGGGACGGCGCCTTCGAATGGCCGACGGGAAGTTTCGGGCCGGACCATAGCCGCACTGGCGGCACCGCTCAATGCGGCTGTGCGCGGCCGTGCGCCGCCACGCGCTTCTGACTACCCTGCCTCACGCGCAGCCGCTTGCGCTTGTGCGGCCGGCATGGCCCGACGTATCGTCGCTGCCGACAGCACGGGCGAGGGAGGAGACCATGTTGGAGACCACGGTTGCCGGTTCGCTACCCAAGCCATCCTGGCTGGCCGAACCCGAGAAGCTGTGGCCGCAATGGCGGCTGTCGGGCGCCGAGCTCGAACAGGCCAAGCGCGATGCCACCCTCATCTGGATCAAGGAGCAGGAGACGGCCGGCATCGACATCGTTTCCGGTGGCGAGCAGTTCCGCATCCATTTCGTGCACGGCTTCCTCGAACAGGTCGAAGGCATCGATTGGCAGAAGAAGACCAAGATGGGCATCCGCGCCAACCGCTATGTCGTCGACGTGCCGACGGTCACCGGCCCGATCGGGCGCAAGGGGCCGATCCACGCAGACGAGGTGCGCTACGCCCGCGCCCAGACCGCCAGGCGCCTGAAATTCACCCTGCCCGGGCCGATGACGATCTGCGACACCATCGCCGACGCCCATTACGGCAGCCGGCCCGAGATGGCGATGGCATTCGCCCGGCTCCTCAACGATGAGGCACGCGAACTGGCGGCGCTCGGCGTCGACGTGATCCAGTTCGACGAGCCGGCCTTCAATGCCTTCCCGCGCGAGACGGTGGACTGGGGCATCGCCGCGCTCGAACGCGCCGCCGCCGGCCTGGCCTGCACCACCGCCGTCCACGTCTGCTACGGCTACGGCATCAAGGCCAATATCGAGTGGAAACGGTCACTCGGCGCCGAGTGGCGTCAGTATGAGACCTTCTTTCCGGCGCTCAATGCGAGTCGGATCGGCCAAGTCTCGCTTGAATGCGCCAATTCCAGGGTGCCGCTGTCGCTGCTGGGGCTGCTGAAGGACAAGGATTTGCTGGTCGGCGCCATCGACGTGGCGACGGAGACGGTGGAGACCCCTGAACAGGTGATGGCGACGCTGCAGGCGGCGATGGAATTCGTCGATCCGGCGCGCATCTATCCCTGCACCAATTGCGGAATGGCGCCGCTGCCGCGGACCGTCGCGCTTGGCAAGCTCAAGGCGCTGGGCGCCGGCGCCAGGCTCCTGCGCGAGAAGCTGGGCTAGCCACTGTTCAGGCAGCCCGGCGCCGGCGCAGCGCCTCGGGCTCGATCAGCATGATCTTCTGCCAGATCTTGCGCGACAGATTGGTCGACAGGTTCTCGATGTCGTTGACGGCCTCCAGCACGTCGCGGTCGTTGACCGCCTGTGCATAGAGCGCGGCCACCTTGCCGGTGAGCGACAGCATTTCCGAGCAGTAGTCGAGGTAGCGCTTCAGGTCGGTCCGGCCGAGCACCCGCTTCGGCGAGCTGGCGGTCGGCCGGAAGTCGCTCGCGAAGGCGATCGGGTCCTTGGTGAGCTGGTGCATGTCGATGACATGGATGAGGGAACGCATGCCGTGCAGTCCCTTCATCGCCGCACGGCGCTTGATGCGCTCCTCCAGCCGCACCAGCGCGAACAGGCCGAGGCCGGCCAGCACCAGCGTGTTGATCGAAGCCTCGACCTGCTCGACGATGCCGAGGCCGACGCGGTCGATCCGGTCGAAGGTGATGAACGAGCCGATGAAGACGAACATCAGCGCACCGGCGACGATGACCATGGCGACGAGCCCGCGCAGCCACCAGATCGGCTGCGCCAGCCGGTCGGCCTCGGTGCGGGTGTCGCGCGCAAGGTTGATGAGTTCGCCGCAGACCTTGCGGATGCCGGCGTCGGGAAAGCGTTCGCCGATCCGCCGTTCGAGCACGATGGCGGTGTTGATGATGCGGGCGGGATCGAGCTGGCGATAAGGCATCGCGCCAGTCTGCCAGCCAACCCTTGACGAAGCTTTTATGCCGGCGGCCCGAACGGCGGCGGCCCGTACTGGTTGGAATCCGGGCGCGAGGGCAGCACCATCAGCGCGATCACGAACAGGATGTTGACCGTCGGCACGAAAAGGATGAGCGACAGGATGCCGGGCTGGCCGAGGTCGTGCAGCCGCTTGACGGTCATCGCGATCGACGACCAGGCGGAGACGGCGCCGAGCGCGAGAAAGGCCAGCCCCCAAAACGCGGTCGCCTCCTCGTCGCCCTCGACCGCCAGTATGCGGGCTATGACGACCGCGAACAGCGAGATCATGAACAGCTGGCCGAGGATGTAGGACTGGCGCGCGATCCGTCCGCGCAGGCCGAACAGCACCCAGCGCACGGTCGGTTGCGGCAGGTCGCCGGCCATGACCTCAATCCCTCAGCAATTCGTTGATCGAGGTCTTTGACCGGGTGCGCTCGTCGACCTTCTTGACGATCACCGCGCAGTAGAGCGACGGGCCGGGGCTGCCGTCGGGCAGCGGCCGGCCCGGCAGCGATCCGGCGACGACCACCGAATAGGGCGGTACCTCGCCATAGAGCACCGCGCCGGTTTCGCGGTCGACGATCTTGGTCGACTTGCCGATGAAAACGCCCATGCCGAGCACCGAACCCTCGCGCACGATGCAGCCCTCGACGACCTCCGAGCGGGCGCCGATGAAGCAGTTGTCCTCGATGATGGTCGGACCGGCCTGCATCGGCTCGAGCACGCCGCCGATGCCGACGCCGCCCGACAGATGGACGTTCCTGCCGATCTGCGCGCAGGAGCCGACGGTAGCCCAGGTGTCGACCATGGTGCCCTCATCGACATGGGCGCCGAGATTGACGAAGCAAGGCATCAGCACGACGCCGGGGGCAATGTAGGCGGAGCGGCGCACGACGCAGCCCGGCACGGCGCGAAAGCCCGCCGTCCGCCACTGGTTGTCGCCCCAGCCGGCGAATTTCGACGGCACCTTGTCCCACCAGGTCGCTTCGCCCGGTCCGCCGCCGACGATGCCCATGTCGTTGAGGCGGAAGGACAGCAGCACGGCCTTCTTGAGCCACTGGTTGACCGTCCAGCGGCCGTCGGTGCCTCGGTCGGCGACCCGCGCCTTGCCCTGGTCGAGCAGGTCAAGGGCTTCCTCGACCGCCTCGCGGACCGCGCCCCTGGTCGCCGGGCTGACCGATTCCCGGCTCTCGAACGCCGCCTCGATGGTGCTCTCAAGCTGCGCCAGCCGATTATTGGCCATTTCCTTAACTCCTGCCTGCCAACACTGGCGCGATCGCCCGTTCGCGATGCTCTAGGGGAAGCGCCCGGCAGGGTCAATTGGCGTCGGGTTGGCACCCGGGCTGGCCGGTGGGACAAGCCGGCCCGGCGCGACGGGACGTGGGGGACGAGGCCATGTCAGAAGAAGAGGAGCACGCCTGGAAGGCGCTGGTGCGCTCGCCGCGCGACATCGAGAAGGCGCACCACGTACCGCGTACGCCGCAGACGATGGCGCCTGCCTACCGGCTCGCCTTCGACGACAAGGACTTCCTGTGCCGCGAGGAATTGCGGCCGGTGCGCCTGCAGCTCGAACTGCTCAAGCCCGAAATGATCCTGCAGGAGCGCGGCATCAAGTCGACCGTGGTAATGTTCGGCAGCGCCCGCATTCCCGAGCCCGGCCATCCGGCCCGTGTCGCGGCCAATGACGAGCAGCGCCGCAACCTCGAATCGCTGTCGCGCTTCTATGACGAGGCGCGCGCCTTCGCCCGCCTGGTTTCCGAGTACTCGGCCACCACCTACCACCGCGAGATGGTGCTGGTGACCGGTGGCGGCCCCGGACTGATGGAGGCCGGCAATCGCGGCGCCGACGACGTTGCGGCGCCGTCGATGGGCTTCAACATCGTCCTGCCGCACGAGCAGGCGCCCAACGCCTATGTGACGCCGGGCCTGTGCTTCAATTTCCACTACTTCGCCATCCGCAAGATGCACTTCCTTATGCGGGCCAAGGCGATCGTCATCTTTCCGGGCGGCTTCGGCACCATGGACGAACTGTTCGAATCGCTGACGCTGATCCAGACGCAGCGCATGGCGCCTGTGCCGTTCCTGCTGTTCGGCCGCGACTTCTGGTCGAAGGTGATCGACTTCGAGGAACTGGTGCGCCAGGGCACGGTCGCGCCGGCCGACATCGAGCTGATGCGCCATGTCGAGACCGCCGAGGAGGGCTGGGCGGCCATCCGCGACCACTATGGGCTGGCCGCATGACCGGGGCGACCGATGCCGGATTTGTGGCCATTCCGCGACGCCGGTCACATTGGCGCCGGAATCGCATCGCCGGTGGCGGCGGGAGGCCCCAACCGTGCAATTGTAGCGACCGCGTGAAGCCAACCTTAATAGCTGATTTGCAAAGATTTTTCTCGCACACCCGCCCGCCGCTGCAGCGACGATCACGTGATGTGTCAGAATGCACACAATGGCCGTTTTGGCGCACTAGATAACTTTGAACGACGCGGCCGCCGTGGCGCCCGCGAAAAAGAATGGAACCGGCCCCGCCGGGACAGGGAGCATGAAGATGGCACAGGGCTTTGTCAGGGCTCTTCGCAACACCGCCGATCTGATGGCCGACGGCATGGCACCGCGTGAGCGAACCATCACGACCGCCGTCTCGGCAAGTGCCCGTCTCGTGCCGACGGCTGTTGCCGCCGCGCTCCATCTGCCCGGCCGCTTCGACGGGCAGCAGCTCGCCGGCAGCGGCGCGCTGGTCTGGGAAGGCGAGATGCTCGAACGCCCGGCGCGCCTGGTGCACTGAGCGGACACTCCCTCCATCGCAAATGGTATTTGAACGGCCGGGCATCCCGGCCGTTTCGCATTTCGCCCGCCGACAGCGGGCCCGGCGGACCGGCGTACACCCGAACTTTACGAATCTGTGCGATGCCTTTGTCCGGGGGTAACGCATGGGATCCACGCTCTTCAAATCGTTCCTGATCGGCAGCCTGGCGTTCGCCCTGGCGCTGACGCTGATCTTCACCGTGGTGCCGCTGCTGGGCGAACCTTTTCAGGCCAGCATGTTCATCTCGGCGGTGATCGGCAGCTACGGCATCGGCATGCCGGTCGGCTACTATACCTTCCGCCAGTCCGACCGGCTGCAGCAGGTGCTGGCCGAACTCGAACGCTCGCATGCCGAACTCGCCGAGAAGGCCAGCCGCGACCACATGACCGGCCTGCTCAACCGGGAGAACTTCTTCTCGATGTTCGAGCACCGCCGCCGGGTGTGCGACCAGGGCGCGCTGCTCATCATCGACATCGATCATTTCAAGCGGATCAACGACAATTGGGGCCACCCGGTCGGCGACGAGGCGCTGGTCACCGTGTCGAAGGCCATCGTCCAGACAATCCGCGAGGGCGATGTCGCCGGACGCATCGGCGGCGAGGAGTTCGCCATCTTCCTTCCCGGCGCGAGCGCCACCCGGGCCGAACTGCTGGCCGAGCGCATCCGCAGCACGGTCGCCGGCATCGAGTTCTGCCCGACCGAATTCGTCCGCATGCCGCTGTCGGTGTCCGTCGGCGGGGCGATGTGCCGGCCCGACGCCGACCTGTCCGACGTCATCCGCGCCGCCGACCGCCGCCTCTACGAGGCCAAGCGCGCCGGCCGCAACCGCTCGGTGTTCTCCGCGGTGATGCCGCGCGCTGCCTAGACGGCGGCGGCTATTGCCGGGGAGGGCCGTAGTAGAGATTGCGGACCTTCATCCGCAGTCCGCTGTCCGGGAAATTTCGAAACTGGCTGGGGAAGCCGTACTTCGCATACTCGACCCCGTAGCCGCCGAGCTTGGGGCCGACCTGCCATTGCACGGGCTGGCGCAGGTTCTGCAACTTCGGAATGCACTGCAGCTTCACCTCCTCGCCGCACAGGGGCGGAATGGCTGTCTGCTGGCGCGTCAGCTCATATACGAGCCTGTCGTCACAGGTCACGCGCAGAAAGCCATCATTTCCCTTCGACCATTTCACAACCATCGTGAACCGGTGCCACTCGCCGAAACCGTCGCTTCCAAAGCAGTTCTTATCCTCGAACTGGACCCCGCGAAACGTATCAAGGTGCAACTCGTACATATGGTTCTTGATCGTCTTGATACGCTGCCACTCGGCGATCAGCAGCGGGCTTCTTGGCTGGCCGTAGGCGCTGAAATTCCTGAACTCGGGATCGATCCATATCTCCATGGAATATTCGTAGGTACCGCCGAGCTTCTGTTTGGCACGCGTGTGGATCTGCGAGCGGAGATTGCCGTTTCTGCAGTCGCTTTCGCCGCGCCCGTCACCGTAGTCCTTTTTCGAACAATCCCCGTTCATCAGCGTGAAGGAGACGATGCCGTCCTCATGGTGCGGCTTGCGCCCCTGGAACGTTGCTCCATCGAATCCGGCGGGCAAGCCCGACGCGCTGGCCAGCGCGGCCGGCAGGAACGCCGCCAGGACGAGGAAAAGGCGCATGTGTCGCAAGTTCATCCGATGTCTCCCGTTCTTCGGTGCGTCAGCCGCATCGATGAAGGCGCTCCGGCCTGTCGCATCGCCCGGTCCGGTCCACAAAACCCTGGCTACGGCACGATCAGCGTGCCGGCGCCGTGCTCGGTGAACAGCTCCAGCAGCACCGCGTGGGCGCGCTTGCCATTGAGGATGACGACGCCCTCGACGCCCTTGTCGATCGCCCCGATGCAGGTTTCGACCTTGGGGATCATGCCGCCCGAAATGGTGCCGTCGCCGATCAGGGCGCGCGCCTCGGCCACCGACAATTGCTTGATCAGCTCGCCGCGGCCGTCGAGCACGCCCGGCACGTCGGTCAGGAACAGCAGCCGCGTGGCGCCGAGCGCGCCGGCGATGGCGCCGGCGAAGGTATCGGCATTGATGTTGTAGGTGTGGCCGTCGCGGCCAGGCGCGACCGGCGCGATGACCGGAATCATCTCGGACTTGGCGAGCAGATCGAGCAGCGTGCGGTCGACCTCGATGACCTCGCCGACGAAGCCGAGGTCGAGTACCCGCTCGATATTGGATTCGGGATCGCGCACGGTCTTGGTCGCCTTTTCGGCGAAGACCATGTTGCCATCCTTGCCACACAGTCCGATCGCCCATTCGCCCTCGGCATTGATGAGCGCGACGATCTCCTTGTTGATCGAGCCGGCCAGCACCATCTCGACGATCTCGACCGTCTTGGCGTCGGTGACGCGCAGGCCGCCCTCGAACCTCGATTCGATGCCGAGCTTGCTGAGCATCGAGCCGATCTGCGGCCCGCCGCCATGCACGACGATCGGGTTGACGCCCGACTGCTTGAGCAGCGCGATGTCGCGGGCGAAGGCCTGGCCGAGGGCGGGGTCGCCCATGGCGTGGCCGCCATATTTGACGACGACCGTCTTGTTCTCGTAGCGCTGCATGTAGGGTAGCGCCTGGGAGAGCAGCCGCGCCTGCTCCTCACCCGGCAGCGGTTCGATATCGGACATGGTGGATGCGGGCCCTTTCTGCGATATGCTAGGCTGGTTAACGGGCCGCGCGTGGCGACGCAAGCGCGGCCCCTGTCTTGTCATGACGGCGTTTGCCGGTTGCGGCCGGCCGCGCCGAACGGTTGAGAGGGACCTTGGCGCCTGGCCAGGACGACATCGCCGAACTGATCACTCGTGTCGCCTTGCGCGACCGGCGTGCCTTTGCTCTCCTCTACGAGCGCACCGCGCCGAAACTTCACGGCTTCTGCCTGCGTATCCTGAGGGACAGGACGAGGGCCGAGGACGCCCTCCAGGACGTCTATGTTAAGGTCTGGCGCGGCGCGGCGACCTTTGCGCCGGGCCGGGCGAGCGCAATGACCTGGCTGATCGCCATCGCCCGCCATCACGCCATCGACGTGATGCGGGCGCGCGTGGTCGTCGAGGACGAGCTCGACACCGCCGGCGAGGTGGCCGACGCGGGGCCCGACCCCGAGCACCTGGCCATCGCCGCCGGCGAGCGCCGTCGCATCGACGCCTGCCTCGACGAACTGAAGCCGGAGCGGGCCGAGGCGCTCAAGGCGGCCTATGTGGAAGGATACAGCTATGAGGAGCTTGCGCGGCGCTTCGCCGTTCCGCTCAATACCATGCGCACCTGGCTGCGCCGGGGCCTGATGAGCCTGCGTGAATGCCTGGAACGCCGATGAGGACGCCGGGGCGATGAACGAGGAAAGCGCGAAGAGGGGCGATGACCGCGACCTGCTGGCGGCGGAATACGTCCTCGGCGTGCTCGATCAGGCCGCCCGCCAGGAGGTGCGCCGCCGCATCGCCGCCGACCCGGATTTCGCCGGGATCGTCGCCGACTGGGAGGCGCGGCTTGCCGCGTTCGGCGACGCCTACCAGTCGGTCTCGCCGCCGGGCCACCTCAAGGCCGCCATCGATGCGCGCCTGTTCGGGCAGAAGGCGCCAGCCGCCGGGCGGTTCTGGCAAACGATCGGCTTCTGGCGGCCGCTCGCCATCGTCACGTCGCTATTGTTCGTCCTGTCGACCGCCATCGGCCTGTGGAACGGCGTCTTCCTGCCGCCGCCGGCCGGCAACCTCATCGTTTCGCTGCAGGCCGAGGGCAGCCCGGTCAGCTTCGTCGCCCTCTACCAGCCCGGCACCGACGCCGTCAGGCTGAGCCCGGTCTCGGGCGAGGCGGAAGCCGGCAAGGATTTCGAGCTATGGCTGATCGAGGGCGACAACCCGGCCGTCTCGCTCGGTGTACTGCCGAAGACGGGCTCCGCCCGCATCGCGCTGCCACCGCGGCTCGCCCGCCGGTTGGTGGCCGGCACCACGCTCGCCATCAGCCTGGAGCCGGCCGGCGGTTCGCCGACCGGCGTGGCCACCGGGCCGATCGTCGCGATCGGTCAGGCGCGGCCGATCTGACATTTTTCCACTCCGCGGTGAAACTTCGCGCGCCGGCGCCGCGTATCTGGTCGCGTACGGCCCTCCGAGGAGGGCTCAAACCAGAGGGAAAATCATCATGACTGCAAGGACCACCGTCATCGCCGCCGCATTCGTTGTCGCCGCCTCGGCCACGGCCGCGCTCTCCGCCAACCCGATGGTCGGCGGCGCGCCGATGTATGAGGAGAAGAACATCGTCGAGAACGCGATGAATTCGAAGGACCACACCACGCTGGTCGCCGCCGTCAAGGCCGCCGGTCTGGTCGAGACGCTGCAGGGCGATGGCCCGTTCACGGTGTTCGCGCCGACCGACGACGCCTTCGCCAAGCTGCCGGCCGGCACGGTCGAGACGTTGCTCAAGCCCGAGAACAGGGACCAGCTCACCCGGATCCTGACCTGCCATGTCGTCGCCGCCAACGCGATGTCGGACGCCATCGCCAAGATGATCGCCGATGACGGCGGCACGCACGTCGTCAAGACCGTCGGTGGCTGCGAGTTCTGGGCGATGGCCAAGGACGGCAAGATCATGATCAAGGACGGCCAGGACAACGTCGCCACCGTCACCATCGCCGATGTCAAGCAGTCGAACGGCGTCATCCACGTGATCGACACCGTGCTGCTGCCGGCCATGTAGGCGCCGCCGGGAGGCGGCCCGTGGCGGGCCGCTTCCCGTCCGACCGCGATACGACGGAGACAAGCGATGCGACGCAGGGTTTTTCTGCTTGGTACGGCCGCCTCGGTGGTGGTGGCGACGGCCTCGCGCATGGCGCGGGCCAGCGGGCGGGGCGAGAACTTCGAGGTCACAAAGAGCCAGGCCGAATGGCGCGCGCTGCTGAGCGAGGAGCAGTATCTGGTTCTTCGCGAGGAGGAAACCGAAGCCGCCTTCACCAGCCCGCTGCTCAATGAAGAGCGGGCAGGCACCTACCACTGCGCCGGCTGCGAACTGCCGCTGTTTGCCTCGCAGGCCAAGTATGACAGCGGCACCGGCTGGCCGAGCTTCCATGCGCCGCTGCCCGATGCCATCGGCACCCGCGAGGACCGCACGCTGGTGTTCCTCACCCGCACCGAGGTCCATTGCCGGCGCTGCGGCGGGCATCTCGGCCACGTCTTCGACGACGGCCCGCCACCGACCGGCAAGCGCTATTGCATCAACGGCCTGGCGCTGAGGTTCGAGCCGGCTTGAGGCCGGATTTCACGGCCGCGCAATGTCGAGGATCGCCAGGCGCAATTCGTCGATGCCGGTGCCCTTCTCGGCCGATGTCGCCAGCACGCGCGGATGGGCGGCCGGGCGCCGGGCGATCTGGGCGGCGGTCTCGGCCACCAGCCGGGCCGCGGCCGGCGCCTTCACCTTGTCGATCTTGGTCAGCACCACCTGATAGGCGACGGCCGCCTTGTCCATGAGGTCGAGCACCTCACGATCGTTCGCTTTCAGGCCGTGGCGCGCGTCGACGAGCAGAAAAACGCGCTTCAGTGTCGCCCGTCCGCGCAGGTAGTCGAAAACGAGCCGCGTCCACGCCTCGACCCTGGCCTTCGGCGCCCGGGCGAAGCCGTAGCCCGGCATGTCGACGATGGCGAGCGCCGGCGGAACCCCTGCGGCATTCGAGACGTCTTCGGGAACGAAGAAGTTGAGTTCCTGCGTGCGGCCCGGCGTGTTGGAAGTGCGCGCCAGCCCCTTCTGCATGGTCAGCGCGTTGATCAGCGACGACTTGCCGACATTGGAGCGGCCGGCGAAGGCGATCTCGGGCGGGCCGGCCGGCGGCAGCGCCTCTAGCGAGGCAATGCCGCGCAGGAACGTCCACCGCCTGGCGAAGAAACGGCGAGCCGCCTCGATGCGTTCGGCGAGTGCTGCGCCGTCGGCTTCGGCGGGGTTCGCGGCCGTGCTCATTCGGCCGGTTTGGGCTTCTTGCGGAACATCGCCACAAGGTTGTCCCACAGTTCGATCTTGACCCCGTGGCGTTTCATGATGACGCCCTGCTGGAGGATCGAGAGCGTGTTGTTCCACGCCCAGTAGATGACCAGCCCGGCCGGGAACGAGGCCAGCATGAAGGTGAACACCAGCGGCATCCACTTGAAGATCAGCGCCTGGGTCGGGTCCGGCGGCATCGGGTTCATCTGCATCTGCAGAAACATGGTGATGCCCATGATCAGCGGCCACACGCCGATCAGCAGGAAGGCGGGCACCTCGAACGGCAGCACACCGAACAGGTTGAAGATCGAGGTCGGGTCCGGCGCGGCCAGGTCGCGCACCCAGCCGAAGAACGGCGCGTGCCGCATTTCGATCGTGATGTAGAGCACCTTGTAGAGGGCGAAGAAGATCGGGATCTGGACGAGGATCGGCCAGCAGCCGGCGGCCGGGTTGACCTTCTCGCGCTTGTAGAGCGCCATCATCTCCTGCTGCTGCTTGACCTTGTCGTCCTTGTAGCGGTCGCGCAGCGCCATCATCTCCGGCTGCAGCTTCTTCATCTGCGCCATCGACTTGTAGCTCATGTTGGCGAGCGGAAACAGCGCCGCCTTGATGACGACGGTCGAGATGAGGATCGCCACGCCGAAATTGCCGACGAGCCGATAGAACAGGTCGAGCAGCCAGAACATCGGCTTGGTGATGAAGTAGAACCAGCCCCAGTCGATCAGCAGGTCGAAATTGAGAATGCCGTAGCGCTCCTGGTAGCCGTCGACGACGGCCACCTCCTTGGCGCCGGCGAACAGGCGCTGCTCGACCGTTTCGTTGGCCCCCTGGGCGATGGTGATCGGGTCGGCCAGGAAGTCGGACTGCCAGTGCGGCCGGCCGTCGTCGACATAGCGGAAGGCCGGCCTGAAGGTGCCGGCCGGCACCATGGCCGCTGCCCAGTACTTGTCGGTGATTCCGAGCCAGCCGGCCGACGATTTCTGGCCGACCAGTTCGCGGTCGCCCTCCAGATTGTCATAGGTGACCTGTTCGAGGCCCTGCTCGCCGAACACGCCGATGACGCCCTCGTGCAGGATGTAGGTTGCCGCGCTCTCGGGTTGCGAGAAGCGCGTCACGCGGCCGTAGGCCGACAGCGTGACGTCACGCCCCGCGCCGTTGGCGACCTGATCGCGCAGCGTGAACATGTAGTCCTCGTCGACGCTGATCGTGCGCGAGAAGGTCACGCCATCCTCGTTGGTCCAGGTCAGCGTCACCGGGGTCGCCGGAGTAAGCCGCGCATCTTCGGGCGCCGACCACACCGTTTCGGGGCCGGGCACCTGGCCCGAACTGCCGGAGGCGACGTAGCCGAACTCGGCGAAGTAGCCGTCCTTGAGGGTCGATGGCGACAGCAGCGTGATCAGCGGGCTGCCGGGCTGGATGGTCTCGCGGTAGCGCTTGAGGCGCAGGTCGTCGAAGCGGGCGCCCTTCAGGTTGATCGAGCCGGTCAGATGCGAGGTCTCGATCGCCACGCGCGCGTTCGCCGCCAGCGCGAGATCGCGGGTCAGCACCTGGGAGGTCGGCACCGTGCCGCTGCCGATGGGTGCCTGACCGGGCTGGGCCGGCTGGACCGGCACCCCGGGCGAGGCCGGGTCCGCCTGTTCGGCCGGCTGCTGCGTCTGTTCGGCCTGGCGGCGCTGCGCCTCGGCGGCCTGGCGTTCGGCCTCGATCTTCGGATTGACGTAGAAGAACTGCCAGGCAACGATGATGGCGAGCGACAGGACGATCGCGAGGATGGTGTTCCGGTTGCTGGTATCCATTAGCCTTCCTTGTCGGCCGCGATTCGGTCGTCACGTCGCCGATGCCGGCCGGCGGGTGCCGGCCCGCCGCGTTGTGCCGTCGACAGGCTTGCGCGGTCAAGCGCCTTGGCAAGCTGCCCGACAATGGCCGCGAACGGCTCGCTGAGCGCCTCGCGCCGGGCGACCAGGACATAGTCGTGGCGCGGCCGCGCATGGAAAGGGGCGCACTTGCGCACCGCTTCGCGCAGTCGCCTGCGGATGCGGTTGCGCTCGACCGCGTTGCCGATCTTTCTGGTGACAGTCAGGCCGAAGCGGGCCTCCTCGCCGCCCGCCGCTTCACCGCGCCGGCGCGCCTGCAGGGTGAATGCCGCCGCCTGGTATCGCTTCGCCCCGCGCATGGCGCGGTAGTCGGCCGTTCGCCGCAGGCGTCCCGGGTTCTGCGTCGTCGGGCTGTTGTCGGAGTTGACCGTCATCGCCTGGCTCACGCCGCCCGTGTCCGGTTCCGCAAACGGGGCCGATGCGGATCACTCCGCAACGGGCCGGGATCAGGCGGTCAGCCGCTTGCGGCCGCGCGCGCGGCGCGCGGCGATCACCCTGCGTCCGCCCTTGGTCGCCATGCGGGCGCGGAAGCCGTGGCGTCGCTTGCGTACGAGCTTGCTGGGTTGAAAGGTGCGCTTCATCTTGCTCGCATCCACCGTCGGAGGTGGACCCTCATCGATTGTGCCGAACGCTTGCCGGCGCTATGCCCCGGCCGGCATGGCGGCCTCATGGATCGTCGCTGAATGGCTTGTCGGGGCCCCTTCGCCGGCATGGCCGCAAACGCGCCGCAACAGCCGGGGTCCGAACGCTCGCGGCGTTATAGGAACATGGCCGATGGCTGTCAATCAGGCTTCTGACCCCGGTTTCCGGGGCGCTGCCGCCGCCCGTCGGCCCCGCATCAATGAAACGTGAAGGCGTCAAGGGTGGCGGTCAAAACACGGTGATAACCGGTCAAATCGGGCCGCGGTGCATTGATCGGGCGCGGCGCGGGCGGCACATCGGAGTGAACGAGAAAACGCCCGGCCGAAGACGGGCGGCAAGGGATTGACAGGAGAACCGGCGGCCATGCGCGCGCCACCCAAGGGGGCTGCCCAACGCGGCGATGCGCCGTCGCGCCTGCGTGCCGGGCGCATTTTGCCGCTGGCGGCGGTTGTCCTCGTCCTCGCCATTGCCTGGCGCGCCGGCTGGCTCGACCTCGTCTCCCTGTCGAGCCTGATCCGCCACCGCGCCGCGCTCGCCGACCAGGTGGCGGCCCATCCAGTGATGTCCTATGTCGCCTATTTCCTTGTCTACGCCGGGCTCGTGGCCGTGTCGTTTCCTGGCGCCTCGCTGCTGACCGTCACCAGCGGCTTCCTGTTCGGCGGCATTGCCGGCGGTTCGGTCAGCGTTGCGGCCGCGTCGGCCGGCGCCGTCGCCATCTTCCTTCTCGCCCGCGGTTCGCTCGGCGACCTGCTCCAGGCGCGCGCCGGACCGTTCGTCGCCCGCATGGTCGACGGCTTCAACCGTAACGCCTTCAACTACCTGCTGTTCCTGCGCTTGACGCCGGTGTTTCCGTTCTGGGTCGTCAACATCGTGCCGGCGCTGCTCAACATGAGGCTCCTGCCCTATGCCGCCGCCACCGCCATCGGCATCATCCCGGCGACCTTTGCCTATGCCCATGTCGGCGCCGGCCTCGACAGCATCATCGCCGCCCAGGAGCGGGCCGCTCCCGGCTGCGCCGAGGCCGGCACCTGCGCCGTCGATCCGTCGGCGCTGGTCACCCCGCAGGTCGTGGTCGCCATGGGCGGCCTTGCCGTGCTCGCGGTTCTGCCGGTATTGATCGGGCGGTGGCGGGCGCGCGCGGGCGGCCGTCCGGAGGGGCAGCCGGGGGATTGACGCCGGCGCAAGCGGAACGGGCCTGTTGATGACCGAGACATTGACCCCGGACATCTGCGTGATCGGTGCCGGCTCCGGCGGGCTGACGGTGGCCGCCGCCGCCGCCGCCTTCGGCGTGTCGGTGGTGCTGGTCGAGAAGGGCCGGATGGGCGGCGACTGCCTCAACTACGGCTGCGTGCCGTCGAAGGCGATGCTGGCGGCCGCCAAGCGGATGCGGGCGGTCGCCACCGCCGGCGCCTTCGGCATTGCCGTGCCGGACGGCGCCGCGGCCGATCCGCGCAAGGTCAACGACCACGTGCGCGCCGTCATCGCGGCGATCGCTCCCAACGACTCGGAGGAACGCTTCACAGCGCTCGGGGTGCGCGTCATCAGGGCAGCGGCCCGCTTCGTCGACCGCCGCACGGTCGAGGCGGCGGGCCTGACCATCCGCGCCCGCCGCTTCGTCATTGCCACCGGGTCGACGCCGGTGGTGCCGCCGATTCCGGGCATGGCCACGGTCGACTATTTCACCAACGAGACCATCTTCGAAAACCGTCGCCGCCTCGCCCATCTCATCATCATCGGTGCCGGCCCGATCGGACTCGAGATGGCGCAGGCCCATCAGCGGCTCGGCACCCGCGTGACCGTGATCGAGGCCGCCACCGCGCTCGCCAACGAGGACCCGGAACTGGCGGCGGTCGTTGTCGAGGCCCTGCGCGCCGAAGGCGTCGACATCCGCGAGCGGGCGACGGTCGAGCGCGTCGAGCGCCGCGGCCGCTCCGGCGTGCGCGTGCATCTGGCCGGCGACGCGCCGGCGGCGATCGAGGGCTCGGCGCTGATGGTGGCGACCGGGCGCCGGGCCAATGTCGCCGATCTGGGGCTCGACCAGGCGCGGGTGCGCTTCGAGGCGACCGGTGTCAAGGTCAACGCGGCGCTGCGCACGTCCAACCGCCGCGTCTATGCCATCGGCGACGTCGTCGGCCCGCCGCAGTTCACCCACCTGGCCGGCTACCACGCCGCCCAGGTGGTGCGCTCGATCCTGTTCCGCCAGAACGCCCGCCCCGACCTGTCGATCGTGCCGCGCGCCACCTTCACCGATCCGGAACTGGCCCAGGTCGGCCTGACCGAGGGCCAGGCCCGCCAGTCGCACAGGGAGTTGCGCATCCTGCGCTGGCCGTTCCACGAGAACGACCGTGCCCAGGCCGAACGGCGCACCGCCGGCATGGTCAAGCTGGTGACCGACGCCAGGGGCCGCATCCTCGGCGCCGGCATCGTCGGCGCCGAGGCCGGCGAACTGATCAACCTGTGGGCGCTGGCGGTCGCCAGGAAGATGACGGTGCGCGACATCGTCGGCTATGTCGCGCCCTATCCGACACTGGCCGAGGCCGGCCGGCGCGCCGCGATCGGCTTCTATGCGCCGCTGCCCCGCCGGCCGCTGGTGCGCTGGCTGGTCAACTTCCTGCGCAAGTTCGGCTAGGCTTGGCAGCGCGACCGCGGGCGCGCGCGGGCCACCTTTCCGACAAGATCGCGCTCAAGGTGTTTGAACAGGCAGATGGTGGTGTCGGCGGGGCAGTTCGCCCTCACGCCACCCATGCACCAGGCCCCGGCAGGAGTTCGATGCACGGCAGGACCCCGAACGACCCCGAGACCTCCGCCGGCGGCCCCGACCTCGCCGGGCAGGAGGCGACGCGGCTGTGGCACAGCCTGTCGGCCAAGCTGCTGGTGCTCACCGTGGGTTTCGTCCTTATCGCCGAGGTGCTGATCTTCGTGCCCTCGGTCGCCAATTTCCGCAATGTCTGGCTGCAGGGCCATCTCGACATTGCCGAGACCGCCAGCATTGTCTATCTCGACACCGCCGACCCGATGCTGAGCGACAAGGCGCAGCGCGAACTGCTGCGCGCCACCGGCTCGCTCGCCGTCGCCATTCGCGAGGGGGCGATGAGCCGTATGATGGCGTCGGTCAAGGAGCCCTTCGCCATCGACGAGACCATCGACCTGACGGTGATGGACCCGATCGCATCGATCCGCAGTTCGCTCGCCATGCTGGTCTCGCCGCGGCCGACGGTCTATCGCGTGTTCGCGCCGATGAAGTCGCGCGACGGCATGATGGAGCTGGTCCAGGCCGATGCGCGGCTGAAGCAGGCCATCCGCGCCTATTCGCGCAACGTCGCGCTCCTGTCGCTGGCGATTTCGCTGATCACCGCCGGCCTGGTCTTCCTGGCGCTCTATTTCATGATCGTGCGGCCGATCCGCCGCATCTCGGGCAACATGACCGCCTTCTCGCGCGAACCGGACAACGCGGCGCTGATCCTGCGGCCGGGCGGCCGGCGCGACGAGATCGGCGTCGCCGAGCGCCGGCTCGCCGCCTTCGAGGCCGACCTGCACCGGACGCTGCGCCAGCGTCAGCACCTGGCCGATCTCGGCCTGGCGGTGTCGAAGATCAATCACGACCTGCGCAACATTCTCACCTCCGCCCAGCTCATCACCGACCGGCTGAGCGGGCTGCCGGACCCTGCCGTGCAGCGCCTGGCGCCGAAGCTGCTGCGCGCCATCAACCGCGCCGCCGAATACGCCCAGTCGGTGCTGGCCTATGGCCGGGCGCGCGAGGCGCCACCCAACCGGCGCCGCCACCGGCTGCGCGTGATCGTCGACGAGGTCGGCGAGATGCTCGGCCTGGAGGCGGGGGGCGGCATCGAATGGGTCAACGACATTCCCGCCAGCCTCGAGGCCGAGGTCGACGCCGAGCAGTTCTTCCGGGTGATCATGAACCTTTGCCGCAACGCCGTGCAGGCGATGGAGCGGACCGGGGCGGCCGCCGATGCCAGCGCCGTGCGCCGGCTGACCGTCTCGGCCGGTCTGCGCGACCAGACGCTGGAGGTGCGCGTCGCCGACACCGGGCCGGGCATCGAGGAGGCCGTGCGGCGCGACCTGTTCCGGCCGTTCAGCGGCTCGGCACGCAATGGCGGCACCGGCCTCGGGCTGGTCATCGCCGGAGAACTGGTACGCGCCCATGGCGGGCGCATCGAGGTCGAGCGTTCCTCGCCGGCCGGCACCGTGTTCCTGGTCAGCCTGCCAGCCGCCAATGGCGGGGCCGGGCAGGTGGCCGGCTAACCGCGGGGCCGGCACGGAGGCGCCCGCCGAACGAGGGTCGCCGGCCGCGGCGATTGACCCGGACCCGAGGCACGGAAGCCGGGCGCTTTTCGGCGCGAACGGCCTTGCTTTTGACGCGTCGAGCGATTACCTAGCCGCCTTGCGGCGGCCACCGCCGCGCACGCGCCCGTAGCTCAGCTGGATAGAGCACCAGACTACGAATCTGGGGGTCAGGAGTTCGAATCTCTTCGGGCGCGCCATCTCACCCATTGA
>BOKV01000013.1 GCA_016861165.1 Alphaproteobacteria bacterium | reverse complement strand
TCTGGGATATATCGACCTGGAGCAGAGAACCTTGCAGACAATCGACAACCCGTTCGGCACGAGGTTGTCACCCATGTCTTAGGTACAGACTGTTACCCATGTCTCCGGGTCGGACACGGTTAGAAATGGCGGAGAGGGAGGGATTCGAACCCTCGGTACGGTTTCCCGTATACACGCTTTCCAAGCGTGCGCCTTCAACCACTCGGCCACCTCTCCGGGCCCGCTGCCGATGCGTCACTCCGGTCGGCCGCCAGGCGTGGCGCCGGCCTTCCCGGGGACGGTCCGGCACGTCGGGGCGCGACGCGCCCCCGCAGGCGCGCGCACTTATACAAATAAGTCCTGCCGGCGCAAGCCGCCACCATCCTCGCCCCTTGCCCGGCCGAAATCCGATCGGCGGAGCGCCGGCGCGGGGCCCGTGGCGGCGTGCGGCCGGGCCGGCCAAGGGCGTGCTGCAATCCTCACGCGGCGATGAAACAATCGTGAAACCATTGGCCCGGTCGGCCCGGTTCCCAGATTTGCCGACGTGAGATATCCCGCTATGATCGCAGCCGGCGCCGCGAGGCGCCACATCGGGGAACGGGGAGCCGCCCGGCCATGCTGAAAGCCATCTTCCGCGCCGTGAGCCTCGTCTGCCTGGCGGTGGCGCTCGTTGCCGCCGTGCTCGACCTGACCCGCTCCATCGCCGATTCAAGCCTCGTGCTGACGCCCTTCTATGTCGACTGGGCCCGCTTCAGCCCGGCCTCGCTCGACCTGACGCGCCAGTTCCTCGAACAATATGCGCACCCCTTCGCCTGGGACCCGGTCTTCGTCACGCTGTTGACGGCGCCGACCTGGGTCATCTTCGCCGTGTTTGCCATCCTGTTCGGCATGGCCGCCCGGCGCCGGCCGCGCCGCTGGCAGGAGAATTTCGAGGTCTGACCACCCTTGTCGCCGTTCCGCCTCTCAACCGCAGGACCCCGCAATGTTCGTCATCGATATGTTCGCCCGCAAGTACAAGCTTCCCGACGCCGCCGACGCCCTGCCGGGCCGGGCCGAGCCGATCGCGACGGCCGACCGCCACTTCGTCAACGGCAATTCACTGCACGAGCCGTTCCCGGCGGGCATGGAGAAGGCGCTGTTCGGCCTCGGCTGCTTCTGGGGCGCCGAGAGGCTGTTCTGGCAGTTGCCGGGCGTCCATGTCACCGCGGTCGGCTATGCCGGCGGGCTCACGCCGAATCCGACCTATGCCGAGGTGTGCACCGGCATGACCGGCCATGCCGAGGTGGTGCTGGTGGTGTTCGATCCGGCCCGCACCGGCTACGAGGCGGTGCTGAAGGCCTTCTGGGAGGGGCACGACCCGACCCAGGGCATGCGCCAGGGCAATGATGTCGGCACGCAGTATCGCTCGGCCATCTACACCTTCGCGCCGGCGCAGGCCGAGGCGGCGGTTGCCTCCCGCCAGGCCTACCAGGCGGCACTGAGAGCGGCCGGCCAGGGCCGCGACATCACCACGGAGATCACGCAAGCGCCCACCTTCTACTACGCCGAGGACTATCACCAGCAGTACCTGGCCAAGAATCCCGGCGGCTATTGCGGGCTCGGCGGCACCGGCGTCGCCTGCCCGATCGGCACCGGCGTGGCCGCCGGCTGAAGATCACCTCGTCTCAGTCGGTCGGCCGCGGCGTCGGCACCGGTATGTCGGCGAGCGGCGTGGCGGCTGCGGCCCGCTCGTCGGCCTCGGCGGCCGACCGGCTCGCCTCGATCGGCCGGCTGGCGCGGATGGCGGCCGCGTCAAAAGTGGGCATGTCGATCGCCGGAGCGCTGAACGAGGCATTCTTCAGCGCCAGTTCGGCCGCCTCCGGCGCCACCGCTTCGGCCTCCAGCACGCCCGCGCACGGCGGCGGCAGATCGGCGAGCCGCAAGTGGCGTGGCCTGGTCGGAGTATCGGGCTTGGCCGGCTTCTTCGGAACCAGCGCATCCTTGAACCACCAGTCGAAGACGGCCTGCTCACAGCCCTCGCCGGCGGGGACGGGGTCCTGCGGGCGGCAGTTGGCGGCGTCCTGCGGGCACGTTATGCGCAGGTGGAAATGGTAGTGATGGCCGTAATAGGGGCGGATCTTGCCGAGCCAGGCGCGGTCACCCTTCACCGTTTCGCAGAGCTTCTTCTTCACGCCGGGATGGACCAGGATGCGCTCGACCCGCGGATAGGCGGCGGCATGGTAGAGCAGGCGCTCATGCGCCCGCGTCCAGCGCGCGTCGTCGACAAAGAACGAGCCGGCCTTCAGCACCGAGATCGCACTCGTCTCCTCGCGCTCGGCATAGCTCAGGCGCCTGCCTGGCATGGGCATGAACCACAGGTCGACGTCGAGGCCGATCTGGTGGGAGGCGTGGCCGGTCAGCATCGGTCCGCCGCGCGGCTGCGAGATGTCGCCGACCATCAGGCCGTTCCAGCCGTCCGCCTTGGCCTTGACCGACAGGTCCTCGATCAGGCGGATGAGGTCCGGGTGGCCCCAGCGCCGGTTGCGCGACAGGCGCATCACCTGCCAGTCGGGGCCGTCGACCGGGATGGCGATGCCGCCGGCGAGGCAGCCCCGCGAATAGAAGCCGATCGGCTGCGGCTTCATGGCCGCCGGCAGCGGCCTGGCCGCGAACAGCTCCTTGGCGGCGACGTCATCGGCCCGCGCCGCGCCGGCGGCGGCGAGCGTGAGGCCGGCGGCCAGCGCCGCCGCTAACCGGAAACCGGCTGTCGCCGGCCTCGATGTCGTTGCCGTCATCGCGGCTCCTCTCCAGCCCGCCCGCCCGCGGCCGGCCCCGATTCGGGTGCCGGCGTCATCTTAGCGCGGTGCGGACCGCAGGTTAACCCGGTTTGAACCCATGGATCGCGGGCACCATATCAGTCGCGGCCGCCGGCGGCGGCCGCCCCCTCGCCAAGGCCTTCGGCATGAGCATCGACGCCCTGTCCCAGCGCCAGCACGCCTGGCTCAACACGGTCCACACCTGGCTGCTGGTCGGCGGCTCGCTGGCGCTGTTCGTCGCCTGCGCCTGGGTGTTCTTCGGGCCGGACGGCATCCTGTTCGCCGCCGTCTTCGGCGCCGTCAGCCTGTTCCTGGCGACGCGGATTTCGCCGCGCATGGTGCTGGCGATGTATCGCGCCATCCCCGTGTCGCGCCAGCAGTTCCCCGCCGGCCACGCGATCCTCGACGAACTGGTGCGGCGCGCCGGACTGCCGGCCCGCCCCGTGCTCTACGTGCTGCCGTCGGACGTGATGAATGCCTTCGCGGTCGGTCGCCAGCACGATTCGGCCCTGTGCCTGACCGACAGGCTGATCCGGTCGCTGACGCAACGGGAACTGGCCGGCGTGCTGGCCCACGAGATTTCCCACATCCGCGCCGAGGACGTGAAGGTGATGGCGATCGCCGACATGGTGAGCCGGTTCACCTCGGTCATGTCGACGCTCGGCCTGCTGTCGCTGTTCCTCAACCTGCCGGCGGTGCTGTTCGGCGGCTCTGCCGCGGTGCCCTGGCTCGGCATCGCGCTGCTGATCACGGCGCCGACCATCGGCGGCCTGCTGCAGATGGCGCTGTCGCGGGCGCGCGAATATGACGCCGACCTCGGCGCAGTGCTGCTGACCGGCGATCCCGACGGGCTCGCCTCGGCGCTCGTCAAGCTCGATCAGGCACAGCAGCGCCATTGGGAGGGGATCGTGCTGCCCGGCGGCCGCATCCCCGACCCGTCGATCCTGCGGACGCATCCGCCGACGGCCGAGCGCATCGCCCGGCTGATGGCGCTGAAACGGGCGCCGGAGCCGGAGCAGGCAATCGCCACCCGGATGCCGGTGCGGCGGGCGCCCCCCTCCTTGGTGCCGGGCGTGCGCCCACGCTGGGGACGTGACGAGGAACGGCGCTATGTCGATCTGGCGCAGTTTCTCGACGCCAACCCGGTCGGCCCGGTCGTCGGCGCCGACGACGCCGACCGCGATTGCTGCGCGCGCTCGCTGCATCCGCCGCGCCGGCGGCCGCGCATCCATGTCGGCCGCGGCGGTGTCTACTGGTAGGAGCGCCGCCGGCAGCCCGCCGCCCCACCGATACAAAACCACCCTGGTTTGTTAAGGTCCGGACGAGCGATTCCCCGCAAGGAGGCGGCATGCAGCGTTTCGCCACGGCCGAGGAGGCAGCGCTGGCGCTCCGGCCCGACCACCCGGTCTACTGCTTCCGGCCGCAGGTGCTGGCGGGCGACGCCCGCCGCTTCGTCGCCATGTTCCCCGGCAAGACCGCCTACGCTGTCAAGACCAATGGCGAGCACATGGTGATCGAGACGCTGCTCGGCGCCGGGATCAGCGCCTTCGATGTGGCTTCGCCCGGGGAGATCAGGGCGGTCAGGCGGTTCTCGTCCGACGCCGAGCTATTATACATGCATCCGGTCAAGGCACAGTCCGACATCCGCCTGGCGCTGGAGAGCTATGCCGTGCGCACGCTCGCCGTCGACCACGAGGACGAGATCGCCAAGGTGCACAAGATCGTGCGCGGCCTCGACATCGATCCGGCGACGGTGACCATCTTCGTGCGCCTGCAGACGCGCGGGCATGCCGCCTACGAACTGTCGAAGAAGTTCGGCGCCGCCCCGGCGCATGCCATCGAATTGCTGCGCCGGCTTGACCGCTACGGATATCGCCTCGGACTGTGCTTCCATGTCGGCAGCCAGGTCGAGGACCCACTCGCTTATGAGCGGGCGCTGGCCTCGGCCGACTGGGTGCGCAACCGCGCCGGCGTGGCGATCGCCGAACTCGACGTGGGCGGCGGCTTCCCGGCCGAATACGGCCACGACCCGCGCCGCCGCCAGGTCGAGATGCCGTCGCTTGACGAACTGATGGCGCGCCTCAGCGCCAACATCACCGAATGGGGCTTCGCCGACACGGAGCTGGTCGCCGAGCCGGGGCGGGTGATCGTGGCGCGCGCCTTCTCGCTGATCGTGCGCGTGCTGCTGCGGAAGGGACGGCGTCTCTACATCAATGACGGCATCTGGGCGTCGCTGTCGGATTCCTGGACCGGGCGCATCACGCTGCCGGCCCGCTTCGTGCCTGACCCGGCCATCCGCAGCCGCAACGGCAATCCGGCCAACATCGTCCCGTTCCGGGTGTGCGGGGCGACCTGCGATTCGGTCGACATCCTCAGCCGACCGTTCTACCTGCCCGAGACGATCGACACCGGCGACTGGGTCGAAATCGGCCATATCGGCGCCTATTCGCTGGCGCTCAGGACCAATTTCAACGGCTTCTACCCCGACACCTTTGTCGAGGTGGAGACGCCGTTCGGGCAGGAGGGGCCGCCCGAGGGCCTCGCCAGCATCGAGACGATGGCCTGAAGCCTCAGGTAAGATCGAGCGCGCCGATCGTGATGTCGGCCGGCCGCGAGCGCGCCATCACCAGTCGGACATTGACCATGTCGTTGCCGAGCGCCCGCTCGCGCGCCGCCTGCGGCGCCAGACCGTGGTCCAGCCAGCGCCGCACATGGCGCCGCTCCAGTTCTTCCTCGCCAACCGCGATGAAGACGGTGAGATCGAACAGCGGCGCCAGCGCGTCCCAAGGCGGCTGGTCGATCAGCAGGTAGTTGCCCTCGACCAGGACGATGCGGGCGGTCGCCGCGACGATGCCGGCCCCGGCGCGGGCAAGGTCGGCGGCGCGGTCGAACACCGGCACCGCCACATCCTCGCCGCCCGACCGGACGCGGCGCAGACAGGCGGCGAGGCCGGCTGCGTCGAACGTTTCCGGCGCGCCCTTGCGCGCCAGCAGCCCGCGCGGCCCGATGACCCGGTTGTCGTAGTGGAAGCCGTCCATCGCCACCAGCCCGGCGCTGCCCGGTTCGGCCGCTTCGAGCCGCTCGAGCAGCGCTTCGGCCAGTGTCGACTTGCCCGCGCCCGGCGGGCCGGCAATGGCGACCACGAAACGAGCGGCCGCGCCGGCGCGTGCCCGCACAGTTGCGGCAAGCTCGTCGAGCGTCCGCGGGCGCGCCGGCATCGGCTCAGGCAGCGAGCTCGACGGGTGCCTGCTTGGCGCCGGTCATGAAGGCGACCGCGTCCGACATCGAGTATTGCCTGGGGTCGATGACGCACAGCCGCCGGCCGAGCCGGTGAACATGGATGCGGTCGGCGACCTCGAAGACATGCGGCATGTTGTGCGAGATCAGCACGATCGGCAGGCCGCGCTTCTTCACGTCGAGGATCAGTTCGAGCACGCGCCGCGATTCCTTGACGCCGAGCGCGGCGGTCGGCTCGTCCATGATGATGACCTTGGAGCCGAAGGCGGCCGCGCGCGCCACCGCCACGCCCTGGCGCTGGCCGCCCGACAATGTTTCGACGGCCTGGTTGATGTTCTGGATCGTCAGCAGGCCGAGTTCGGTGAGCTTCTGGCGGGCAATGCGCTCCATCGCCTTGCGGTCGAGCTTGCGCAAAAGGCTGCCCACGATACCGGGCACGCGCATTTCGCGGCCCATGAACATGTTGTCGGCGATCGACAGCGCCGGCGACAGCGCCAGCGTCTGGTAAACCGTCTCGATGCCCGCCTCGCGCGCCGCCTGCGGCGAGGCGAACTGGACCGGGCGGCCCTCCAGCCTGATTTCGCCCTCGTCGGGAACGATGGCGCCGGAAATCGCCTTGATCAGCGTCGACTTGCCGGCGCCGTTGTCGCCGATGACGGCCAGGATCTCGCCAGGGTAGAGGTCGAAATCGGCATGGTCGAGGGCGACGACGCGGCCATAGCGCTTGACGAGGCCGCGCGCGGTGAGAATGGGTTCGGTGCTCATGCCGCTACCCTCCTGATCCACTGGTCGGTGGCGACCGCCGAGATGATGAGAACGCCGATCAACAGATAGGTCCATTGCGGGTCGGTGCCGAGCAGGCGCAGTCCGAGCGAAAACACGCCGACGATCAGTGCCCCGAACAGCATGCCGAGGATCGAGCCGCGGCCGCCGAACAGCGAGATGCCACCGATCACGACCGCAGTGATCGATTCGATGTTGGCGAACTGGCCCGAGGTCGGCGACACCGAGCCGAGCCTGCCGATCAGCACCCAGCCGGCCAGCGCGCAGATGAGCCCGCAGACGACATAGACCGAGATCAGCGTGCGGCGGACCTGGACGCCGGACAGTTCCGCCGCCTCGGCGTCGTCGCCCACGGCGTAGACATGGCGGCCCCAGGCGGTGTGGTTGAGCACGTAGTGCAGGAACAGCACGAGCACGATCAGCGCGATGACGCCATAGGTCAACACGGCGCCGCCGAACCGGAAACTCTGGCCGAAGAACTGCAGCAGCGGCGCCTGCGCGGCCACGTCCTGGCTGCGGATCGTCTCGTTGGCCGAATAGAGGAAGTTGGTGGCAAGCACGATCTGCCACATGCCGAGCGTGACGATGAAGGGTGGCAGCCGCATGATCGCCACCAGCGCGCCATTGATGAAGCCGCACAGGGCGCCGCAGCCGAAGCCGGCCAGCACGGCGATCGAGGGCGGCAGGCCGTAGCGGAATGCGAACTGGCCCATGACGACCGACGACAGCACCATGATGGCGCCGACCGAGAGGTCAATGCCGGCGGTCAGCACCACCAGCGTCTGGCCGGCGCCGACAATGCCGACGATGGCGACCTGCTGGAGGATCAGCGTCAGCGAGAAGGGCGAGAAGAACTTGGTGCCGAGCAGGAGCCCGAACACGGCGATCGAGATCACCAGCACGATCAGCGGCACCGCCGCCGGGTTGGAATGGAGCCCATGCTGGATGCGTTCCAGCAGCGTGTGCTGGCGTTCGGCGAAAGCGGCGACGGCTTCCGGACCGCCGGCGATCGCCTTCTCGAAGTCCTGCGGGGTGCGCGCGTTGGCGTCGCTCATGATGGTCCTCCCCGGCGCGTGGGCGCCTCGCCGCACCGCCGTTCACCGGGAGGGGCGGCCTCATGGCCGCCCCTCTGAGCCTTGGGATGATGGGATCAAAGACGGGTCAGATCAACCCCAGCACTTGGCCAGGCCTTCCTTGGAGTCGATCGATTCGACACCGTCCACCGGCTTGTCGGTGATCAGTGTCACTCCGGTGTCGAAAAAGTCGAGGCCCGGCGTCGGCTGCGGCTTCTCGCCGGTATCGGCGAACTTCTTGATCGCCTCGATGCCGAGCGATGCCATCAGCAGCGGGTATTGCTGCGAAGTGGCGCCGATGACGCCCTCGGCGACGTTCTTGACGCCCGGGCAGCCGCCATCGACGGAGACGATCAGCACGTTGCCCTCCATGCCGACCGACTTCAGCGCCTCATAGGCGCCGGCCGCCGCCGGCTCGTTAATGGTGTAGACGACGTTGATGCCGGGGTCCTTCTGCAGGCAGTTCTCCATCGCCCGGCGGCCGCCCTCCTCATTGCCGTTGGTCACGTCATGGCAGACATTGCGCGGGTCGTCCTCGTCGCCGATGACGTTGACATCCTTGGTGTCGATGCCAAAGCCGGTCATGAAACCCTGGTCGCGCAGCACGTCGACGGTCGGCTGGCTCTCGAACAGGTCGAGATAGGCGATCTTGGCGCTGGCGGCGCCGTCGCCCAGCATCGCCTTGGCCCAGGCGCCGATCAACTGGCCGGCCTTGAAGTTGTCGGTGGCGAAAGTGGCGTCGGCGGCGTCGATCGGCTCCAGCGGCGTGTCGAGGGCGATCACCAGGATGCCGGCATCGCGCGCCTTCTGGACGGTCGGCACGATCGCCTTGGTGTCCGACGGGGTGATCAGGATACCCTTGGCGCCGTCGGCGATACAGGTCTCGATGGCGGCAACCTGGCTCTCGTTGTCGCCATCGATCTTGCCGGCATAACTCTTCAGCGTGATGCCCAGTTCTGCCGCCTTGGCGGTGGCGCCCTCCTTCATCTTGACGAAGAAGGGGTTGGTGTCGGTCTTGGTGATCAGGCAGGCACCGATCTCGGCTTGCGCGGGCGCGGCGGCCAACAGGCCGATCGCGGCGGCGCCGAGCAAGGCGGTCTTCAACGAAGCGATGTTCTTCACGATCAATCCTCCCGGCTAGTGAAGATGCACGAGGAGCCGGGCGGTGACCGCCCGTTCGCACGCTCCTCCCTGTTCAAACCGGTGCGGGAACCAGCCCAACGATCCACCGGCTCATTGCCAAGCCAACAACAAAACCGAACGGCTGTCAATAAATAAATCAACATGATTTAATAATTGACACGCAAGCCATTTTTTCTCATGCTCGGCCAACGGCCCGTCTCGGGCCCGGCGGCTATTGCCTTGTCCGCGGCGGCGCTGCCAAAGAAGGGCAGCGGGCCGGCAACGGCCCGGGCCGGGAGGGACCGGCCGGCCGGAGAGGCCGGCTCGGGAGGAAGCAGTGTCGGAAGACCATCCGCTGGCGGCGCGCGCCGCGACGATGACGACCTCGCATCGCGGCTCCAACCAGAGCGGCATGCGCGCCTTCAACGAGCGGCTAGTGCTGTCGCTCCTGCGCCGTCATGGCGGCCTGGCCAAATCGGACATCGCGCGACTCACCGGCCTGTCGGCGCAGACCGTCTCGGTGATCATGCGCTCGCTGGAGGCCGATGAACTACTGGTGCGCGGCGAGCCGGTTCGCGGCCGCGTCGGGCAACCCTCCGTGCCGCTGTCGCTCAATCCGGACGGCGCCTATTCGATCGGCCTCAAGATCGGCCGGCGCAGCGCCGACCTCGTCCTAGTCGACTTCCTCGGCCGCATCGTCGAGCGCGCCCACGTCTCCTATGCCTTCCCGACGCCCGCCGACACAGTCGCCTTCGTGCGCGCCGTCGTGCCGGGCTTCACCGAGCGGCTCGGGCCACGCGTCGACCGCATCGCCGGGTTCGGCATTGCCATGCCGTTCGAGATCTGGAACTGGGCCGAGGAGGTGGGCGCGCCCGGCCACGCCATGGACGCCTGGCGCGAATTCGACGTCGGCGAGGCGATCGGGCAGTTCTGCCCGTGGCCGGTCTACATCCAGAACGACGCCACCGCCGCCTGCGGGGCGGAACTCGTGTTCGGCGGCCATGGCGGCCTGCAGGACTTCGTCTACTTCTATGTCGGCACCTTCGTCGGTGGCGGTGTCGTGCTGAACGGCAGCCTCTATGCCGGGCGCACCGGCAATGCCGGCGCGCTGGGCTCGATGCCGGTCCCCGGTCCCGACGGGCGGCCGGTACAGCTCATCGACGTCGCCTCGCTGGTGGTGCTGGAGTGGCGGCTCAAGGCAGACGGCATCGATCCGGCGCCGCTATGGTCGTCGGACGCGGACTGGCGGGGCTTCGAAGGCCAGGCCGAGCAGTGGTTGCAGCCCGCCGCTGCCGCGCTCGCCCACGCCATCGTCGCCGCCACGTCCGTCATCGATTTCGAGGTGGCGATGATCGACGGCGGCTTTCCGGCCGACATCCGCGCCCGCCTGGTCGCGGCGACCGCCGCCGCCTTCTCGCGGCTGGACCTCCAGGGCATCGCGTTGCCGCGGCTCAAGGCCGGCTCCATCGGCCCGATCGCGCGCGCGCTCGGCGGCGCCAGCCTGCCCCTTTTCGATCGTTACCTGATCGATCAGAATACGCTGATGCGGGAAACGCCGGACCGGTCGGCCAGATCATGATCCTATGCTGCGGCGATGCGCTGATCGACATGCTGCCGCGCGCGCTGCCGGGCGGCGAGGCAGTATTCCTGCCGGCTGCCGGCGGCGCCGTCTTCAACACGGCGATCGCGCTCGGGCGCATGGGCGAGGAAACCGGCTTCCTGTGCGGGCTGTCGAACGACCTGTTCGGCGCCCGGCTCGCCACCGCACTCGATCAGGCCAAGGTCGATCATTCGCTGTGCGTGCGCTCCGACCGGCCCAGCACGCTCGCCTTCGTCAGTCTGAAAGACGGCCATGCACAGTACCGGTTCTATGACGAGAACACGGCCGGGCGCATGCTCGCGCCCGCCGACCTGCCGGTCGTTCCGGCGCGTGTCAGCGCCCTTCATTTCGGCGCCATCAGCCTGATCGGCGAGCCGTGCGGCTCGGCCTACGAGGCGCTGGCGGCGCGCGAGGCGCCGCGCCGGCTGATCTCGCTCGACCCCAACATCCGGCCGGGCTTCGTCAGCGACGAGGCCGCCTACCGCGGCCGCCTCGCCCGCATGCTGGCGATTGCCGATATCGTCAAACTGTCCGACGACGATCTGTCATGGCTGGCGCCGGGCCGCGCCTTCGGCGAGGTCGCCGACCATTGGCTCGCCGGCCGCACGGCGGTCGTGGTGCTGACACGCGGGGCAGACGGCGCGCTGGCGAGGACGCGCCACGGAGAGACAGCGGTGGCGGCGGTGCGCACGACGGTCGTCGATACCGTCGGAGCCGGCGACACCTTCAACGCCGGCTTCCTCGCCGGCCTGCGCCGGGCCGGCCTCATCGGGCGGACCGCACTGGGCGCGGCCGAGCCGGAGCGTCTGCGCCCGGCGCTCGAACTGGCCGCCCGCGCCGCCGCGGTGACGGTCTCGCGCGCCGGCGCCGATCCGCCCTGGGCGCACGAACTCGCTTGACGCGAACCGGCGGCGGCGCGAAAGCAAGGGGCGAAGCGGTCCCCGGCCGCCGGGAACAAAAATGCCCTTTCGTCTGTCCCCCTGCCTGCGTCCCGCCACCATCACCGACCTCGACGCGCTCGTGGCGATCGAGGAACGCTGCTTCGATGCCGACCGCATCTCGCGCCGTTCGTTCCGCGAGTTGCTCGGCCGCGCCACGGCGGCCACGATCGTCTTTGAGGGCGCCGGCGGCGCCGTCGTCGGCTACGCCATGCTGCTGCTCAGGCGCGGCACGGCGATGGCGCGCCTCTATTCGATCGCCGTCGACCCGGCCAGCGCCGGCAAGGGCATCGGCGAAGCCCTGGTGCGGGCGGCCGAGGAACTCGCCTTCGATCGCGGGCGGCTGCTGCTACGCCTTGAAGTGCGCGAGGACAACGAGCGGGCGATCGACCTCTACCGGCGGCTCGGCTATCGCCCGATCGGCCGCTATCTCGATTACTATGCCGACCACATGCCCGCCTTGCGTTTCGAGAAGACGTTGCGCGGCGACGTGCCGCTCAACGCGCCGACGCCCTATTACGAGCAGACGACCGAGTTCACCTGCGGCTCGTGCTGCCTGATGATGGCGCTGGCGCGCTACCGCGCCGATTTCGAACTCAATCCGGTGGCCGAGGTGCGGCTGTGGCGCGAGGCGACAACCATCTTCATGATGTCGGGGCTTGGCGGCTGCGAGCCGCACGGCCTGGCGGTGGCGGCCGCAGAGGCCGGCCTGTCGGCCGAAATCTACGTCACCGAGGAGGGCGTGCTGTTCCTCGATTCGGTGCGCAGCGAGGAGAACCGCAAGGTGATGGCACTGGCCCAGGCCGATTTCCATGCCCGTGCCCGCGCCTTAGCGCTGCCGGTCACTTACGGGCCGTTCGGCCTCGACACCATCCGCGACGCGATCGCCGCCGGCAAGGTCGCCGTGGTGCTGGTCAGCGCCTACTACATGTTCGGCAAGAAGGTGCCGCACTGGGTATTGGCCCATGGCGATGACGGGCGCCACATCCTGATCCACGACCCGTGGGTGGAGGATGAGATCGGCGAGACCATCGCCGACGCCGCCAACCTGCCGATCGCCCATGAACAGTTCGACCGCATGGCGCGCTGGGGCCGCGGCGCGCTGCGGGCAGCCGTCATCCTCGGTCCGGGGCGGTAGCCGCCTACGACAGCGGCGAGATGCGGATCTCGACGCGCCGGTTCTGCGCGCGGCCGAGATCGGTGTCGTTGGCCGCGATCGGCCGCGTCTGGCCGTAGCCGACGACGAGCAGGCGGCGCGGATCGACGCCGCGCGAGGCAAGGTACTGGCCGACAGAGACGGCGCGCCGCTCCGACAGTGCCTGATTGTACTGCGGCGAGCCGACGCTGTCGGTGTGGCCGTCGATGTCGAGCAGGGTCTGCGGGTACTTGTTGAGGACGATCGAGACCGAATCGAGCACCGGATAGAAGGTCGGGTTGAGCTGGTCCTGGTCGGTGGCGAAGGTGACGTTGCCCGGCATGTTGAGGATGATGTACTCGCCCTGGCGGGTGACGCTGACCCCGGTCGCCTGCAGGTGCTGGCGCAGTTCGGCCTCCTGGCGGTCCATGTAGTTGCCGACCGAGCCGCCGATGAGCGCGCCGATGCCGGCGCCGATCAGTGCCGCCTTGCGCTGGTCGCCGCCGCTCTTGTCCTTGGCGACGAGCAGGCCCGTCAGCGCGCCGGTGACCGCGCCAAGCGTGGCGCCGGCCGCCGTGTTGTTGACCTGCGGCCGCCCGGTCAGCGGGTCGGTAGCGGTCTGGCAGGCGGCCAGCGACAATGCCGCGGCGACGATAACGAGTCTCTTCATGGAGGTTCCCCGAAATGCACGCCGGTCTGCGCTCCGCCGGCGGCGCGACGTCCGATTGCGGCGCCTGTGGCCCACAACAAAGGCGAAAATGCGACCGCGCCGCCACTGCCGCCGCTGCCGGGCCGCGGCCGCCGCTCAGTCGAGCAGTGCCGGCTCGAAGGGGTATGAGGTGATGTCCTCGATGCCGGCCTCGGTGATCAGCACCTGCTGTTCCAGCTTGGCTCCGGCCTTGCCGCCGACGAGGCCGCAATAGCTTTCGACGCAGATCGCCATGCCCGGCTCGAACACGCCGTCATAGCCGGTATCGGCCCAGTCCTCGGGATAGTAGAGGCTCGGATATTCGTCGCACAGGCCGACGCCATGGGCGAGCACGCTGTAGCGCTGCGCCCGGTATTCCTCGCCGCCCAGATGGGCCGAGTGGGTGAACTCGCCGAAGGAGAGGCCGGGGCGCAGCAGTTCGAGGTTGCGATGCACCTGCTCGTGTGCGGCCCGGTAGACACGCTTCTGCTCCTCGCTCGGCGCGGCATCGCCGCACAGCCATGTCCGCGAGATGTCGCAGCACATGCCGTAAACACCGATCAGGTCGGTGTCGAAGGCGACGATGTCGCCGTTCTCGATGACGCGCGGCCCACATTCCTGGAACCACGGATTGGTGCGCGGGCCGGAAGCGAGGATGCGCGTCTCGATCCATTCGCCGCCGTGGCGGATGTTGTCGGCGTGCAGGATCGACCACAGGTCGTTCTCGGTCATGCCGGGACGCAGTTCGGCCTGCATGCGCGCCATCGCCAGTTCACACGAATGGACCGCGCATTTCATCGCCCTGATGTCGTCGGGACCCTTGATGGAACGGGCGATCTCGGTCACCGCCTGGCCGTCCCTGAGGTCGATGCCGCGCGCCTTCAGCGCCACGACACCGGCCGGGTCCATGCGGTCGACGGCGAGCCGGCGGTTGGCGCCGCCATGGACGCGCAGGAGGTCGTCGATCTCGGCGGCGAATTTCGCCGCATGCTCATCGACCCGGTCGCCGGAGAGGAAGTAGAAGAACGAGGCGCCGAAGCGTACCTCCCTGACCAGCGGCAGATGAGCAAGCAGGTGATCGCAGCGGGCGAACTCCCAGACAATGACATGGCCGTCGGCCGAGACGAAGCAGGCCCGCGACGGATTGTGCGCCACCCACAGCTGCATGTTGGTCGAATCGGTGGCGTAGCGGATGTTGAGCGGGTCGAAGCACAGCAGGCCGGCATAGTCGCGCCGGCGCAGTTCCGCCGTCAGCCGGTCGAGGCGGTAGCGGCGCATCGCCTCGACATTGGGCGGCTCCAATCCCGCCTTCGCCCAGGCCGCGAAAGCAAGCGCGGTCGGGCCGATCTCGACGCGGTCGTTGTCGTCGGGCGTTCCGTCCGGTCGCCTGCGCGGCCGGCGCGACGGGTCGATCTTGCGGTTCGAACTGGAGAATGCGGGAATGGTCGTCACGGTGCTCACCCGGGCCGCGCCAGGCCGGCGCTTGCCGTCACGATAGGGCGGGCGTGCGCCGGTGCGAATGCCTCAAAGCGGCATGCGTGCTCTCTTCGCGCCGGCCGGTTCAGCGTCCGACGGCTTCGAGCGACCTCGGCGGGGTGATGAAGCGGACGCCGCAATGGCGGTCGCGGCGCCACACCACTTCGACCACGACACGGCAGCGCCGGGCGAAATTGGTGAGCACGAAACGGTTCGGCAGCGTCGCCGTCGCCGCTTCGATACGGGCCCCGGTTGCCGAGATGTCGCGCACCAGGCAGGTGATCGGCACCTTGCTGCCGGCGATCCATATTTCCGACAGGTCACGGGCCGCCTCGCGCCCGGCGCCACGACGTTCGGCGCCACCCGGTTCTGCCACCGCAACACCCGGCGTAGCCTGCAGCCTCGGGGCTGGTGCGACTGCCATGATCTGCCTCTCCTTGCCGAATCGCGCCGATTCGGGATGGCAGTCATTGCCGTCGCGCGCTTGACACTGCGCCTACCCTAATCCACAAAATCCTTGCCAATCCGATAACGCGGCGCATGGCGCATCCCTGCCACATCCGCCGGGGATTTTGATCGCCGCTCTTGCGCCACGCCTTTGCCCGCACCCACATAGGTGCCTGGCGCGGCTTTGACCGTGCTGATGCGGACCACTCTTTCGTCGCCATGGATATTCCCGAAAGCCCCGCCGGCGAGGCGTCCGCGCCCCGCACCCAACGTCTGTCCGACGTCCTGCGTGCGCTGGTGCGCCCGGAGCGCGACCGCGTCGCCCTCGGCAACGTCACGCGGGCGCTCAAGGAGCGCGGTTTCGGCGCGCTGATGCTGCTGCTGGCCGCGCCCAACCTGGTGCCACTGCCGCCCGGCACATCAACCTTGTTCGGCATCCCGCTGATCCTCGTCGCCGCGCAGCTCATCGTCGGCTATCGCAAGCCGCTGCTGCCGCGGGCGATCCGCAGCCGCGAGCTGTCGATGCAGACGCTCGCCACGATCATCGGCAAGGCGCTGCCATGGGTGCGCCGCTTCGAGCGACTGGCCGGCCCGCGCCTCTGGTACCTGCCGCAGCGCCAGGCCGAACAACTGATCGGCGCAGCCGCCGTGCTGATGGGCATCATCCTCATCCTGCCGATACCATTCGGCAATTTCCTGCCCGGCGTCGCAGTGGTGTTGATGAGCCTCGGTCTCGGCGAGCGCGACGGCGCCTGGGCCGCCGCCGGCCTTGCTGCCGCCCTCGCCTCGGTCGGCTTCGTGGCAACCGTCTTCGGCGCCGCCGGCCTTGCCATCGTCGGCGCGTTGTGACCCACTGGGCCGGCGGGAGGCACGGCCTGTGCGCATCGGCATCTTCGGCGCGGGACTGATCGGCTGCCATGTCGGCGGCATGCTGGCGGCCGCAGGTGAGGACGTCGTCCTGGTCGGCCGGCCGGCCATGGCCGAGCGCATTGCCCACGGCCTGACGGTGAGCCGCTATGACGGCCTGACGCGCGAGGTCGGCCCGGACCGTTTCGTCTTTTCCACCGAGGCAGCAGCGCTCGCCGAGCGAGACATGGTCTTCATCTGCGTCAAGGGTGCCGACACGGAGCGTGCCGGCATGGCGCTCGCCGGCGTGATCGGACCGAAGGCGACCGTCGTCAGCCTGCAGAACGGCGTGTCGAATGCCGAGCGGCTGCGCCGCGCCCTGCCCCGCCACCGCGTGCTGGCGGCGATGGTGCCGTTCAACGTCTCGCTCGTCGGCTCCAACCGCTTCCACTGCGGTTCGGAGGGGACGATCATCGTCGAAGCCGGCGGCCCGGCCGCGGCGATCGCCAGCCGTCTGACCGAAGCGGGGATGGGCGCGCTGACCAGCGACCGCATCGAGCCGGTGCTGTGGGCCAAGCTCCTGATGAACCTCAACAATGGCGTCAACGCTCTGTCCGGCCTGCCATTGAAGGCGCAGCTCTCCGGACGCGACTACCGCCTGGCGCTGGCCCTCTGTGTGGCTGAGGCGCTGACGGTGCTGAAGGCAGCCGGCATCCGTCCGGCGCGCATCGGCAAGGTCTGGCCGCCAATGATCCCGTTCCTGCTGCGCCTGCCCGACCGGCTGTTCGCCATCGCCGCCGCCGGCATGCTGAAGATCGACGATGAGGCGCGTTCCTCGATGGCCGAGGACTTGGCCGCCGGGCGACCGCCGGAGATCGACTTCCTCAACGGCGAGATCGTCCGCCTGGGGCAAAAGACGGGCGTGCCGACGCCGGTCAATGCCCGCATGGTCGAACTCGTCACGGCCGCCTTCGCCGCCGGTGCGCTGCCGCGGCTTTCCGGGAGCGAGCTGCTGGCGGCACTGCGGGGTTGAGCCACCCACCGGCCAGCCGCCTGCCGACAAGGCGCGGCAGACGGCCGTCGATTGCCGCCAGTCCGGCGCCGATCAGAGCCATCCCGGCGAAATGGCGCGGCTCCAGCCGCTCGTCCAGCACGAGCCAGCCGAGCAGAATGGCGCTGACCGGCACCAGCAGCGTGACCAGCAGCACGTTGGTGGCGCCGGCGGCCGCGAGAATGCGGAAATAGAGAACATAGGCAAGCGCCGTCGACAGTACCGCCAGGCCGATGAGCGCCGCCCATACGGGCAGACCGGGCATGGCCAGCGTCCACGGCCGGTCGACGGCAAGCGCCAGCGGCAGCAGCACCGCCGTCGACGCCGTGACCTGGCCGGCGGCGGTCGCCATCGGGCTCAAACGCATGGCCGCGAAGCGCCGGCCGAAGACGCCGGCAAAGGCATAGGAGAGCGCCGCGCCGAGAATGGCGAACTGGGCGAGGATCGACAGGCCGAAGCCGGCCAGCGCCGCCGGCCCGATCATGACCGCGACGCCGGCGAGCCCGATCGCGACACCGGCGAGGCGGTGCCAGCGCATCCGCTCGTCGGCGGTCAGGAAATGGGCGACGACAACCGTGAACAGCGGCGTCGTGGCGTTGAGGATGGCGGCAAGGCCGCTGGCGATCTGGGTCTGGCCCCACACGATCAGCGAGAACGGGATCGCGTTGTTGAGGAGCCCCATGGCGAGGAAGGCGGCCCACACTTGCGCCTGACGCGGCACCGCCAGGCCGGCGGCGCGGCACGCGAGCCACAGCACGCCGGCCGAAATGGCGACGCGCAGGGCGACAATGGTCAGCGGCGGCAGCTCGCGCACGGTCACGCCGACGAAGAAGAACGAGCCGCCCCACAACACGCTGAGCGTGACCAGCATGGCCCATTCGGCCAGTCCCATGGTTCGCTGCGTCGGCACTGCAAGCTCGCTCATGCGTCCCGCCTTATGCGGACGCCGCCGGTGCCGCCACCCGGAAAATTGTGACGGTTACATTGTGAAACATCCGGCCGCCGTCCGATCACGGCCAACCCGGCGCTGCGTTCCCTTGGAGGGCACGCCGGACATGCACGGTGGAATGGTTTGACGCGATGGAAACCGCCGCGGGGAGCGAGAGCACGACCAATCTACCCGCCCGGCAAGCGGCGAGACGGCGAACTGGCGGCGCTGCGGGCGGCCAAAGCCGGCGATCATTGCGACAGGCGCGCGGGACCCCGCGCCCGCCGCGCTCAGATGTCCAGATTGGCCACGGAGAGCGCGTTGTCCTGGATGAACAGCTTGCGCGGTTCCACCTCCTCGCCCATCAGCCGCGAGAACAGGTCGTCGGCGTCGGCGGCGTCGGCGATGCGCACCTGCAGGAGCGAGCGCACGTCCGGGTCGAGCGTGGTCTCCCACAACTGGCTGGGGTTCATCTCGCCAAGCCCCTTGTAGCGCTGCAGCGTGACGCCCTTGCGCCCGGCGGCAAAGACGGCCGCCAGCAGCGCGCGCGGGCCGGCGACCATCTGGCCTTCGTCACGCCGGTGGAAGGTCGGCGGCCGGCCGTAGACTTCCCGCAGCGGGCCAGCCATCTGGTCGAGGCGGCGGGCGTCGGCCGAACCGATCAGCGCCATGTCGATGGCCACCATTTCGCGCACCCCGCGCACGGTGCGCTCGAAAATCAGGGCGCCGTCGACGCCGGTCTGGCCGGTCCAGCCGCGCTCGGTCTCCTCGGCGATGGCGTCGAGCCGGCGCGCCACATATTCGGCCGCCGTCCGCGCCCGCGCCGCATCGCTCATCAGTTCTGCGTTGAGGGCACCGGCGATCGCCGCCTGCTCGACCACGTTCTTGTCATAGCGCGTGTGCAGATTGTCGATGAGCGCGCGAGCGGCAAGCGCGGTGTCGACCACCTGGCGCAGGTCCGCCCCGGTCCTGATCTCGCCATTGGCCAGTTCCAGGCGCGCCTCTTCTAGCCCGCCCTCGATCAGATAGTTCTCCAGCGCCCGCTCGTTCTTCAGGTAGCGCGACGACTTGCCGCGCGTCACCCGGTAGAGCGGCGGCTGGGCGATGTAGATATGGCCCTTCTCGATCAGCTCGGGCATCTGTCGGAAGAAGAAGGTCAGAAGCAGCGTGCGGATATGGGCGCCGTCGACATCGGCATCGGTCATGATGATGATGCGGTGGTAGCGCAGCTTGCCGAGGTTGAACTCGTCCTTGCCGATGCCGGTGCCGAGCGCGGTGATCAGCGTGCCGATCTCCTGGGAGCCCAGCATCTTGTCGAAGCGGGCGCGTTCGACATTGAGGATCTTGCCGCGCAGCGGCAGCACCGCCTGGAAGGCGCGGTTGCGGCCCTGCTTGGCTGAGCCACCGGCCGAATCGCCCTCGACCAGGAACAGTTCCGACTTGGCCGGGTCGCGTTCCTGGCAGTCGGCGAGCTTGCCCGGCAGCGAGGCGATGTCGAGCGCCCCCTTGCGCCGCGTCAGTTCACGCGCCTTGCGCGCCGCCTCGCGGGCGGCCGCCGCCTCGACCACCTTGGAGACAACCACCCGCGCTTCGGCCGGGTTCTCCTCAAGCCAGCGGTTGAGCCCTTCGTTGACCAAGCCTTCGACGACCGGGCGCACTTCAGAGGAGACCAGCTTGTCCTTGGTCTGGGAAGAGAATTTCGGATCGGGCACCTTGACCGACAGCACGCATGTGAGGCCCTCGCGGCAATCGTCGCCGGTGAGCTGCACCTTCTCCTTCTTGAGGATGCCGGAACTTTCCGCGTAGCCGGTGACCTGGCGCGTGAGCGCGCCGCGAAAACCGGCCAGATGGGTGCCTCCGTCGCGCTGGGGGATGTTGTTGGTGAAGCACAGCACGTTCTCATGGTAGGAATCGTTCCACCACAGCGCCGCCTCGATGGTGATGCCGTCACGCTCGCCACGCAGATAGACCGGCTTGTCGATGAGCGGGTGCTTGGTGCGGTCGAGCCAGCGCACGAAGGCCTCGAGCCCACCCTCGTAGAGCATCTCCTCGGACTTCTCCTCGACCCCGCGCCGGTCGGTCAGGCGGATGCGCACGCCGGAGTTGAGGAAGGCCAACTCGCGCAGGCGGTGCTCCAGCGTGTGGTAGTCAAAATCGGTCATCGTGAACGTTGCCGGCGACGGGAGGAAGGCCACCTCCGTGCCGGAACGGCCATGCCATTCGCCGGTAACCTTCAGCGGCGCGTCGGCCACGCCGTTGGTGAAGCTCATCTCGTGGATATGGCCGTTCTGGTAGACCTTGAGCCTGAGCCAGCTCGACAGCGCGTTGACCACCGACACGCCGACGCCGTGCAGACCGCCGGACACCTTGTAGGCGTTCTGGTCGAATTTGCCGCCGGCGTGGAGCTGGGTCATGATGACCTCAGCGGCCGACACGCCCTCGCCCTTGTGGATGCCGGTCGGCACGCCGCGGCCGTTGTCGGTCACCGTGCACGAGCCGTCGGCGTTGAGCGTCACCGTGACGAGGTCGGCATGTCCGGCCAGCGCCTCGTCGATGGCGTTGTCGACGACCTCGTAGACCATGTGGTGCAGGCCGGAGCCGTCATCGGTGTCGCCGATATACATGCCGGGGCGCTTGCGCACCGCGTCGAGGCCCTTCAGCACCTTGATCGAATCGGCACCGTAGTCGGCCGGTTTGTCCGGTCTTTCGTCCATGTCCCGTTGTCCCGAGAACCGCACCGCGGTGACGCGTCCGGCCGATCCCCGAATCGCCCCGCGCCATTCTTTTAAATATAGGGTCTCGCGGCGCCAAAGGCCAATCGAATCGGTCCGCCTGGCGACGCCCATCTCCTGCCGACCACCCTGGCCGATCACGGCCGGCGCGCCGGCAATTGATGCCGCGTGAAAGCCGGCTATGCTAGGCTTGACGAGCACTGAACGTCGCGCGCCGGAACCCCGTGCATGCGCATCGCACAATTCGCCTGGCAGAACTTCCTGAGGCGGCCGGACCTGTCCGGCCTGCCGCCGCGCGTGGTCGACCGCATCCGCGAGCGGGAATGGGCCAACGAGGTGCTGCTGCGCTCCATCCAGCTCTCCATCATCCTGATCTTCTGGGTAATCTACGCCGTCTCGCCCAAGACCTACCCCGACGACACCATTGCCCCGGTGCCCTATGTGCTGGCCACCTATCTGGTGCTTTCCGTCATCGGCCTGGCCTGGGGCTGGCTGCGCGAGCCGCCCGACTGGGCGGGCTATTTCTCGATCCTGTTCGACTTCGCCCTGCTCTACGGTCTGATGGTCAGCTTCCACATCCAGTACGGCCAGCCGGCCTCGTTCATCCTCAAGGCGCCGTCGCTGCTCTATGTCTTCATCTTCATCGCGCTGAGGGCGTTGCGCTTCAACCCAAAATTCGTGCTGCTGGCCGGGCTGGTGGCCGCCCTCGGCTGGGCGGCGATGATCGTTTATGTCACCCGCATCGATCCGGGCGACAACATGCTGACCCGCTCCTATGTCGAGTACCTCACCTCGAACACCATCCTGATCGGCGCCGAGGTCGACAAGATCCTGTCGATCCTTTTCGTCACCGCCATCCTGGCGATCGCCGTCAATGGTTCGAGCAACCTGCTGGTCACGGCGATCGCCGAGCAGGCGGCGGCGGCGGAGCTGTCGCGCTTCTTTGATTCCTCGGTTGCCCGCGGCATCCGCTCGGCGCGGGCGCAGCTTGAGGCCGGCCACGGCGAGAAGCGGCGGGTGGCGATTCTCAATGTCGACCTGCGCGGCTTCACGCGGCTCGCCGCCCGCCTCGACGCCGACACCGTCATGCAGGTGCTGTCGGCCTATCAGGGGCGGGTGATCCCGCTGATCCGCCGCCATGGCGGCGTCATCGACAAGTTCATGGGCGACGGCATCATGGCCAGCTTCGGCATCGAGGACGGCGCCGACGGCGCACCGCGCACCCCTGCCGCCGACGCCATGCGGGCGGCCGAGGCGATCCTGGCCGACGTCGTCCATTGGCCGGACGGGGAGCCGGCCTTCGCCGCCACCGGACCGCTGTCGATCGGCATCGGCATCGCCGCGGGCGAGGTCAACTGGGGCGCGGTCGGCCGCGGCGACCGGCTCGAGATGACCGTCATCGGACCGGCCGTCAACCTGTCGGCCAAGCTCGAAAAGCACAACAAGCGGCTGAAGAGCGCCTGCCTGGCCGATGCGGCAGCCTGGGCCGAGGCCTGCGCTCAGGGCTATGACGGCGCCCTGTCAGCAACAACGGCGCGGGCGCGGGTCGACGGGGTCGCCGGCCCGGTCGACATCGCCGTTCTCAGTCTCGCCGGAACACCGCGGCAGGGCGGCCGCGCGCGCCGGGCGCCATCGCCGGCCTCAGCCGGCGCCGGTCGAGCCGAACCCGCCGCCGCCGCGCGTCGTCGTCGCGGCTGACCCGCGTTCCTCGATTCCTGCCCGCGCCACCGGCGCCACCACCAGCTGGGCGATGCGCATGCCGCGCGTCACGACAAACGGGGCACCGCCATGATTGACGAGCAGCACCATCACCTCGCCGCGATAGTCGCAGTCGATGGTGCCGGGACTGTTGAGGCAGGTGATGCCGTGCTTGAGCGCCAGGCCGGAACGTGGCCGGACCTGCCCCTCGT
This sequence comes from Alphaproteobacteria bacterium, assembly GCA_016861165.1. Classification (GTDB taxonomy): domain Bacteria; phylum Pseudomonadota; class Alphaproteobacteria; order Rhizobiales; family Rhizobiaceae; genus BOKV01. Next base: position 83,756 of record BOKV01000013.1, on the reverse strand, counting down.
GGCCGGGCGGCAGTTCGAGGACGAAGCCGGTGGGCACCAGCGCGCGCGCCCCCGGCGCGATGACGAGCGCATCGGTCACCGCCGCGCCGATATCCATGCCGGCCGCGCCGGCGCTCTGATAGGCCGGCAAGGGGAGGTTCCGCCCGTGGGGCAGGCGGACGACGCCGACGATCGGACCGCTGGCTGCTGGGGCAAGACCCGATCCAGATGAATCGGGTTTTTGCTCTATCTGTCTGTTTTGTCGCGCCATCTTGTCCGCCCTGCTTTACCGCTCGGCGGGATGAGCCTCTCCACGGGCTTTTGTCTCCCATCCGTGCCAAGGGGCGATCCTGATAGGCCAGAACCGCGCGCCGGGCGCCACGCCCGAATCCGACCTTTCAACAGGAAAGTGCCCGGCGCGGCGGCTGGCCGGTCAGCCGTCGGTGCCGGTGCGGGCAAGCGGGCTCAGCCAGCGCGCGATCTTCTCTTCGAGCCGCAGCGGCGAGACGGGCTTGGTGAGGTAGTCGTCCATTCCGGCGTCGATGCATTTTTCGCGGTCGCCCTTGAGGGCGTGGGCGGTGACCCCGATGATGGGGGTTCTGCGGGCGCCGGTCTCGGCCTCGCGGGCGCGGATGGCGTGGGTGGCTTCGAGGCCGTTCATGACCGGCATGGAGACGTCCATGAGGATCAGCGCCGGGCGGCGGGCGGCGGCGGCGGCGACGGCCTGGGCGCCGTCGCGCACGATCGCCCAGTTCCAGCCGGTGGCGGCGAGGATCTGGGAGAAGACGATGCAGTTGACCTCGTTGTCCTCGGCGACGAGGATGTCGAGGGGCGGCTCCGCGTCGATTGGCCCGGAGTCGGTTGGCCCGAGGTCCGTTGGCCAGGGTTCGCCCATCGGCTGGTTCGGCGCGGCGGCTTCGGCGAAAGCCGGCGCGGCGGCGATGGGCGCGGCCGGTCCGGCATGGGTGCCGGCGGCGGTGGGGCTGGCGGCCTCATCGGCGGCCCCATCGGCGGTCTCGCCAATGGTGTCATCGGCGGTCTCATGGGCGGTCTCATGGGCGGTCTCATCGGCGGTATCGTCGATGGCCGCGTCGATGGCCGCGTCGATGGCCGCGTCGATGGCATGGGCGGCGGCGGCTGGCGCCGGTTCGATGGCCTGGCCCATGGCCTGATCCGTCGCCTGATCCCCCGCCTGGCCGATTGCCTTGCCCATTGCCTGGCCCATTGCCTGGCCCATGGCGGGGGCGAGGCCGGCGATGGAGCGCAGGGCGGCGATCGCCTCGGAGGCGCCCGACGAGCCCTGGCTGCGGGCGCGCGCCTCGCTTAATACCGAGACGATGGTCTCCAGGAACAGCGAGGAGCGGGCCGGCTTGGTCAGGTGGGCGGCGACGCCGAGCGAGGAGAACGAGCGGCCCTCCTCGGTCTGGTCGACCGAGGTCAGCATGATGACCGGGATGGCGGCGCCCGGATGGGCGTCGCCGTCGGGGCCAGGCTGGGGGCCAGGCTGGGGGCCGGACTGGAGGCCGGACTGGAGGCCGGACTGGGAACCGGATTGGGGCCCGGGCTGGGGGCCGCGCATGGCGCGCACCACGTCGGCGCCGTTCATGCCGGGCATGTGGTAGTCGAGCACGACGAGGTCGATGGCGACGCCACGGGCGGCGGCCGCCTCGATGACGGCGAGCGCCTGCGGGCCGGAGGCGGCCGCGCCGACATCGAAGCGCCAGGCGGTCATCTGCTCGATCAGGATGGCGCGGTTGACGGCGTTGTCGTCGACCACCAGGATGCGGGCGCCCGATACGTCGACGGGCACCGAGCGCTTGCGCTGGGCGGCGGCGTGCACCGGCAGGGTGACGGTGAAGTGGAAGGTCGAGCCCTCGCCCTCGACCGAGTGGAAGCCGATGGTGCCGCCCATCAATTCGACCAGCGATTTGGAGATGGCGAGCCCCAGCCCGGTGCCCTCGTGGCGGCGCGTCGCCGAGCCGTCGGCCTGCGAGAATTTCTGGAAGATGCGGTCGTGCTTGTCGGCCGGGATGCCGATGCCGGTGTCGGCGACCCGGAAGGTCAGCGCCATCTCCTGACCGGGGGCATGACCGGAGGCCTGGCCGGGCACCTGGCCGGGGGCATGATCCCCCGTCGCGCCCTCGGCCCGATCGCCCGCCCGGTCGCCCGCCCGGTCGCCCGCCTGATCGGCTGCCCATGCTCCGGTCACGTCGACCAGCACGTGGCCGGCCTCGGTGAACTTGACGGCGTTGCCGATCAGGTTGGTGACGATCTGGCGGATGCGGCCGACATCGCCGACGAACATCTCCGGCAGCGCCGGGTCGATCCTGACCGCCAGTTCGAGGTCCTTCTCGGCCACTTTCGAGGAGACCAGCGTGGCCACGTCCTCGATCGCCTCGGCCAGGTGGAACGGCGCCGGGTCGAGCTCCAATTGCCCGGCGTCGATCTTGGAGAAGTCGAGGATGTCGTTGATGATCGTCAAGAGCGCCGCCCCGGACTTGACGATGATGTCGACGAAGGTGCGCTGGCGCGCGTCCAGCTCGGTCTTGGCCAGCAGCTCCGCCATTCCCATCACGCCGTTCATCGGCGTGCGGATCTCATGGCTCATGTTCGCCAGAAACTCCGACTTCGCACGGTCGGCCGATTCGGCGGCCTGCTTGGAGCGCATCAGCTCGGTGACATCCTGGCGCGTGACGATCAGGTGGCCGCTGCTGGCGCGCCGCGTCGCCAGCACGAACCATTCCCTGCCGTCGGAGGAAAGCTGCGACTGGGTCTGCGATTCGAGCACCGACTGGGTCTTGGCGACGAACCGCGCGACCACCTCCTCGGCGTCCTCCTCGGGCACGGCGTAGAAATCGCCGGTCACCATCAGCCGGACGACCTCGTGCAGGTCCATGCCCGATTTCAGCCGCGCCGCGTTGCTGCCGAACAGGCGCAGATAGGCCGGATTGTGGACGACGATGCGGTCGTCCGGATCGAACACGGCGACGGCCACGTCGAGCGATTCGAGCGTGGCCGAGAGCATGTCCCTCGCATCCCCCATGTCGCGGCGCGCCGCCTCGAGGTCGGCCTCGCGCCGCTTGGCCTCGGTGATGTCGGAAACGGTGACGACGACGCCGCCACCGGCGCGCGGCTCGCCCTCGATCAGCAGCTTGCGGCCGGACGGCGCCTGGCGCTCGATGCGGTGAGGTTCGCCGGCCTCGATCTGAGCGAGCACGCTGGCGAGCTTGCGCTCGGCTTCCTCGCCCCGGCCATAGTCGCCGCGCTCGAACAGGAACTCGAAATATTCGCGCCACCTGGCGCCAGGGGCCACCACCGAGGCCGGGATTTCGAGGAGCTCGGCGACCTTGGGCGTGCAGAATTCGATCTGATCGGAATCGAACACCATCAGACCCTGCGCCATCGCCGATGTCGCCTCGTCGAGCAGCGTCGCGATGCGCTGCTGCTCGCTGCGCAGCGCCTCCAGCGCCGCCTCGCGCTGGCGCAGTTCGGTCATGTCCATCGTGGCGCCGACGAGGTAGGCCGACCCGTCGGAGGCGATGAAGGCGCGCTTGCGGGCGACCCAGTGATGAAGACCGCCGTCGGCGTCGCGGCGGTGTTCCTCGAATTCGTCGGCCCCGAGCCGGTCGAGCAGCTCCCGGTTCATCTGGTCGAAGGCGGCGCCGTCGCTGCCCATGACCTCCGAGTCGGTGCGGCCGATGGCGTCCTCGACGGCGACGCCGGTCAGGTCGGCCCAGGCCGAATTGGCGTAGACGAGCTTCAGCTCGGCGTCGCGGATGTAGAGCGAGGTCGGCAGGTTCTCGACCAGCGTGCGGAACAGTTCGTTCTGGCTCAGCGCCTCGCGCAGCTCCGCCTCGCGGCCGATCGTGTCGGTGATGTCGGTATAGGTGACGATCAGCCCGCCCCTGGCGCGCGGCACCGCCTCGACCCTGACCATGCGGTCGCCGGCCCGCCGTTCGAGCTCGTAGCCCCGGCCGTCGGCGATGCACTGGCGGATGCGGGCGATGGTGGCGGCCGCCTCCTCGCCCTCGCCGAAATCGCCGCGTTCCTCGCAATAGGCGATGAAGTCGTCAAGCGTGGCGCCGCTGGCGACAATCTCAGGCGGGATGCCGAGCATGCGCCGCGCCGGCGCGTTGGCGAACTCGACGCGGTCGGGGCCGAACACGATGAGGCCCTGCTTCATCGCGTCGGCGGCTTCCTCGAACACCGCGCTCATGCGCGCGACCGGCGTGCCGCTGGCGATGTCGCGGCCGATGCCCTGCCACAGGCCCGGCTCGATCTCCAGATCGGCCGTGACCCGGCGGTCGGCGTCGAGATCGACCGACCAGCGCCGCATCTCGGCCTCGCTCTTGCGGATCAATTCCTCGATGGCGCGCGGCAGGCGGATGACGGAGCCACCAAGCCCATTGTCGGGTGGCCGCGCAGGACCGGCGGGGTCGTCGCGGTCGCGTCTGGCCCGGTTGGCGAACAGGGTGACGCCATCGCCGTCGTCGATGGTCAGCGGCAGCGGCAGCCCGTCGAGCACGCCGAACAGCAGCTCGATCGTCGCATCCTTGCCGTAGGCGTCGATGATCGCCTTTCGGGTCGCGTGCATCTTTCCTCGCCATCGCCGCCGCAAGTCAACATAACTTCCTCGCCCCCGCGCGACGGACGCAGCCGGCCACGATGTCGCACTATTGGGCGACATGGTTAACAGCGGGTGAAGGATGGCGGCGCCGACACGCAAAAAGCCGCGCGGGCGGCGCGGCTTCTCGCGGTGAGGAAGGCCGGACGCCTCAGCCGGCGGGGCGGCGCAACAGCGTCCAGATTGCCGGCACCAGGCAGGCGGCGATGACCAGCTTGACGAGATCGGTGACGATGAACGGGCCGACACCCCAGGCGAAGGCCTTGTCGACGCCGAACAGGACGCCGATCCAGGCCGCTCCCATGGCCAGCATGACGACCTCGCCGGCCAGCATGGCCGCGCCGAGTCTCGCCGGGCTCGTGCTCCAGCCGCGGTCGGCGGCCCAGCCGGCGATCAGCGCCATGACCAGGAAGCCGGCAAGGTAGCCGCCGGTCGGACCGGCAATGTAGGCAAGGCCGATGCCCTTCTCCGGCGTGCCGGCGAAGACCGGCAGGCCGAGCGCCCCCTCGACCAGGTAGAGCAGCAGCGTGGCACCGGCGAGCCGCATGCCGTAGGCGGCGGCGAGCGCGAAGATCGCCAGCGTCTGCAGCGTCATCGGCACCGGCCAGAACGGCACCTGCGTCTTGGCCGCCAGCGTGATCAGCAGCGTGCCGCCGACCGCCAGGAGGGCGTACCAGGCGTAGCGCGGCACCGGCCGATCGGAAGCAAGGCTGACGGCCAGCGGGGCCTTGGCCGGGGTCGCGGCGGCAAGTGTCTTCATTTCGTCCTCCGGGGGCTGTAACGGGTTCGCCGAACCCTATATTGCCATAGCCCGGCGGCGGCAAGCGCCGGCACGAGGGACAACCCCAGCCGATGGCCGATCTGGCGTTCCATACCGAGTTCGAACCCGCCCATGGCCGGGCGGTGGGGGTCGGCGACGGCATATTGCGGGTGACGGCGGCCAATGCCGGACCGTTCACCTTCCACGGCACCAACAGCTACGTCGTCGGCGGACGGTCGGTGGCGGTGATCGATCCGGGGCCGGACGACGCGGACCATCTGGCCGCGCTGGTGGCGGCGATCGGCGGGCGCCCGGTCAGCCACATTCTCGTCACCCACACCCATATCGACCATTCGCCGTTGGCGCGCCGGCTGGCGCGGATCACCGGCGCGCCGCTCCTCGGCGAGGGGCCGCACCGGGCCGCCCGCGACCTCCATCTCGGCGAGATCAACCCGCTCGACGCCTCGGGCGACCGCGATTTCGAACCGGACCAGGCGCTCGCCCATGGCGAGGTCGTCGCCGGCGACGGCTGGGCGCTCGAAGCGGTCCATACCCCCGGCCACGCGGCCAACCACATGTGCTTTGCCCTCGCCGGCCGCGACATCCTGTTCTCAGGCGACCACGTGATGGCGTGGTCGACCTCGATCGTGGCGCCGCCGGACGGCTCGATGGCCGACTACATGGCATCGCTCGAGACGCTGCTGGCGCGCGCCGAGACGACCTATCTTCCCGGCCATGGCGGCCGGCTCGACAACGCCCGCGATTTCGTGCGGGCGCTGAGGACGCACCGCCGGATGCGCGAGGCGGCGATCCTCGGCCGCATCCGCGCCGGCGACCGGACGATCGCGCGTGTCGTCGCCTCGATCTACCGCGACACCGACCCGCGGCTGCACGGCGCCGCCGCCCTTTCAGTGCTTGCCCATGTCGAGGAGCTGCTGGCGGCCGGCCGCATCGCCAGCGACGGTCCGCCGTCGCTCGACGCCAGCTACGAGGCAACCGAACCCGGGGCCGAATAGATCCAGCCGGCTCAACCCTCGCCGGCCAGGCCCGCCAGCGCCCGGTCGAGATCGCCGAGGAAGGTGGTGATGAGGCGGGCGTTGGAGCCGAGATCGTGCGGCCCGTAGCGGTTGGCCGAGCGCATGTCGACCAGTGTCGCCTCGGCCTCGGTGACGATGCGGATCGCCACATCGGTCCTGAAGCCGAAGATCAGGCTCGAAGCGACGGCCTCGATCTCGATGTCGACCGGCGCCGCCGCGACGATGCCCTCCTCGCTGGCGCCCGGCCGCGGGCGGTCCGCCGGCTCATCCTCGGCCGAAGGCGGCTCGGCCTGCGGGGCACCGCGCACGACCACCAGCGTCCAGCCGCGATCGGCGAGCAGCGCGCGGATGGCCGCATAGATGCGCTCGGCGCCGGTGTTGTAGCGGCGCGAGGCGACGGCAGGATAGGCGGCGGCGACCAGTTCGCCGTAGCCGGCCTCATAGGCGGCGAGCGGGTTCATGCCCGCCGCCACGCCATTGGCGCGCACACGGGCGATCTCGACGAAGACCGGAGGAGTGTGCGCGCTGGTGGCGACATCGCTCAGCGGCGGATGGCGCAGCGCCAGCCAGCCGGCCCAGACGAAAGGAAGCAGCGCCAGCACCGACAGCAGGATGCCGCGCACGGTCGCCTTGCCGCCGCGCCGGCCGGCGCTCCACAGTTCGGCGATCGCCCGCATGCCGAGCAGCAGGCTCATGACCAAGAGGGCCAGCCCGAAGGCCACCAGCCAGAAGAACTGCGGCGTCGTCACCTCGCCGAACCGGTGCAGCAGGATGGCGATGATCAGATAGCAGATGGCGACCAGCGCCAGGCGCTGGCAGCACAGCGCCGCGCGCGACCATCGCCTTTCGTAGTAACCGCCCATCGGCCGCTCCGCGCGCCACCGGCCCCGCGATTCGCGCGGGCCTTCGGAGAGCCCGACCATAGTGATTCCGGCGCGGGCCGCAAAGCGGCTTGCCACCGCGCCATCCGGCAGCCGCGGCACGCCTGGCGCGGCGGCCGGCATTGTCGCGCAGAATCCTTGTTTTCGCCCAATTGGCGCCGCCCTCGGCGGCTTTCATCGGCGCCCGCGGGCTCGGGGTCAGGGAGTAGCGACATGAATGGCTTGAACGGGGAAACCCATGCCCGCCCTGCCGGCGCGGCCGCTCGCATGGCGTGCGAACCGGGTGAAGCCGGCGGCGCCACGACAGTCGACGAATCCGGTCCGGCCAGGCTGACGCAGGTGCTGCTATCCGCCGATGGCAGCCCGTCGATGGGCGACCGCTTCCTCGACACGGTGCTGCGCGCGGCCAGGCAGGTCGGATGCGAGTTTCTGTTCGAGGTCCCGTCGGTGCTGTTCGGTCCACTGAACAGCCGCGCCGCGGCGCTGCGCGACGGCGCCGACGGCGCCGACGGCGACGCCGGGCTGTTCTTCGTGCTGCTGAGCGAGCGCGAGGCGGCCGTGTCGATCGTCGAGGCGGCCGAGGTGAGCGACAACGTCGTCGATTTCACCCGATCCTATGCCGGCGTGCTGAGCCTTATCGGCAACGACCAGCGGATCGTCACGCCGTTGCTTCAGTAAGGCCGATCAGCGGCAGGGCAGCCAGTTCGTCGAGGCCGCCGATCACGGCGTCGGCGAACGGCGCCAGCTCGGCGGCCGTCGCCGGGCCGGTGGTGACCGCGACGGCGACGGCGCCGGCGGCGCGGGCGGCGGCCATGTCGCGCAGGCTGTCGCCGACCATGACGACGCGCTCGCTGGAGCAGCCGCAATGGCGGGCGAAGGCGTGGATCATTCCCGGTTCCGGCTTGGCGCCGTGGCCGGAATCATAGCCCGCGACGAAACCGATCAGGTCATCGAGGCCCGCCGCCCGCAGATGGGCGCGCGCATTGGCCTCGGCATCGTTGGTGGCCAGGCCGATACGCATGCCGCCGCCGGCGAGCCGGCCGAGCGCCGCCATGGCGCCGGCAAACAGCCGCGCGGTGTCGCGCGTGTGGAGCTCGAACAGGTCATCGATGCGGCGCTCGAAGGCCGCGCCCGGCGCAGTTGGCATGAGCGCCCGCCAGGCGCGCGCCAGGTCGGCCGCACAGCCGGCAATGACCACCGAGTGCGGCCGGAAGCGCTCGGCCGCGAGATCGAAATCGACCGCCGCGGCCATGCGCGCGGCGCGCTCCTCGTCGCCGCCGGCAAGCGCGCGCACGACGCGCGCGCAGGCCGGCGCATAGGTCGCCTCGAAGTCGAACAGCGTTCCGTCCTTGTCGAAGAGGATTCCCGTCGGCCGCATCGGCACCACCCCGCTCGCTGCCGCGCCCGCCGAAGATGGGGCGCCGCCACCGACCGCAGATAGGCGCAAGCGGGGCGCCATGCAATGGCCGGTTCCCGAACCTACGCCAACGCCCTCCGGGGCGGCGCGCCCTCAGGCCGTGCTGCCGCCCGTCGGCAATGCCAGCGGCCGGCCCACGGCGGCCGCGAAGTGACGGTGGTAGTCGGGATGTTCGGTGCCCATCAGGCGGTCCCACCAGGTGAAGTAGAGACCGAAGTTCCAGCCGGCTCGGGCATGGTGGAGATCGTGATGGGTGACGCTGGTCAGCCAGCCGAGCAGCGGCCGGCCATCGCCGCGGGCCGGAAACACCTCGTAGCCGCAATGGCCGATGGCGTTGCGCAGCATCATGTGAGCGGTGAAGACGAAGGCGGCCGGGATGCTGGTCGGCATCAGCAGCATGGCGAGCGGCAGATAGAGACCGTTGACCACCGCCTCGCTGGCGTCGAAGGCGTAGGAGGTCCATGGCGAGGGGTTGTTCGAGCGGTGATGCAGGCGGTGAAACCAGCGGAACAGCCGCGGCCGGTGCATCAGACGATGGGTCCAGTAGAACCATGCGTCGTGCCCGACGATCAGGGCCACGACATTGAAACCGAAATACCACCAGCCGAACTCGGCCGGTGATTCGATCACCCGGATCACTCCCGCCCTCGCCGCCAGCGCAATCGACAGGCCGATGAGCGAAAAGATCAGCACGGTCCTGAGCGAGGCGACGAACTCCCTCAGCATCTGCCGGGCGGACGGCCTGTCGGCGCGGATCTTGCGCGCGGAAAGCCAGCCGGCGAGCGCGGTGTTGACGAGAAGGAACGTCCCGCCGGCCCCGATGAGGTAGCGGTAGAGGTCCTGCTGCAGGATGAACGGATAGGCCTGCCGGACGAACGAGACGAGTTCGGCAAGGGGCTGATGAATGTCGTTCACGGGCTTCTGCCTCCAATCATTGAGGATGAGGCAGATTTGCGCAGGCGGTCGGGCGGCGTCCGCGCGGATTTCAGGATCGCGGCGTCTTTTCGGATTTCGATCGGCGTTTTCCAGTTTCGCGCGGCCGCGCGAGCGCCGCGGCGCGGAACTCGGTCGGGCTCATGCCGACCCGCTCGCGAAAGGCCCGGTTGAACGGCGCCAGCGAGGCATAGCCGAGTTCGAAGGCGATCGTGATCACCTGTTCGCGCGCCCGCGCCGGATCGGCCAGCCGGCGCCGGGCCTCGTCAATGCGGTGGTCGTTGAGGAAGGCGGCGAAGTTGCGATAGCCGAGACCCTGGTTGATCAGGCGGCGCACACGGTGTTCGGGGATTGCGACCAGGGCGCCGAGGGAGCCGATGGAAAGGCCGGGTTCGAGGCAGACGCCTTGCGCGACGAGGGCGCGCAGGCGGTCGAGTTCGATCCGGTCGGCGGGACCCAGCCTCTCCGGCTGCGGCCGCGGACCGGCTCCGCCGGGGACCAGCATCTCGGCGCGGATGCGGGTGATCCACAAGGCGAACAAGAAGGACAGCGCCAGGATGACGACCGCCTGCAGGCTGCCGAGCCAGCCGGGCAGCGCGGCGCGCGTCTCGTAGATTTCGGCCGCCGCGGTCGGAATGCCGACCATCGGGATGAGGACGGCGAGCGCCACGCGCAGGCGCCGGCGTGCGTCGACCAGGTCGCCGCCGATGTCGCGGATGGCGAGGACGACGACATGGGCGAGCAGCAGCAGTACCAGGGCCTGCGGAACGACCATGAGCGGAAATCCAACCGGGCCCGCCGCCAGTCGGATCAGCAGAAACGCCAGCAGCAGCGCGAAAGGCAGGCCGTGCCACCATCGCCATTCGAAGGCGTCGTCGAAGATCGCCAGCGCGAAGCACCAGAAGAAGGCGGGGTTGAAGACGGCGAGCGGCACCAGCGCCAGCGCGGCCGGGCCCAGTGCCGCGGCAACCGGCGCAAAGGACAGCAGGATGTAGGCGGCGACGCCGGCCGCGAAAAACGCGCCGCAGACGAGGACCGGCCGCAACGGGCGGACCCGCGCAAGCTGCATGGCAACCAGCAGGTTGAGCGCGGCGGCGCCCGACCGCACCGCTGTCTCGAGAATCTCAAACCCGCCGGCCATTCATTCCAGATGGGCGCGATTGCCCGCCAAGGCAACTCCCCGTCGGCGCGCCCGGGGTGACGATCAGCCGTCCCTGGAGGCCAGCGCCGCCTGGGCGGCGGCGAGACGGGCGATCGGCACGCGGAACGGCGAACACGAGACATAGTCGAGCCCGACCGCCTCGCAAAAGCGAATCGAGGCCGGATCGCCGCCATGTTCGCCGCAGATGCCGAGCTTCATCGCCGGCCGCGTCGCCCTGCCCTTGACCGCCGCCATGCGCACCAGTTCGCCGACGCCGTCGATATCGAGCGAGACGAACGGGTCCTGGCGGACGATGCCCTTGGCCTCGTAGGTCGACAGGAACGAGGCGGCGTCGTCGCGCGAGATGCCGAAGGTGGTCTGGGTGAGGTCGTTGGTGCCGAAGGAGAAGAATTCGGCGGTCTCGGCGATGCGGTCGGCGACGAGGGCGGCGCGCGGCAGCTCGATCATCGTGCCGACCAGATAGTCGAAGGGGCGGCCCTTCTCGGCCTTGACCTCGGCCGCCACGGCATCGATGCGCGCCTTGACGAAATCAAGCTCCTCGCGCAGGCCGACCAGCGGCACCATGATCTCGGGCACCACCGTCTCGCCCTTGCTGGCGCCGACCTCGATCGCCGCCTCGAAGATGGCGCGCGCCTGCATCTCGGCGATCTCCGGGTAGGAGACGGCCAGCCGGCAGCCGCGATGGCCGAGCATCGGGTTGAACTCGTGCAGCGCCTCGGTGCGCCGGCGCAGCCGGTCGGCGTCGACGCCCATGGCGCGGGCGACCTCGGCGACCTCGGCCTCCGTGTGCGGCAGGAACTCGTGCAGCGGCGGGTCGAGCAGGCGGATGGTGACCGGCAGGCCGGCCATGATCTCGAACAGCTCGACGAAATCGGCGCGCTGCATTGGCAGCAGCTTGGCCAGCGCCCGGCGACGATCCTCCTCGGTGTCGGCGAGGATCATCTCGCGTACCGAGACGATGCGCTCGTCGTCGAAGAACATGTGCTCGGTACGGCACAGGCCGATGCCCTCGGCGCCGAAGGAGCGCGCCGCGCGGGCGTCGGCCGGCGTCTCGGCATTGGTGCGCACCTTCATGCGGCGCATGGCATCGGCCCATTGCATGATGGTGCCGAAATGGCCGGACAGTTCCGGCTGCACCATCTCGACGGCGCCGGCCAGCACCTGACCGGTCGAGCCGTCGATGGTGATGACGTCGCCCCTGCGGAAGCTGCGGCCGGCGACGCGGAACTCGCCGGCCTTGTAGTCGATGCGCAGGCCGCCGGCGCCCGAAACGCACGGCTTGCCCATGCCGCGGGCGACAACCGCCGCATGGCTGGTCATACCGCCACGCCCGGTGAGGATGCCCTGCGCGGCATGCATGCCGTGAATGTCCTCCGGGCTCGTCTCGGTACGCACCAGGATCACGTCGCGGCCCTGCGCCCGGGTCTTCTCGGCGTCGTCGGGCGAGAACACGATCTCGCCGGTGGCCGCGCCGGGCGAGGCGGGCAGGCCGACGGCGATGACGTCGCGCCTCGCCTGTGGCGCGATGGTCGGATGCAGAAGCTGGTCGAGCGCGGCCGGATCGATGCGCGCCACCGCCTCGCGGCGGCTGATCAGCCCCTCCTCGGCCATCTCGACGGCAATGCGCAGCGCGGCGCGCGCGGTGCGCTTGCCCGAGCGGGTCTGCAGCATCCACAACTTGCCGCGCTCGATGGTGAATTCCAGGTCCTGGACGTCGCGATAGTGGCTTTCGAGCTTTCTCGCGATCTCGACGAACCGGGCAAAGGCGTCCGGCATCAGCTTCTCGAGCGACGGCCGGTCAGAGCCGGCGGCGATGCGGGCTGCCTCGGTCAGTGCCTGCGGCGTGCGGATGCCGGCGACCACATCCTCGCCCTGGGCGTTGACCAGGAACTCGCCATAAAGCGCGTTCTCGCCGGTCGAGGGATTGCGCGTGAAGGCGACACCGGTCGCCGAGGTGTCGCCCATGTTGCCGAACACCATGGCCTGGATGTTGACCGCCGTGCCCCATTCGGCCGGAATGCGGTGTAGGCGCCGGTAGGTGATGGCGCGCTGGTTCATCCACGACGCGAAGACCGCGCCGATCGCTCCCCAGATCTGCTCCCTGGGATCCTGCGGGAACGGCGCCTCCAGCTCGCGCTCGATCAGCGCCTTGTACTGGGCGATCACCTCCTTCCACTCATCGGCGGAAAGGTCGGTGTCCTGTTCGTGGCCGCCGCTGGCCTTGGCCTCGTCGAGGATTTCCTCGAACAGGTCGTGGTCGACGCCCATCACCACGTCGCCATACATCTGGATGAAGCGGCGATAGCTGTCATAGGCGAAGCGCGGATCGGCCGCCTCGGCCGCCAGCGCCTCGACGGTGGCGTCGTTGAGGCCGAGATTGAGGACGGTATCCATCATGCCGGGCATCGAGGCGCGCGCGCCTGAGCGCACCGAAACGAGCAGCGGCCGCCTTGTCGAGCCGAACTGGCGCCCGGTCAGTTCCGCCACCTTCGCCAGTGCCGCCTCCACCTCCTCGGCGAGGCCGTCGGGAAAGCGGCGGCCGTTGGCATAGTACCAGTTGCAGGCCTCGGTGGTGACGGTGAAGCCGGGCGGAACGGGAAGGCCGAGGGCGCTCATCTCGGCCAGGTTGGCGCCCTTGCCACCGAGCAGGTCGCGCATGCCGGCGCCGCCCTCGGCCTGCCCGTCGCCAAAGGTGTAGACCCATCTGCCCATGCCAGCCGCCTCCGCTTTGCGGGCTACCGCTTAGCGCGCATCATTGTGCGGTGCAATAGGCCAATGGCATGGGGCCATTGGCATGCGGATGGCACGGGGCACGGGGGTCGGCGGGACTGGCGCCGGGCCGTTCGCCGCCCTAGGATCAGGCTGACGATCTTGCGGAGCAGGCCCATGTGCAGGAACATCCGGACGCTGTTCAATTTCGAGCCGCCGGCGACCGAGACCGAGATCCGCGACGCGGCGCTGCAATTCGTGCGCAAGGTGACCGGGACCACGCGGCCGGCCAGGCGCAACGAGGCGGCCTTCGACCACGCCGTCGAACGCATCGCCGCTGCGACTGCCGAACTGCTCGCGGCGCTGGAGACGAACCAGCCGCCGCGTAACCGCGAGGTGGAGGCGGCGAAGGCGCGCGAACGCTCCATGGCCCGTTTCGGCTGACGGCGGGCACTTCATTCGAGCGCAGGCGCCTGGTCGGCCTCGTCGCTGCCGCCGCCCGCCGGCAGCGCGCCGGCCTCGACAGGGTCGGCCCGCCGCCACAGGCCCGCGCCGAGCCGCCCGGTCGCCACCAATATGTCGCCGTCGAGCTCATAGGTGCCGCCATCGGTCCAAGGCAGGCCGTGCGTGGAGTTGAGGCTCCAGCGGCCCTCGCGGAAGGAAACCGCGCCGTCATGCGGCTTGAAATCGCCGGGACCCTCGCTGCGGAAGCTGTAGCTGCCGTCGGGGCGGATCAGCCAGGTCCAGCGGGCGACGCCGCCCTGTCCCACCGGCACCGCCATGCGCCAGACCCCGACCACGGCCGCATCGACCGATTCGGCCGCGGCGATGCCACGGGGCGTGGCCATGCTGGCGGCAAGCGCCAGCGCCGCTGCCAACAGCACGGCCGCGATTGGTGGTCGTCGGCGATCGAAGGGCATGAATCCGTGCCCCTTTGCCAAGGGTCGCCCCGCCGGCAACGCGCGGCGGCAATCGCCGGCGGCCAGCCCGGGAAAAATACCGTGGCCGGAGCCGGCCGGCAAACCCGACCGACGCACGGACAGGGGCCGCGGGCCATCATTGCGGTGCCATCAATACGGCTTCCCGGTGCGCGGCCCGATCGGCTAGCCTCTGCCCGACGACTCGCGCGGAGGAACAGTTATGACGATCAGCCTGCACGACCCGGTCTTCGCCACCTATGTCATCGCCGCGACCATCATGATCCTTAAGGGGGTGGCGATGTCAGGGCTGACCGTGGCGCGGATGATGCAGGAGAAGGGAGGCTACCGGTCGCCGGAGGACATCCGCAGGACGCCACTCAATCCGGACCCCGACCCCAGTCAGCTCGCTCCCAACGAGCGGGTCGAGCGCATCCGCCGCATCCAGCTCAACGACCTGGAGAACCTGCCTTATTCCTGGTCGCCGGCTTCCTCTACGCGCTCACCGCGCCGCCGCTGTGGCTGGCGCAGGTGCTGCTTTACGGCTACGCGCTGTCACGGCTCGCCCACTTCGCCGCCTATTTCACCGCCCAGACCCACGACATGCGCGCCACGCTGTGGTCGATCGGGTCGCTGATCCTGATCTTCATGACGGCGCGGGCGCTGCTCGCCGCGCTCGGCGTGTAGCGGCCGGCAACCGCGCTTCGGGCGAGGCCGGGGTACACCTCGCCGTCAGCGCACCGGGGGCCAGGCGTGGTGCAGGTCGTCGATGACGAAGGAATGGCGATGCCGCCCGCGGTGCGACCCATCGCCCGCCTTCAGGTGCGGATGATCGGCCGGCAGGTCGGCGTGCTCGTGCTCGATGACCTCCTGATCGTCGGCGGGCCAGATTGACAACGCGATCGAGGCCGCCGTCACGGCCAGCGCGGCCAGTGCCAGCGCCGCCGCCGGCAGTCCGGCGGCGGCGCCCAGCAAGCCGGCGACGGGATAGGTGACCAGCCAGCAGGCGTGGGAGAGGGCAAACTGCGCCGCAAAGATCGCCGGCCGGTCTTCCGGACGGGCCGACCGTCGCAGCAGGCGTCCGGAGGGAACCTGCGCCAGTGAATAGCCGATGCCGATCAGGAACCACAGGCCAAGCAGTGGCGGATAGGCCGACAGGAGGGCCGCCAGCAGCGCACCCAGCGCCAGCAGTGCCGCGCCGGCGAGCATGGCGGTTCGGTCTCCGACCACATGCAGCAGGCGCGGCAGGACAAGTGCTGCCAGCATCGATCCGCCGCCGAAGGCGGCCATCGCCAGTGCCGTCTGGCGCTCGCCCAGGCCGAAGGCGGACTGCACGTAGACGACCGTGTTGACGATGACCATCGCCCCGGCTGCCGCCACCGCCAGATTGACCGCCAGCAGCCCGCGCAGGCGCGGGGTCGCCAGATAGATGCGGATTCCACGCGTCGTCCGCTCGTAGATGCCGCCGGCCCGCCGGGCGATGGCGGCCGGCAGCGCCACCGAGACGACGAGCGCCGCCGAAACCAGGAAGCCGACGCTCGTGCCGGCGAACAGATAGTGAAAGCCGACCACTGTCAGCAAGGCGGCCGCCAGCATCGGCGAGATCAGGTTCTCAAGATCGTAGGCGAGACGGGACAGCGACAGCGCCCTCGTGTAGTCGTCCTCGTCCGGCAGGATGTCGGGGATGGTCGCCTGGAAGGTGGGCGTGAAAGCGGCCGAGGCCGATTGCAGCGCGAAGATGAGGACGTAGACCTGCCAGACCTCGTTGACGAAGGGCAGCGCGAGCGCGACCCCGGCCCTGAACAGGTCAAGGCCGACGAGGACCGCGCGCCTCGGCAATCGAGACGCGAAGGCGGAGGCGACCGGCGCGATGGCGACATAGGCGATCATCTTGATCGCCAGCGCGGTGCCGAGCACTGCCCCGGCCTCGTCGCCGGCAAGCTCGAACGCCAGCAGCGCCAGCGCCACCGTGGCAAGGCCGGTGCCGAGCAGCGCCACGATCTGGGCGGCGAACAGATGGCGGTAGGCGCGGTTGGCGAGGATCGTCAACATCGTCGGCTGATCCCTGACTGCGGTCTATCTACAGCAATACCCGATCCAGATGAATCGGGGTTTTGCTCTATCCATTTGTTTTGTCGCGTCATCTTGTCCGCGCTCGGCGGGATGAAGCTTGTCTTATGACTTTCGCTGCCGAACGGGCGAAGAAGGGAACGCCTGTTTGCGCCAGCGCAATGTGATGAACCGCCTTTCGGCCAAAGGTCGCGGCAAACCACTGCCGGAGCATCACCATGTCGAAGACGACGACCATGCGGGGCGCGACCGCAGCGCCCGCGCCACCCCGCGAACGGGCGGACCGGGACCGGCGCGGCCGCGTCGGTGCCGCGTTGCCGATCCTGCATTACGGCTTCAGGCCATTCTTCTTCCTTGCCTCGCTCCATGCCGGACTGGCGGTACCGGCATGGCTCTGGCTCTTCCTGGCCGGTCCGCCGACGGTCGGGCCGTTCGCCGGCCTGCAATGGCATGTCCATGAGATGCTGTTTGGCTATCTGGCCGCCGTCATCGCCGGATTCATCCTGACCGCGGTGCCGAACTGGACCGGCCGCCTGCCGCTTTCCGGCCGGCCGCTGGCAGTGCTGGTGGCGCTGTGGCTCGCCGGGCGGGCGGCGGCCGGGCTCATCAGCGAGCCGGTCCTCGCCATGGCGGTCGACCTCGCCTTTCCGGCGGCGCTGGCCTTTGCCGTCTGGCGCGAGGTGGTGGCCGGCCGCAACTGGCGCAACGCGCCGGTGGCGGGGCTGATCACCCTGTTCGGGATAGCCAACGCGCTGCATCATGGCGCCAATCTCGATCTTGTCGACGCGGCGACCGGCCCGCGTTTGGCGCTCGGCGCGGCCGCGCTGCTGATGGCGCTGATCGGCGGCCGCATCGTGCCGAGCTTCACCCGCAACTGGCTGGTCAAGACGGGCGATGGCCGCCTGCCGGCGCCCGCCGGCAGGCTCGACGCCGCAGCGCTGGCAGCGACGGCGCTTGCCGTGCTGGCGTGGCTGGTCGCGCCCGAGGCGGCGGCCTCCGGCGTGCTGCTCATCGCCGCCGGCGCGGCGCTGGCGGCAAGGCTGGCGCGCTGGCGCGGCCTTGCGGTATTCAACGAGCCGATGCTGCTCGTGCTGCATGCCGGCTATGGCTGGCTGGCATTGTCGCTGCTGCTGCTCGGCGCGGCAAACCTCACCGACGCGGTCGCGCAGAGCGCGGCCATCCACGCGCTGACGGCCGGAGCGGTCGGCACCATGACGCTCGCGGTGATGACGCGGGCGAGCCTCGGCCACACCGGGCGGGCGATCGTGGCGGACCGGGCGATCGTCGCCATCTTCTGGCTGGTTACGGCGGGCGCGGCGGCGCGGGTCGCGGCACCGCTGGCCGGCGGCTGGTACCTGCCGGTGCTGGTGACCGGCGGCGCGCTGTGGAGCGGTGCCTTCCTGCTGTTCGCCATCCGCTGCGCGCCGGTGCTGTTCGGGCCGCGCCGGACGGCATGAGAAAGGCCGGAAGGACGCCGCCGCGCGCCCTTCCGGCCTGCCGCCCCCGGCCGCCTCGCGCGGCCGGGAGTGCCCCTTTCTCGCCCCGGAGCCGCTATCTGGCGGCGACGACCTGGCCGAACAGTTCGGCAAAGACCGACTTCGCCTTGCCCGGCTGCTTGACCGCCCTGGCCTCGTCGAGATTGACTGGCGCGCCGACCTCGATCAGCGCCACCATGCCCATCGCATAATGCGGCGCGCACTTGATGCCGTAGACGCCTTCGCTGGTCAGCGTGACGGTGATGTCATGGTTCAGGTCGCCCTTGAACGGCTCGACCCCGTCCGGGATCATGCCCTTGATCGTCTCGGCGTTGTGGCCCTTGTCAGCGGCGACGAAGCGGATGGTGTCGCCGGGCTGTGCCTTGACATAGTCGGGCTCGAACACCATGGCGCCGGCGTCGCCCCGGTTGAGCATCCTGATCTCGAATTCCTCGGCGCCGGCGGCGCCGGAAAAGGCCAGCGCCGCGCCGAGCGTGGTGATCGCAATCGTTCTGTTCATGAGTTCTTCCTTTCCTTCACGTCGGCTGCGCGCAGCCATCGACCCGCTGATAAACGGTCGCTGGCGAGGCTGTTTGCTCTGGCTCAAAGTGGCGCTAGAAAGACGGGCAGTGCGCGGGAACAAGGAAGCGAGGCGATGGCGCCGCTCGACAAGTCGCTGATCGCCGGCCTGCCGGCCTTCGCCGGGCTGTCCGACGAGGAACTCGACGCTATCCTCGCCACTGCCCGCTCCGCCCGCTTCGCCCGGGACCGGTCGGTGTTCGCCCAGGGCGAGGAGGCGCGCCATTTCCATCTGCTGCTGTCGGGCCACATCCGCGTCGTGCGCACCTCGCCCGAGGGCACCCAGGTCGTCGCCCGCTTCATCAACGCCGGCGAACTGTTTGGTATCGCCGTGGCGATGGGGTTGTCGAGCTATCCGGCAAGCGCGATCGCCGCCGTCGACTCCGTGGTGCTCTCCTGGCCAAACGCCGCCTGGAGCGACCTGCAGCAGCGCGTGCCGGGCTTTTCGGCCGCCACCTACCGCACGATCGGCACCCGCCTTCAGGAGACGCAGGCGACCGTGATGGAGATGGCCAGCGAACAGGTCGAGCAGCGTGTGGCGCGCGCGGTGCTGCGCCTCGTCCAGCAGTCCGGCCGCAAGACCCCGGACGGCATCGAGATCGGCGTGCCGCTGAGCCGCCAGGACCTCGCCGAGATGACGGGGACGACGCTGCACACGGTGAGCCGGCTGCTCAGCCGCTGGCAGGCGAACGGCCTGGTGGTGGGCGGGAGGCGCAAGGTGACCGTCACCGATCCGCACGGCCTGGTGCTGGTGGCCGAGGGCCGCCGCGACGGCTGAACGCTTCAGCCGGCGATCGCCGCCTCGATCTCGCGCAGCAACGCTGCCTCGCCGACGCCATGCTCGCGGCACGCGTCGGCGAGGGTGTGGAACGCGCCGATCGGACAGCCGACGCAGAGCATGCGGTGGCGCATGACGACGGCGATGGTCGCCGGCCAGCGCCGCATGACCTCGTCGAGCGGCATTGCCGCATCTATGCCTGCCCGCGGACTGTCGGTCATGTTTGTCCTGCCCAATGGATCATGCATGTCTGGATGCCAGTATGGTGGCGGCGCGCCGCCGCCTCGTTGCGCCGGCGCAAACACCAGGCCGCGCCGGCGTTTCCACGCGGCGCGCGGCTGGGCTATAAAGGTGCCTGACACCCGCCATGGAGACCCGACATGCGCCTTGCCGCCCTATGCCTTGCCCTGATCGCCGGCGCTGGCCCGGTGGCAGCCACCGAAAGTGAGAGCGGGCCACTCGAACTGGCCCAGCTGGTGACCGGCACGCCGCAGCAGAAGCTGCAACGGCTGCTGCGCCCGCATGCCTATTTCGGCGACCGGGTGACCGACGACATCCGTGCCGCGACCGGCGACCCCAACATCGCGGTCATCGACCGGCGCTGGCGCTGGGGCGAGATCTATAGCTGCAACTACGTCTTCATGCATGGCCGCCACCGCGGCCGCACGCTGGTGTGCGAATAGGCCGTGTGACCGCCCGGCGAGCGCCCCGGCGAGCGCTCCTGCAAGCGCCTGCGCGACACTGGACAACGGCCGGGAAATGTCCAACTCTGTTCCCGCCAGGTTGGGATCAGGGAGCGTTGCAACATGACCAAATCGCAGACCATGGGGCTGTTTTTCGGCGTCTTCGCGCTGGGGCTGGCGGTCGCCGCCGGCGGCGCGCAGGCGGCCGGCGAATGCGCGCAGGGCAAGACGTTGGTGGAGGGCAAGCTGACGATCGCCACCGGCAATCCGGCCTACTATCCGTGGGTGGTCGACGACAAGCCGGAGGACGGCAAGGGCTTCGAGGCGGCGGTCGCCTATGCCGTCGCCGACAGGATGGGCTTTGCCCGCGAGGACGTCGTGTGGACGCGCTCGACCTTCGACGAGGCAATCCAGCCCGGTGCCAAGAATTTCGACTTCAACCTGCAGCAATATTCGATCACGCCGGAGCGCGAGCAGGTGGTCGACTTCTCGGTGCCATATTATTCGGCGGCGATGGCGGTGCTGGTGCGCAAGCCGAGCGTCGAGGCCGGCGCCAGGCCGGAGCTCGCCTCGCTGAAGGCGCTGAAATGGGGGGTCATGGCCGGCACCACGGCGCAGCCGGTCGTGACCGAGATCATCGCTCCGCAGAGCGATCCCCTGCTCTATGACGACAACACCAACGTCACCGAGGCGATGAAGGCGGGCCAGATCGACGCGGCGATCTTCGACCTGCCGACGGCGCTCTATCTTGCCGCCGTCGTGCTCGACGATGGCGTCGTGCTCGGCCAGTTCCCGGCCGACCGGGCCGACAATCCCGACCAGTTCGGCCTGCTGATGCCGGAGGGGAGCGCGCTGAGAACCTGCGTCGACGAGGCGCTCGAGGCGCTGAAGGCCGACGGCACGCTGGCGGCGATCGAGGCCGAATGGCTGCAGGAGGCGACCGGCGTGCCGGTGATCGAGTGAGGGGCGCGCGCCGACGATCGCCAGACACCCGTTGAACCGGCGCCAAACATACGAGGCCCGCCAGCGGCGCCGCGCCGTGCTGATCGCCTCGGTCAGCACGGCCTGCACGCTGGCGGCGCTGATCCTGCTCGTGCCGCTCGCGCCTGGCTGGCCGCGGGTGCAGCAGAGCTTCTTCAGTGCCGACATCTTCGTGCGCACCTTCCCGCGGCTCCTGGAAGCCTTCCTCGTCGATGTCGCCATCTTCGCCTGGTCGGCGCCGATGATCGCGCTGGTTGGCCTGATCGTGGCGCTGTGCCGCTCGACGCGGGCGCCGGGCCTGTTCCCGCTGCGCCTGTTCGCCATGCTCTATGTCGACATCTTCCGCGGCGTGCCGGTGGTGCTGGTCATCTATCTGATCGGTTTCGGCATTCCCGGCCTCGGCCTGCCGCGGCCGTGGAACAGCCCCTATATCTGGGGAACGGTGGCGCTGGTCCTGACCTACAGCGCCTATGTCGCCGAAATCCTGCGCTCCGGCATCGAGAGCGTCCATCCGAGCCAGCGCGCCGCCGGCATCTCGCTCGGCTTGAGCGAAGGCGACGTGATGCGCTTCGTCGTGCTGCCGCAGGCGGTGCGCCGCGTGGTGCCGGCCAACATGAACATGCTGATCGCGCTGCAGAAGGACGTGGCGCTGCTGAGCTTCATCGGACCGGTCGAAATCCTGCGCCAGGCCGGCGTGTTCAAGAGCCTGCTCGCCAATTTCACTCCCTATGTGGTGGCCGCCGTGATCTTCCTCGCCGTCACCGTGCCGGCGACGCGCTATGCCGACTACCTGTTGAACCGGGAACGCGATGCGCGCAGCTGACGAGCGCGCCGGCGGGCCCAAGCTCGCGCTTTCCGGCGTGGTCAAGCGCTTCGGCCAGCACACGGTGCTGGACGGCGTCGACCTCGACATCGCCCGCGGCGAGATGGTCTGCCTGATCGGGCCGTCCGGCTCCGGCAAGTCGACGCTGCTGCGCTGCATCAACCTGCTGGAGCCGGTCGACGAGGGCTTCGTGCGGCTCGACGGGGTCGACATTTCCGAGCCGGGGCTCGACCCCGGGCCGATCCGGCGGCGCATCGGCATCGTCTTTCAGTCGTTCAACCTGTTCCCGCACATGAGCGCGCTCGCCAATGTGACGCTGGCGCCGCGCCGCGTGCTCGGCCTGAGCGCGGCCGAGGCGGAGCCGGCGGCCGAGGCGCTGTTTGCCCGCTTCAACCTCGCCCAGCACATGCGCAAATATCCCGACCAGCTCTCCGGCGGCCAGCAGCAGCGCGTGGCGATCATCCGCGCGCTCGCCATGCAGCCCGAGGTGATGCTGTTCGACGAGATCACCTCGGCACTCGATCCGGAACTCGTCGGCGAGGTGCTCGACGTGCTGCGGCAGTTGCGGGCCGACGGCATGACCATGGTGATCGCCACGCACGAGATGAGCTTCGCGCGCGAGGCGGCCGACCGCGTCTGCTTCATCGACGACGGGCGGATCGCCGAGGAGGGGCCGCCGGCGGCGATCTTCACCGCGCCGCGCCAGGAGCGCACCCGCGCCTTCCTGCGCACCGTGCTGCGGTAGCGTGCGCCACCGGATTCCCTCGGTTCGTCATCGTCGGGCCTGCAACGCTCTCTCCACCTCCCCCTTGTGGGGAGGTCGGTGAAGCCGAGCGCAGCGAGGCTGAACCGGGTGGGGCAAGCGGCGTTTCCACCTTCGACGGCGCCACTCTGCTCGCTCACGCCCCTCCCCAACTCCTCCCCACGAGGGGCAGGGGCAATCCGGGCGCGTTGCAGCGTCCACGCCGGGTGGCGACCGGGGCGGGCAGCCGATCATATTAACGCTTGACATCAATAACGCGATGCGTGAATATTGCGCATGATCCGGTCCTTTCGCTCCGGCGATACCGAGAGGCTGTTCCGGCGCGAACGGGTCCGCAAATGGGCGGCGATCGAGCGCCAGGCATTGCGCAAGCTGGTGCAACTCGACCTTGCCGAGAGATTGGCGGACATGCGGGCGCCGCCGGGAAACCGCCTCGAAGCGCTGAGCGGCGACCGCGCCGGCCAGTGGAGCGTCCGCATCAACGATCAATATCGCCTCTGCTTCCGCTGGAAGGACGACGGCCCGCACGATGTCGAGATCGTCGACTATCACTGAGAGGAGTTCAGCCATGGCTCGCCACATCGATCCCGTTTCCCCCGGCGAAATGCTGGCCGAGGAGTTCCTGGCGCCGCTGGCAATGACGAAATACCGCCTCGCCAAGCTGATCGGCGTGCCGCCGCAGCGGATCGGCGATATCGTCGCCGGAAAGCGCGCGATCACCGCCGATACCGATTTGCGGCTGTGCCGGCTCTTCGGCCTTTCCGACGGCTGGTGGCTGCGGTTGCAGGCGAGCTACGACACGGCGATTGCCAAGGCGGGCATGGCCAGCGAACTGGCCAAGATCAAGCCGCTGGGGGAGGCGGTGTAGGGAGGAGGCGCGGCTCGTATGCGCTTTTCTTGGGGATGCCCGCAACTCGGCCGTCACCCCGGTTGCCATGCAAACCGGGGTCTATTGGCTGATCAACATATTCAGGCAGTGGACTGGACCGATGACGTGCCCACAACGGCGATCGTGCTTTGCCTGGCCTCATCCCGAGCCGCTGGCTTACCTGTGATAGCAAGCAGGATCGTCCCCTCATTGCTTGCGTAGCGCGAGCCTCGCCAGCCTGTCGAGCGACTGCCGAAAACGCGAGCGGTCTGCGTTGGAAAAGGCCGGTCCGCCGCCCTGGTGGAACGGGTCGGCGGCGCGGATATCCTTCATCAGGTCGCGGGTCGCCAGCCGCTCGCCGATATTGGCTGGGGTCAGGACCTGACCATCGTGCTGCAGGACATGCGCGCCGGCCTTCAGGCAGCGGTCGGCAAGCGGAATGTCGGCGGTGACGACGATATCGCCGGGGCCGCAATTGTCGGCGATCCAGCGGTCGGCGGCGTCCGGCCCCTCGGCGACGATCCTGAGCGACACGAGTGGATTCCTCGAGGGCCGCAGGCCACCATTGCAGACCAGCACCATCGGGATTTCCAGCCGGGTCGCCACGCGCTTGGCCTCGCCCTTCACCGGGCAGGCGTCAGCGTCGATGTAGAGCGTCGTCACGGCTCGCACCTTCCGGATATAGGCACGCCGCAGGGACTACCCCGCTTCCCTGATCCGCTCCGCCTGCTCGAGGTCCACCGAGACGAGCTGGCTCACGCCGCGCTCGGCCATGGTGACGCCGAACAGGCGGTCCATGCGCGCCATGGTGATCGGGTTGTGGGTGATGATGACGAAACGGGTGTCGGTTAGGGCAACCATCTCGTCCATCAGGTTGCAGAAGCGCTCGACATTGTGGTCGTCGAGCGGCGCGTCGACCTCGTCGAGCACGCAGATCGGCGCCGGATTGGTCAGGAACACGGCGAAGATCAGCGCCAGCGCGGTCAGCGCCTGCTCGCCGCCGGACAACAGCGTCATCGTCTGCGGCTTCTTGCCGGGCGGGCGGGCGATGATTTCGAGCCCCGCTTCGAGCGGGTCGTCGGATTCGACGAGCTGCAGTTCGGCGGTGCCGCCGCCGAAGAGATGGGTGAACAGCCGGCGGAAGTGATCGTCGACGGCGCCGAAGGCGGCGAGCAGCCGCTCGCGGCCCTCGCGGTTCAGGCTCTGGATGCCGGCGCGCAGGCGGCGGATCGCCTCGATCAGGTCGTCGCGCTCGCTGACAAGCGCGTCGCGGCGCTCGGCGATCTCGGCGGCCTCGGCCTCGGCGCGCAGGTTGACGGCGCCCAGCCGCTCGCGCTCGGCCCTCGCCTTGTCGAGGTCGCGCTCTATCGCGGCGAGTTCCGGCAGGGCGCCGCCGGGGCCAAGCTCGGCGCGGCCGAGCGCCTCGTGCGGGGCGCAGCCCAGCTCCTCGCCGATGCGCGCCTCGATTTCGGCGCGGCGCTCGGCCGACGCGCCGAGCCGTTCCTCGGCGCGGGCGCGCGCCTCGCGCGCTTCCGACAGCGCATCGAGCGCTGCGCGGGCGGCGCGGTCGGCGGCGGCAAGCTCGGTCTCGGCGGCGGCGAGCGTGTCGGCGGCCTGGCGGCGCTTCCCCTCGGCCTCGGCGATCCGCGTGTTGAGCGCGCGGCGCTCTGCGTCGATGCGGCCGGGCAGGTCGGCGACCCGTTCCAGTTCGCCGGCGCATTCGGTGAGCCGCTCCTTCAGCGTGGCGATCTGCCTCTCGGCATTGGCGGCGCGCTCGCGCCAGCCGGCAATGTCGGCGGCGATGGCCGCCAGCCGCCGGTCGCGGATCTGTGCCTCGCGGGCGAGCCCCTCGGCCTCGGCGGTGGCGCGGGCGAGCCCGGCGCGGTCGGCCTCGACCACGCGGCGCCCATCGCCGAGAGCTGCCTCCATCGCCGACAGGTCGCCGATGGCGGCGAGCCCGGCCTCGGCGTCGGCGACGGCCGTTTCGGCGTCGGCGATGTCGGCGCCGAGGCGGGCCCTGGTCTCCTCCAGCGCGGCGCGGCGGCTCGCCAATTGCCCGACGGCGCGCTCGGCGGCGGCCAGTTCGTCGCGGGCGGCGGCGAGCTCCTTCTGGGCGGCGCGCCAGCCTTCGCGGGCGGCGCGCTCGGCGCCGGCGGCGGCCTCGGCGGCTTCGGCGGCGGCGGCGAATTGCGCCTGTGCCTCATCAAGGCGGGCGGCGGCGGCCGCAGCCTCGCCCTTGAGCTCGACCAGCCGGTTCTTCTGGGCAAGCCGCTGGGCGGCCGGCGTCGGCGCCTCGGCGCTGGCGGTCAGGCCGTCCCAGCGCCACAGGTCGCCCTCGACCGAGACGAGGCGCTGGCCGGGCTTCAGCGCCGCCTGCCGGCGGGCGCCGTCGGCGCGGGTGGCGATGCCGATCTGGGCGAGGCGTCGGGCGAGCTCGGGCGGCGCGGTGACGAAGGCGGCGAGCGGCTCGACGCCCTCCGGCAATGCCGGGTCGTCCGCCGCCGCCGGCACCAGCGACCAGTGCGCCGGCGCCGCCGGGTCGGCCGGGATGTCGAGGTCCTCGCCGAGCGCGGCGCCCACCGCCGTCTCGTAGCCGGGCGCCACCGAGACGTTTTCGACGATGGCCGCAAACAGGTCGTGTCCGGCCTGGTTGAGCACGCGGGCGAGCGTCGCCCGCTCGGTTTCGATGCGGCCCACCGCCGCCTGTGCCTCGGCGAGCGGGCCGCGCCGCGCCTGCTCGGCGGCGCGGGCGGTCTCGGCCGCCGCCTCGGCGGCCAGTGCGGCGGCCTCGGCATCGGCGGCGCGCGCTTCCAGCGCCGCAACCCGCCCGCGACCTGCGGCGAGGTCGTCGAGGCCGGCGATCCGCTCGGCCAGCGCCGCCAGCTCCTGTTCGACGCGGACGAGTTCGGCGGCGAGGCGGGCGCGGCGGGCGCTCGCCTCGTTCAGCGCGCGCCCGGTCTGGTCGCGGCGGGCGCGTTCGGCGGCGGTCGACGCGGTCAGCTCGGCCAGGCGCTGCTCGCTTTGTTCGAGCGCGACGCGGGCGGCGGCCAGCCGCGCCGCCACCTCGGCCTCGCGCGCGGCCGCGGCGCCGGCCTCGGCTTCCAGTTCGCCCTGCTCGGCGGCGAGACGTTCAAGCGCGGCGCCGTTGTCGGCGATGAGCTTCTCCTCGCGGGCGATGTCGGCTTCGAGGTCGGCGCGGCGCTCGCCCAGTTCGCGCTGGCGGGCGGCGGCGCGCCGGGCCTCCTCCTCGACCTGGCCGAGCGCCAGGGTGAGGCGCTGCAGGGCGGCGGCCGCCTTCGCCTCCGCCTCGCGCAGCTGCGGCAGGTGGGCTGCGATGATCGCCTGGTTCCTGGCCGCCCCGGCCTGGGCCTCGGCCTTTTCGCCGGCGGCGGCGGTGGCCTGCGCCAGCGCCGACTGCGCCTCGGCCTCGGCCGCCCTGGCCGCCGTCCAGCGCAGATGCAGGAGCAGCGCCTCGGCGCGGCGGATGTCGGCCGACAGCGCCCGGTAGCGGTTGGCCTGGCGGGCCTGGCGCTTCAGGCTGTCGAGCTGGCTCTCCATCTCGGAGAGCACGTCGTCGAGCCGTTCGAGGTTCTGCTCGGCGGCGCGCAGGCGCAGCTCGGCCTCGTGGCGGCGCGTGTGCAGGCCGGATATGCCGGCCGCCTCCTCAAGCAGGGCGCGCCGGGCCTGCGGCTTGGCGGCGATCAATTCGCCGATGCGGCCCTGGCCAACCATCGATGGCGAGCGGGCGCCGGTCGAGGCGTCGGCGAACAGGAGCTGCACGTCGCGGGCGCGCACCTCGCGGCCGTTGATGCGGTAGACCGAGCCCGCCTCGCGCTCGATGCGGCGCGAGACCTGCAATTCGTCGGCGTCGTTGAAGGCGGCGGGCGCGGTGCGGTTCGAATTGTCGAGGAACAGCGTCACCTCGGCGGTGTTGCGCGCGGGCCGGGCGCCGGAGCCGGAGAAGATGACGTCGTCCATGCCGGACGCGCGCATGTTCTTGTACGAGCTTTCGCCCATCACCCAGCGCAGCGCCTCGACAAGGTTGGACTTGCCGCAGCCGTTCGGGCCGACGACGCCGGTCAGGCCGCGCTCGATGAGGAACTCGGTCGGCTCGACGAAGGACTTGAAGCCGAGCAGGCGCAGCTTGGTGAACTTCATCGGCTGCACCAATAGCCGTGCGCCGGCCAGCGAAGCGGGCCGGGCGACGGCCGCCGGACGGCGGCCGGATCAGAGGAACTTGTCGATGATCGCCGACATTTCCTCGATCGACAGGGCTCCGGTGTGTTTTTCGCCATTGATGAAGAAGGTGGGTGTCGAGGCCACCCCGAAATCGTTCTCGGCCTTGCTCTTGACCGCCAGGACATTGTCGAGCACCTGCTGATTCTTCAAGCAGGCCTCGAACGACTCCTGTGTAAAACCGGCGAGCTTGGCGATCTGCAGCAGCGGCGGGCGCGGGTCCTCGGCCAGCGCCCACACCCGCTGCTGGCGGAACAGCACGTCGACCAGCGGGAAATACTGGTTGTCGGGCGCGCAGCGCGCCAGCATGAAGGCGGCCGTGGCGCGCGGGTCGAACGGGAACTCGCGGAAGATCAGCCTCGCCTTGCCGGTGTCGACATACTGCTCCTTGAGCGCCGGCAGCGTGTTGGCATGGAAGGTGGCGCAGTGCGGGCAGGTCATCGAGGCGTATTCGATGATGGTCACCGGCGCCTCGGCCTCGCCCATCATCATGTCCGGCATCGGCCCCGGCGCCAGCAATTCGTCCATGCTCTGCGCCATGGCCGGCGTTGCCAACCGGCCGCCGGTGACGACGGCGAGCGCGCCCGCCGCGAAGGCGCCGGCACCGAGCATCGCGACCATGCGGCGTCGACTGATCCTGATCACTGGTTCACTCCTCGTTGGTTGATGGCTTCGCGAGGCCGCCCGATTCGCCTTTTTGCACAATTTGGCGCGCCGATACACGCAAAAACCTGCCGGCGTGCCCACGGGCGGTCAAATCCCTGTTATGCGACGGCGCCTGAACGCCGGCTGAACCGGCGCGCGGGCCGGGCGGCGATCACGGCTGGCGGGGCGGGCGGCCGGCGAACACGCCGCGGCCGAGCCGCTCCAGCCGGGCGCGCAATTCCTCGTCCTCGATCCGCTCGACGATGGCGGCAAGGCGCGCGCGCGCTTCGGGCTCCAGCTCGGGCGGCTGGCGGCGATGCGGCGGCGGCCCGGCGCGCACCGGCTTCTGGACGATGCGGATCCGGGCAATCGCGGTGAACCCGAAGAAGGTGTTGATCCGCTCGACGCACTGGTCGAGCTCGTGCTGGAACAGGACGGCGCGGGCACCGTCGCAGGCGACGATGAGCGTGCCGGGCTCGAACGGATCGTCGTCGCTCGCCCGGCGTGGCCAGGCGATGCGTTCGGGCCGGGTGTAGTCGCCGTGCGGGGCGCCAACGACGTCGCGCCAGGCGGCGAGGAGGTCGACGGTCATGCCGGCGCGCCGGGCGATGACCGGCGCCAGCACCTTGCCGGCCAGCTCGGCCACCGCCACGGCGCGGCCGCGCCGCTGCGGGCGCGAGGCGCTTGGCGCAAATTTGCGCGGATCGTCATCGGCCATCGGCGCCCGCCCTTGATTTCGGCCGCCCGTTGGCGGCACATGCGCCCATGCCCAGCCGCCTCCCATCACCGGCGAGATCGCACGCGCACACCGCGGCGGCGCGCCTGCTCGACTGGTACGACCGCCATGCCCGTGCCCTGCCCTGGCGCGTCGGTCCGGCCGACCGCCGCGCCGGCATTCGGCCCGACCCATACCATGTCTGGCTGTCCGAAGTCATGTTGCAGCAGACGCAGGTGGCGACCGTCGGCGAATACTATCGCCGCTTCCTGGCGCGCTGGCCGACCGTCGCCGACCTCGCCGCCGCACCGGCCGACGAGGTGCTGAAGGCATGGGCGGGGCTGGGCTACTATTCGCGGGCGCGCAACCTGAAGAAGTGCGCCGAGGCCGTGGCGCTGGCGCATGGCGGACGGTTTCCGCAGACGGCGGCCGGCCTGCGGCAACTGCCCGGCATCGGCGACTACACCGCGGCGGCGGTGGCGGCGATCGCCTTCGACGAGGCGGTCGCCGTCATCGACGGCAATGTCGAGCGTGTGGTGGCGCGGCTCAACGCCATCGACACGCCGCCGGCCCGCGCCAGGCTGGCGATCCGCGCCGGCGCGACGGCGATGCTGCCACCCGCCCGGTTCGGCGATTTCGCCCAGGCGCTGATGGATCTCGGCGCCACGGTGTGCACGCCGCGCCGCCCGTCCTGCCGGCAATGCCCGCTGAACGCCGAATGCGCCGCCCGGGCCGGCGGCACGCCGGAAGCATATCCCGTGCGCCAAGAAAGGGATGCCAGGCCGCTGCGGCGCGGTGCCGCCTTCGTCGCCATCGATGCCGGCGGCGCGGTGCTGCTGCGCCGGCGGCCCACGCACGGCCTGCTCGGCGGCATGGCCGCGGTGCCGACCAGCGACTGGACGGCGAGGGCCGACGGGGCGACCGGCATCGAGGCGGCGCCGTTTGCCGCGCCGTGGCTGCCGGCCGGCGGCGTGCGCCACGTCTTCACCCATTTCGCGCTCGAACTGGAGGTTTGGCGGGCCCGCCTCGACCGGCGGCCGGCCGCAGAGGGCTGGTGGAGCGCGCCCGACGCGCTGGCCGGCGAGGCGTTGCCGAGCGTGATGAGGAAGGTGATCGAAGCCGCCATTCCCGGTGCCACCAAGCGAGCAACACCCGCATGAGCGAAATCCGCCATATCGTGTTCGATGTCGGCCGCGTGCTGATCCATTACGATCCGGAACTGCCCTATCGACAGCTGATCCCGGACGCGGCAAGGCGGCGCTGGTTCCTCGACCATGTCTGCACGGGGGCCTGGAACGTGGAACAGGACCGCGGCCGCGACTGGGCCGAGGCCGAGGCGCTGCTGATCGCACGACACCCCGACGAGGCCGACAATATCCGCGCCTTCCGCCGCCACTGGCACGAGATGGTGCCGCACGCCTACGCCGACAGCGTGGCGGTGATGGCGGCGCTGATCGATGCCGGCCACGACGTGACGCTGCTCACCAACTTCGCCCGCGACACCTTCGCCGAGGCGCGGCAGCGCTTCGCCTTCCTCGACGCGGCGCGCGGGGCAACCGTCTCCGGCGAAGTCGGCCTGATCAAGCCGCAGCGCCAGATCTACGTGCGTCACGCCGAGGCCTTCGGGCTGCAACCGGCCGCCACGCTGTTCATCGACGACAGCCCGGCCAATGTCGAGGGCGCAAGGGGAGCCGGCTGGCAGGCGGTGCTGTTCGAGGACGCCGGCGGGCTCAGGCGCAGCCTGTCGGCCGTCGGCATCGCCGCCTGAGGCAATCGGCGCCGGCGGACACGCGTTTCAACGGTTGCATGGCCGTTTGAGTCAGGGTGTTGAAAGACTCAACGCGTCCACAGCGGCCGGGTTGGCTGAGAAGTCGGTGTCGGGTCTCAGGCGCCCGCGGCGGCGACCTGGAGGCGGAAGGCCCTGCGCAGTTCGTCGATCGGCTGCAGGGAGCCGGCCCGTTCGGCATGCCAGAAGGTCCAGCCATTGCAGGCGTCGAGGCCCTGCACGGCCGCGCCGACCTTGTGGATCGATCCGGTCAGGCCGCCGCATTCGAGCGAGCCGTCGAGGCGCACGGTGGCCCGCCAACGCCGCTTGGCGTCGGTGAGCGCGGCGCCCGGCGCGACCAGCCCGGATTCGACGAGGGCGCCAAAGGCGACGCGCGGCTCGGCGCGCCTGCCGGTGGTCACCGCAAGCGCCGGCCGCTCCATCGGCTCGACGGCGGCGATGCGGGCGGCGGCGGCATCGACATAGGCCTGCTCGCGTTCGATGCCGACGAAATGGCGGCCAAGCCGCTTCGCCACGGCGCCGGTCGTGCCGGAACCGAAGAACGGGTCGAGGACGACATCGCCGGGCCGCGAAGAGCTCATCAGCACCCGTTGGATGAGCGCCTCGGGCTTCTGCGTCGGATGCAGCTTGGCGCCGCCCGCGTCCTTCAGCCGCTCGGCGCCGGTGCAGAGCGGAAACAGCCAGTCGGAGCGCATCTGCACCTCGTCATTGGCCATCTTCATGGCCTCGTAGTTGAAGGTGTAACCCTTGGCCGCCTGGCTGCGCGAGGCCCAGATCAGCGTCTCGTGGGCGTTGGTGAAGCGGCGGCCGCGGAAGTTGGGCATCGGGTTCACCTTGCGCCAGACGATGTCGTTCAGCACCCAGTAGCCGAGGTCCTGAAGGATGCTGCCGACGCGGAAGATGTTGTGGTAGGAGCCGATCACCCAGATGGTGCCGGCTGGCTTGAGCACCCGGCGCACCGCGAGCAGCCAGGCGCGGGTGAACGCGTCATAGGCGGCGAAATCGGCGAACTTGTCCCAGTCGTCATCGACCGCGTCGACCTTCGACTGGTCGGGGCGGGTCAACTGCCCGTCGAGCTGCAGATTGTAGGGCGGGTCGGCAAAGACCAGATCGACGCAGTGGTCGGGCAGCCGCTCCAGCGCGGCCACGCAATCGCCCCTGATGATGGTGTCGAGCCAGTCCGGCTGTTCAGCCCGCCCGGTCGCGGCCAGATTCGTCGAACGCATGGTACACCCAACGCAGAACCCGTGGTCGGCGCATGGTTACCGCGCGAGGTGAAGAAAGGCTTAAGGAAGGCACCACGACCCCACGGATCAGATTGCGTCTGATACGGTATTGCTGCATGGTCGTTGCTGCATGTGCGTATACACGCCGGAGAGGCCCCATGCCGTTGAGCATTCGCAGCGAAGCGGTGAACCGCCTTGCCCAGGCGCTCGCCGACCGCAAGAAAGTATCCAAGACCGAGGCGGTGAGGATCGCGCTCGAAAACGAGATGCGCCGCCTTGAGGAGCAGGTTTCGCTGTGGGACCGGCTGAAGCCGCTGCGCGACCGGGTCGCATCCTATCCGTTGACGGGCGCCAAGGCAGACAGGGCGTTCTTCGATGAACTCAGCGGCGACTACTGATGTTCATCGACGCGTCGGCCATCATTGCGATCATCGCGGGCGAGCCGGAGGGCGAGGCGTTCGCCGCCGCCATCGAAGGGGCCGATCCCGGCAAGCGGATCACCACTCCGGTTGCCGCTTGGGAAGCGGCGGCGGCCCTCGCGCGCGAGAAGAATATTCCCGTTGCGCAGGCCGAGACCGACATTCGCGAGTTTCTGGACCGCGCCCGAATCCAGATCGTCGCGATCGCCGCCGACGATCTCTCGGCCGCCCTGCATGCCTATGACCGCTACGGGCGCCATCGCCATCCGCCCGAAAGCCGCAATCTCGCGCTCAACCTGGCTGACTGCTTCCACTACGCCTGCGCGAAGCGATGGAGCGTGCCCATCCTGCACAAGGACGCCGGACTCAAGCTGACCGACGTTGCGACCGTCGAGGGGTGAGCAAGGGCAGCCCGGCCCGCCTGGCCCTCCGCGGCGACCTTCCTAAGAGTCGATCGAACGCGCCAGCGTCTGCGAGATCGCCGTCAGCGGCTGGCCGCTCTCGGCCATCCAGTGGTTGAAGGCGGCCTGTACGGCGGCCATTGCCTTCTTCGAGGTGGCCGGGCGGTCGATGACGCCCTCGCGGATCAGCGCGGCGGTGACGTCGCGCGACAGGATGAAGCTGTCCTTGCCCATGAAGCGCAGGAAATACTGCCCGGTGACGGCGCCGAGCCGCGAGCCCTCCCTCGCCAGCATGTCGAGCAGGCCGATATGGTCGCTCGCCGGCCACTCGCCGATGAAGCGGCCGATGCCGCCATGCTCGCGCGACTTTTCCGAGAAGAAGCGGGCGTTGTGCGGCACCGTGGCGATCTTGGCGCCGTTCCTGACGATGCGCCGGTCGGCGAGCAGACGGGCGATGTCGTCGTCGCTGGCCATCACCCAGCGGCCGAGATCGAAGCCCTCGCACGCCGCCTCGAAGCCTTCCCACTTGGCCTCGATCACCTTCCAGTTGAAGCCCGACTGGAAGATGCAGCGCGTCGCCATCGACAGCCAGCGGTCGTCGGGGATGGCGGCCAGTTCGGCGGCGCTCTTGGGGCGGGCGGCGCCGCGATAGCCGTGCATGGCCGCCTCGCCATGGCGTGCGGTCGCGATCGCCAGGATTTCGTCGAATGAGCGCATGCGGCCTCTCCTCTTCCGCATTCGATGTTGCCAATGCCTGCAGCCGATGTCTCGCGCACCGCGACGCGGTTCAGTTGATCGGCCTGAGATTGTCCTTCGGCGGCACCGCATTGGGCAGGTCGACGCGCAGTTCGTCGAAGCCGACATAGATGATGATGTTCTCCTTGTCCGGCTTCGGGATCGAGACGGCGCTGTCGACGAAGGAGAAATTGTTGTTGGGCCGGCCGGGCGGGATGGTCGCCGTGATGTCGTGGAGCTGCGAATAGAGGACCGTGTCGCCCTGGGTAACGGCGACGCGCACCGGCAGGCGGAAATCGCCGGTCTCGCCGCCAGGACCCGAAACGATGCGGCCGGCCACGCCGACCTTCATGTTGAGCATGGGGCCGGCATAGTTGCACTCGCGCACGACTTCGATGATGGTGGCGCGGAAGCGCAGCTTCCTCGCCTTGTCCGGATCGTCCGACTTCATGGTGTCGGGATAGGCGTTGTAGGTCTCGGTGCCGGCTCGCATCACCGTCTTCGGGCAGTAGGCGCGCAGATCGACCACCTCGTCGGCGGCGGTCGGTTGCGTGTCCTGGCCCGGGGCGGCCGCCCGCGGGTCGAGCACGCCCTCGACCTGGTTGCCGGTTGTCGAATTGCAAGCGGCCAGCGCCAGCACGCCGACGAGCAGCGCGACCCTGCCTCCGCGCGCGATCGAACCCCGTTCAGTCATTGCCAGTCATTCCAAACTTACGCCCGTTGTCGTCCCCGCGCCACCCGGCAGGCCAGGGTGGCAGCCCGGCGTCGCTATAGCAGCCCCGAGCCCGCCTTGCGAAGGGGGCGCCTGTTTGCACCGCAATTGTGGAGATTGCGAGGATAGGACGCGGGGCGCCGCCTTGCGTGCCGGCGCCAAGCCGTTCTAAACGGCGCGGTCAGACAACCCATGGCGGGGGAGCCGCGATGAACTACGTCAGCAGCCGCGGGGGCGCCCCCATCCTGGGGTTCCGCGACGTCCTCCTGGCGGGCCTCGCCCGCGACGGCGGTCTCTACCTGCCCGACGCCTGGCCGCAACTGGCGCCCGAGACGATCGCCGCTCTCGCCGGCCGGCCCTATGGCGAGGCGGCCCGCACGGTGCTGGCGCCCTTCATCGGCGGAGAGATCGATGACGAGCGCCTCGGCGCGATGATCGACGAGGCCTACGCGACCTTCCGCCACGCGGCAGTCGCGCCGCTCGTCCAGCTCGGCCCAAACGACTGGGTGCTGGAACTGTTCCACGGCCCGACGCTCGCCTTCAAGGATGTGGCGATGCAACTGCTCGCCCGGCTGATGGACCATGTGCTGGCCGAGCGGGGCGAGCGCGCCACCATCGTCGGCGCCACTTCGGGCGATACCGGCGGCGCGGCGATCGAGGCGTTCCGGGGGCGCGCCCGCACCGACGTCTTCATCCTGTTCCCGCGGGGCAAGGTGTCGCCGGTGCAGCAGCGCCAGATGACCACGGCCACCGACGCCAATGTGCATGCCATCGCCGTCGACGGCAATTTCGACGACTGCCAGGCGCTGGTCAAAGCCATGTTCAACGACCACGGCTTTCGCGACCGGCTGCGGCTCGCCGGCGTCAATTCGATCAACTGGGCGCGGATCATGGCCCAGATCGTCTACTACTTCACCGCCGCCGCCAGCCTCGGCGCGCCGGCGCGCGAGGTTTCCTTCACGGTGCCGACCGGCAATTTCGGCGACATCTTCGCCGGCTACGCGGCCAAGCGCATGGGCCTGCCGGTCCGCCGCCTCGTCATCGCCACTAATGCGAACGACATCCTGGCGCGCACGCTCAAGACGGGGCGCTACGAGGTGACCGGCGTGACGGCGACCACCTCGCCGTCCATGGACATCCAGGTCTCGTCGAACTTCGAGCGGCTGGTATTCGAGGCCTGCGGCCGCGACGGCGCCACGGTGGCACGGCTGATGGCCGGGCTGGCCCAGTCGGGCGCGTTCACCCTGCCCGATACGGCGCTCGCGGCAATCCGGCGCGATTTCGCCGCCGGCAGCGCCGACGAGGCCGACACCGCGGCGACGATCGCGCGCGTGCTGGATGAGAGCGGCTATCTCGCCGACCCGCACACGGCCGTCGGCCTCGACGTGGCGCGCGCGTTTGCCGGCGCCGAGCCGATGGTGACGCTGGCGACCGCCCACCCGGCCAAATTCCCGGACGCCGTCGAAGCGGCCAGCGGCACGCGGCCGCGACTGCCGGCCTGGCTCGGCGACCTGATGGAGCGGCGGGAGCGCTATGAGACCGTCGCCAACGATGCCGGCGCGGTGAAGCGGCATATCGAGGCCAGGGCAAGGATGTAGACGGATTGGTGGTGGTCCAGCCCATCGCCGTTGCGTTCACCGAAGCCAAGAAGGCTGAGAGGCCGGTGGTTCTGTGTCCACTACGCTTGCGCCAATGCCATGATGCTCACCTCGCAGGAATTTCGTTCCGCCGATGCCCGGATCGTTCGCCGACCACAACAGCGCATCGGTTGCGACCCGGTTGAGTTTGGCCATCCCGACTATGCCGCTCGGGGCGATATCGCGCGCAGGGCGGTCTCGATCATGCGCTTGCGGTCCATCAGGTCGTGATCGGCCTGCAGGCCCAGGAAAAGCCCCTCCGAGACGCCAAAATAGCGCGCCAGCCGCAGATCGGTGTCCGCCGTTACGGCGCGCTTTCCGAGCACGATCTCGTTGATGCGGCGCGGCGGAACACCAACGGCCCGGGCAAGTGCGTTCTGGCTGATGCCCATCGGCTTCAGGAACTCCTCCAGCAGGATTTCGCCCGGATGCGGGTTCGGCAGCAAATCAGTCGTGGTAGTCGACGATTTCGACATCGCACGGTCCTCCGTCCTGCCATTGGAAGCAGATGCGCCACTGGTCATTGATGCGAATGCTGTGCTGTTTCACTCGTTTGCCCTTGAGCGCCTCCGTCCGGTTGCCCGGCGGCACGCGCAGGTCGCCCAACACGCGCGCCTGATTGAGCATTCGCAATTTGCGAAGCGCCACCGCCTGAATCTCCGGCGGCAGTTTCCGGCTTCTTCGTCCGGACCAGATCAACTCCGTCTCCGTGTCGGCGAAGTTCCGGATCATGGCGCGTGTCTACCGCTTGAGAGGACATGACGCAAGGCGTCATATCCCGGGGCGACGCTACGCAGGCCGTACGCAAGCGCCGGTTCGAAATCGCGAATGACTCGGCCGTCATCCCTCTGTAATATGGTCGTTATGCGCGTCCTCGTAACAAAGCTCGCCAACGGGCTTATCGTTGTCACCGAAAACATGCCGCATCTTGAAAGCGCGGCATTGGGGGTCTGGGTCAAGGCGGGGGCACGCCACGAGCGGCGCGAGCAGCATGGCGTTGCCCACCTGCTCGAACACATGGCCTTCAAGGGCACCACCAGCCGCTCGGCCGCCCGCATCGCCGAGGAGATCGAGAATGTCGGCGGTGACGTCAACGCCGCCACCAGCGTCGAGACCACCGCCTACTACGCGCGCGTGCTCAAGGAGAACGTGCCGCTGGCGGTCGACATCCTCCACGACATCCTCGCCCATTCGATCTTCGACGCGGCCGAACTGGAACGCGAGCAGCATGTCGTCCTGCAGGAGATCGGCGCCGCCAACGACACGCCCGACGACCTCGTCTTCGATCTGTTCCAGGACACCGCCTATTCGGGCCAGGCGATCGGCCGGCCGATCCTGGGCACACGCGAGACGGTGTCGAGTTTTGCCGCCGGCGATCTGCGCGACTATCTGGCGACCCATTATCGCGGGCCGGCAATGGTGCTGGCGGCGGCCGGCGCGGTCGACCACGAGGCGCTGGTGCGTCAGGCCGAGCGCCTGTTCGCCGACTTCCCGCGG
Organism: Alphaproteobacteria bacterium; assembly: GCA_016861165.1. GTDB lineage: Bacteria > Pseudomonadota > Alphaproteobacteria > Rhizobiales > Rhizobiaceae > BOKV01. Next base: position 46,308 of record BOKV01000013.1, on the reverse strand, counting down.
GACGCGCCGACGCCGCCGCCGCCCGCCTTCTATTGCGGCGGTGAGACCCTGCTCAGGCGCGACTTCCAGGAGGCGCAGGTGGTGCTCGGCTTCGAGGGCCGCGCCTACCACGCGCGCGACTTCTACGCCTCGCAGCTGCTCGCCACCATTCTCGGCGGCGGCATGTCATCGCGGCTGTTCCAGGAGGTGCGCGAGAAGCGCGGCCTGTGCTACTCGATCTATGCCTTCCACTGGGGCTTTTCCGATACCGGCGTGTTCGGCATTCATGCCGCCACCGGCGAAGAGGACCTCGAACGGCTGATGCCGGTGATCGTCGACGAATTGCGGCGCGCCGGCGAGCACATCAGCGTGGAGGAGGCCAACCGGGCGCGCGCCCAGATCCGCGCCAATCTGCTGATGAGCATGGAAAGCCCCTCGGCGCGCGCCGGCCAGATCGCCCGTCAGATCCTGCTGTTCGGCCGGCCGATCCCCAATGAGGAACTGGTCGAACGACTCGAGGCGATCTCGACCGAACGGCTGAAGGATCTGGCAAACCGCATGTTTCACCAGTGCAACCCGACGCTTGCCGCTGTCGGGCCGCTGTCGGGGATCATGCCGCAGCAGGCGATCGCCGACCGGCTCGGTTTCCGCGCGGCGACGGCGGCGGAATAGCGCCCATGATGCGGCTGCGGTTGTTCAGTCCGCCGGCCCATCACCCGGCACCAATCGCGTCCGGTGGCCTGGTCCTGCGCTTTCCGACAGGCGACGACTATGCCCAGTGGCGGCGGCTGCGCAGCGAGAGCACCGGCTTCCTGACGCCGTGGGAACCGCGATGGCCGGCCGACGACCTGACGCGGGCCGGCTACCGGCGGCGCCTCGCCCGCTACCAGTCGGAGGCGGCGGCCGGCACCGGCTACACCTATTTCCTGTTCTCCGCCGGCGGCGAGCTGCTCGGCGGCCTCAGCCTCTCCAACCTGCGCATGGGCGCGGCGCGCAGCGGCTCGCTCGGCTACTGGATGGGCCAAAAGCATGCCGGGCACGGCCACATGAAACGGGCCGTGGCGATGATCCTGCCGCAGGCCTTCGGTGCCATGGCGCTGGAGCGCGTCGAGGCCGGCTGCATCCCCGACAACGCCCGGTCGGTCCGGCTGCTGGAGGGTCTCGGCTTCAAGCGCGAGGGACTGATGCGCGGCTATCTGGAGATCGACGGCCGCCGCCGCGACCACCTGCTCTATGCCATGCTGCGCGAGGACTTCGAACAGCTGTGGCCCGCCGGTGCGGGATCGGGCGCGTGGGCGGCGGGCGACGGGGCGGCGGCGCGGGTCCGGCCGACCGCGCCGACACGCTGAGCCTGGCGGGGCCGAAATGGCCACCGGGTGAACGCGCCAGGCGGCCCCGCGGGCGGGCGCCGGAACCAGCAATTCCGCTGGATTGGCGCCTGCTTTCGTGGTCTAAGGCACGTCAAACCGCGACCTGAAGAGCGCTGCCAAAGGCATTGAAACCACACCTGCGTTTCAACCGCGAACTCCTGGCCCTGCTGAGCCTTGCCGCGCTCTGCGGGCTGCTGTTGTCCGCCCTGTCCGCCCGGGCGCTGGAGCCGGTGCAGGTCTCGCGCGACGCGCCGGCGATCGACCTGACGGCGGCCGCCGAAATCCATCATCAGGAGTCCGACAGCCTCAACGTGTCGACGGCGCCCGACCGCGATGGCATCGTGCGGCGCGTCGAGGTGCGCGCCAAGAACCCGCAGGCGGTGACGCACTGGGCGGTGTTCGCGCTCGTCAACAACACCAACGAGCAGCTCGACCGGCTCATCGTCGCTCCGCACTACCGGCTGGTCGGGTCGGGCATATTCTGGCCAGACCTCGATTCATCGCGCATCGCCACGATCACGCCGAGCGAGGGCTTCTCGCTGGAACCCGCCGACGACCGCGAGGCCGATTCCTTCCTGGTCACGCTCGACCCCGGCGCGGTGGTCACCTTCGTCGCCGAGTTGCGGTCGCCGACGCTGCCGCGCCTCTACCTCTGGGACCCGGACGCCTACAAGGACACGGTCAACTCCTACACGCTCTATCGCGGCATCGTGCTCGGCATCTCGGGCCTGCTGGCGGTGTTTCTGACCATCCTGTTCGTCGTCAAGGGCACGGCGGTGTTTCCGGCCACGGCGGCGCTGGCGTGGGGCGTGCTCGCCTATGTCTGCGTCGACTTCGGCTTCTGGGACCGCATCCTCGCCATCAACACGGCGAGCCTGCCGGTGTGGCGGGCGGGAACCGAGGTCTTCCTCGCCGCCACGCTGATCATTTTCATCTACACCTATCTGAACCTCAACCGCTGGCACTCGCACTTTTCGACGGTGGCGCTCGGCTGGCTGCTGTCGCTGATCATCCTGCTCGGCGTGGCGGTCGCCCTGCCGGACATCGCCGCCGGCATCGCGCGGGTCTCCTTCGGTGCCACCGGCATCGCCGGCGCCGGGCTGATCGTCTACATGTCGCTGCATCGCTACGACAAGGCGGTGATGCTGATCCCGACCTGGATCCTGATGGTCGCCTGGCTGTTCGGCGCCTGGCTGACGGTGACGGGGCGGCTGTCGAACGACATCATCCAGCCGGCGCTGGCCGGCGGACTGGTGCTGCTGGTCATGCTGCTCGGCTTCACCGTCATGCAGCACGCCTTCGCCGGCGGGGCGCTGGCGCAGGGCCTGGTCAGCGATGCCGAGCGCCAGGCGCTGGCGCTGACGGGCGCCGGCTACACGATCTGGGACTGGGACGCCACCCGCGACTTCATCCACACCGGGCCGGAGGCGGCGCTGGCGCTCGGACTTGACGAGCGAGCGCTCAACGGCCCGGTCAAGAACTGGATCAACCTGCTCCACCCCAACGACCGCGACCGCTTCCGGGCGACGCTCGACGCGATCGCCGAACACAAGCGCGGCCGGGTTGCACAGACCTTCCGGCTGCGCAGCGAGAGCGGCCAGTACCACTGGTTCGACCTGCGCGGAAGGCCCCTGCTCGGCATGGACGGCGAGGTCATCCGCTGCGTCGGCACGGTCGTCGACGTCACCGACGTGAAGAACGCCGAGGAGCGGCTGCTGTTCGACAGCGTGCACGACAACCTGACCGGGCTCGAAAACCGGCAGCTCCTGGTCGGCCGGCTCGACACGGCGATCAGCCTGACGCGGCGTAACGCGGCGGCGCGGCCTTCCATCTTCCATGTCAACATCGACCATTTCCGCGAGATCAACGCCAAGCTCGGCTTCGGCGTCGGCGATACCATCCTGCTCACTGTGGCGCGGCGGCTGATGCGGCTGCTGCGCGACGGCGACAGCCTGGCGCGGCTCGGCGGCGACCAGTTCGCCATCCTGCTGGTGTCGGAAACGACGCCCGACAAGATCGCCGCCTTCGCCGATTCGATCCGCCGTTCGCTCAAGGCACCGATCCAGTTCGCCGGCCAGCAGATCGAACTGACGGCATCGATCGGCATCGCCACCTGGACGGCCGAGCACCGCGACGCCGCCGGACTGATGCGCGACGCCGAACTGGCGATGCTGCATGCCCGGCGTTTCGGCGGCAACCGCATCGAGCCGTTCCGCCCGGCCTTCCGCTCCGGCAAAGACGAGACGACCGTGCTGATCGAGGAACTCAGGGAGGCGATCAAGCGCGGGCAGATTTCGGTATTGTACCAGCCGATCGTCCGCCTCGCCGACCGGTCGATCGCCGGCTTCGAGGCGCTGATCCGCTGGCAGCATCCGCGGCTCGGCAATGTCTCGCCGGCCGATTTCATCCCCGCGGCGGAAGGCTCGGGCCTGATCAACGGCATCGGCCGCCACGTGCTCGACACCGCCGCCCGCGACATCCGCAAGATCGCCGAGGCGAGCGGCAATCCCGGCCTGTTTGTCAGCGTCAACATCTCTAGCCGCGAAATCCTGCGCCACGACATCGTCGCCGACATCGCCGGCGTGCTGAAACGCTCCACCCTGCCCGCCTCGATGCTGCGCATCGAACTGACCGAGAGCCTGGTCATGGAGAACCCGGAGGGCGCCATCGAGGTGCTGAACCGCATCAGGGCGCTCGGCGTCGGCCTGTCGATGGACGATTTCGGCACCGGCTATTCGAGCCTCGCCTATGTGATGCGCTTCCCCTTCGATACCATCAAGATCGACCAGTCCTTCGTGCTGGCGCGCGAGAAGAAGGAGCGCCTGGTGGTGCTGCGCGCGATCGCCGCCATGGCGCACGGGCTCGGCAAGCGGCTGATCGCCGAGGGGATCGAGTTCGAATCCGACGTGACCGACCTGCTGCAACTCGGCTGCGAATGCGGCCAGGGCTACCTGTTCGGCGAGGCGATGGACCAGCACGAGGCGGCGCAGATGGTGAGCCAGGAATACCGCCTGGCCGGGCAATAGCGCTCATCCATTGCCGATGTGACGACGGTCAGGCGTGGCCGGCCTCGCCCGACAGCAGGCTGGGGTTGATGCCGAGACGCTGCAGCGCGCGATCGTATTTGGTGTCGTTGGCGGGATCGAACAGCAGTTCCGGATCGCTCGACGAGGTCAGCCAGCCGTTGGAGACGATCTCCTCCTCGAGCTGGCCGCCGGCCCAGCCGGAATAGCCGAGCGTCAGCAGGGCGGCCCGCGGTCCGCGGCCGACGGCGATGGCGCGCAGAATCTCGAGCGTCGCCGTCAGCGACACTTCCTCGTCGATGCGCAGCGTCGATTCGGCGCGGTAGTCGGGGGAGTGCAGCACGAAGCCGCGACCCGGTTCGACCGGGCCGCCCATGTGCAGCGGCATGCGGCGCAGCTCCTCGGAAATGGTATCTTCCTCGCCGTCGGCAATGATGTTGAGCTGCTTGAGGAAGTCGGGAATGCTGGGCCGGTCCATGGTGCGGTTGATGACGAAACCCATGGCGCCTTCGCGCGAGTGGGCGCACAGAAAGATGACCGTGCGCTCGAAGCGCGGGTCGCCCATGTTGGGCATGGCGATCAGCAACTGGCCTTCGAGGGTCTGCATCGCTTGCTTCATCAGACGCGCCATCGCCCCATCCGGCCCAACCCGTTGGAAAACACCTTCGCCGCCACGTTAGTCGGTTTGGCGGCGGCGGTGAAGCCGTTTCCAAACAACGTGCAGGCCGGGTTGTTCACCAAAATATGAAACGGCGTGTGGCCCCGCACCGTCGCAATCGCGGCCACGACCGGCTAACAGTCGGACATGCTTGCCCTTGCCAGGATCGTCGCCGCCCTGCTGCTGATCGCCGCCGCGCCATCGGCGCGGGCCGCCAGCTCCGACTGGCAGGATCTCGGCGGCGGCAGGGCGCGGATGCTGGCGAGCCTCGATCCGGCGACGACGAAGGTTTCCGGAGTGGTCGAGTTCGCGCTCGACCCCGGCTGGAAGACCTACTGGCGCGAGCCTGGCGCCTCCGGCATCCCGCCGCGCTTCGACTTCTCCGGCTCGCGCCACTTCGTCGCCGGCGAGGTGGCCTTTCCCGTGCCCGAGCATGTCGTGCTGTCCGAGACCGATTTCGTCGGCTACCGCGACCGCGTGCTGTTCACCTTCGACGGGACGGTGTCGGCGCTGGCGCCCGACGGCGTCATTCGCCTCGACCTGCTGGCCGGCGTGTGCGAGGAAATCTGCATCCCGGCGACGGCGCATTTCGAGATACCGTTTGGGGCGCTGATGGCCTCCGACGCGCTGGCCGCGCGCGTCGCGATCGAGGCGGCGCTGGCGCTGCCCGGCGCGCCGGACCCCGACTTCCGGGTCGAAAAGGCGACCGCCACGGCCGATCGGCTCGACATCACCGCGCAAGTGCCCGACGAAGCGGCCGGGGCCGAACTGTTCGTCGAGGGGCCGGCGCAGTGGCGCCTGCTGCCGGCAGTGGCCCTGGCGAGCGAGGGCCGCCAGCGTCGCTTCCGCCTCGACCTCTCCCGCGTCCCGGCCGGCACCGACGTCGCCGCCACCCGGCTGCGCTTCACCCTGGTCCAGGGCGGCAGGGGCATCGAGCAGTGGCTCGCGCCCGAGCGCTGAATTGCGGCGATCGACAGCGGAATTGCCCCTCGATATTCCCGCCGGCGCCGCTATAAGGAGAGCGCCGGCGGCGGTCGCGCTGCCCCACCCTGGCCATCCTTCAATCCATCCGGAGCAGATGACATGACCATTGCAGTCGGCGACAGGCTGCCGCAGGCGACCCTCAGGATCATGGGCGAGAACGGACCGCAGACGATCACCACGCCCGAAATATTCGCCGGCAAGAAGATCGTCCTGTTCGCCGTGCCGATCCCGTTCTCGCCGACCTGCCACCGCAACCACCTGCCCGGCTTCGTCGAGCAGTCGGAAACGATCAAGGCCAGGGGCGTCGATGCAATCGCCGTCGTCGCCATCAACGATGTCTGGGTGATGGACGCCTGGGCCAAGGCGTCCAAGGCCGAGGGCAAGATCCTGTTCCTCGCCGACGCCAGCGCCGAATTCACCAAGGCGATGGGGCTCGTCGCCACGCTGACGCCGCCGCCGGGGCTGGGCCTGCTGTCGAAGCGCTGGTCGATGATCGTCGAGGACGGCGTCGTCCGAAAGCTCAACATCGAGGAGAAGGCCGGCACCACCGAAATGTCCGGCGCGGCGCGCATCCTTGAGCAACTGTGAGGTGGCTGGCGGCTACTGGCCGACCTGCCAGCGCGATACCGTTTCGGTCGGGTAGACGAGTTGGACCGCATTGAGCAGCAGGTTGTCGCGGATCAGATAGACCGACAGCAGCTCGGCCAGCACGGCGCCGACGATGACGACGCGGACCGGGATCGCGGCAGCGAGCAGGTAGCCGGCCAGCGTCGCCAGCGTGTCGACCAGCGAGTTGACGATGCTGTCGCCGGAATAGGACATGGCCAGCGCTCCCTGGCGGTAGCGCTCGATGATGAACGGGGTGTTCTCCAGCACCTCCCAGCCGAGCGCCAGCGCGGCGACGATAAGCAGGCGCTGGCCGACGGACATCGACGGCAGGATGAGCCCCAGCACCACGAACAGCGCGACGCCGTAGAGGATGTGCATGTAGGTCCACCAGTCGACCAGATGCTGCGAATTCTCCGGCGTGCCGATCTCGCCATACCAGAGGCGGACATAGCCGCAGGGGCAGATGAGCGGCCGGCCCATGGCCAGCAGCGCCGCCGCCTGCAGGAGCAGGACGGAAGCGAGCGCCAGCCAGGTCCTTGCCAGCAGCGGCGCCAGGCCGGTCGCCGCGCGCCGGTCGTCAAGCCGTGCCGATGGTCCGCAGTCCTGCGTCATGACCGCCCGTTCTCTGCCCCACGCCGCTTGTCCATGAACGGCGCCATGCCGGCGCGAGCAAGTTCGTCCGCCTTTTCGTTCTCAGTGTGGCCGGCGTGACCCCTCACCCAGTGCCAGACGATGTGGTGGCGCCCGGCCGCCGAGTCCAGCTCGCGCCACAGGTCCTCGTTCTTGACCGGCTTTTTCGCCGAGGTCTTCCAGCCGTTCTTCTTCCACGTCTCGATCCAGCCGGTGACGCCGCCGCGCACATATTGCGAATCGGTGTGGACATGCACCGTGCACCGGCGCTTGAGCGCCGACAGCGCGCGGATGGCGGCGGTGAGTTCCATGCGGTTGTTGGTCGTCTGCGACTCGCCGCCAGACAGCTGCCGTTCGTGGCCATTGTAACGCATCAGCACACCCCAGCCGCCCGGCCCGGGGTTGCCCGAGCAGGCGCCGTCGGTCCAGATCTCGACGATTCCGCTCACGTTCGTGCCATCCCGGCTTCGGCCGCGTAGTCGAGTCCGTAGGCGCCGGCCTCGGTGATGCCCTGGTGGAAGCGGAGCCTGGCCAGATATTCGCGCGGATCGTGCGGAACGACCAGGGCGCCGGGCGGCACGTTGAGCCAGTCGTGCAGCCGCGTCAGCAGGAAGCGCAGGGCCGAACCGCGCGACAGCACCGGCAGGGCGTCGTATTCGGCCCTGCCGAGCGGCCGGCGCGCGGTGTAGCCCTCAAGCAGGGCGCGCGCCTTGGTGACGTTGAACGACCAGTCTGGCTCGAAGCACCAGGCATTCATGCAGATCGCCACGTCATAGGCATAGAGGTCGTTGCAGGCGAAATAGAAATCGATGACGCCGGACAGCCGGTCCTTCAGGAAGAAGACATTGTCGCGGAACAGGTCGGCATGGATGACCCCGGCCGGCAGGCCGACAGGCCAGTGGCGGCCAAGCCAGGCGAGCTCGGCGGCGATCAGATCACGCAGGCCGGGCTCGACCTCGTCGGCCCGCGCCGCGCACCTGTCGAACAGCGGTGGCCAGCCGGCAAGCGACAGCGCGTTCGGCCGGCGCGGGGCGAAATCGGCGCCGGCCAGGTGCATGGCGGCCAGCACCTCGCCGACCTGGCGGCAATGGCGCGGCGTCGGCCGGCGCACCGACACGCCGTCGAGATAGGTGACGATCGCTGCCGGCCGGCCGGCGAGCGTGCCCAGCATCTCGCCCGAGCGCATCGGCACAGGGCGCGGGCAGTTGATGCCGCGGGCGGCCAGATGCTCCATCAGGCCCAGAAAGAACGGCAGGTCCTCGCGGGCGACACGCTTCTCGTAGAGGGTGAGGATGAACAGCCCGGCATCGGTCGACAGCAGATAGTTGGAGTTCTCAACCCCCTCGGCGATGCCTTTCAGCGCGTGCAGGCCGCCGATGTCGTAGCGCGCCAGCCAGGCGTGCAGCTCGTCGTCGCGGATGTCGGTATAGACTGCCATGATGCCGCCGCTCACCCGCCGTTGACAAAGGCCATGTCAATCCGGTCGAGCGACACCTCGCGCAGCGAGCGCATGACCGGGAACATCTCGTCCTCGACCGCCGCCTCGGCCAGTTCGATGCGGGTATCGAAGCGCGCCCGGAAAGCCTCGATGATCTCCTCGACCAGGATTTCCGGAGCCGAGGCGCCGGCCGACAGGCCGATGATACCGGCGGCCTCGACCTCGTGCCATGGGATGTCGCGCGCGGTCTGCACCAGCACGGCCTTGCGGGCGCCGGCGCGCAGCGCCACTTCGACCAGGCGGCGCGAATTGGACGAGTTCGGGGCGCCGACGACAAGGAAGTGATCGGCGCCCGGCGCGGCCAGCTTGACCGCCTCCTGGCGGTTGGTCGTCGCATAGCAGATCGATTCGGCGGCCGGGTCGGCCAGATCGGGAAAACGGCGGCGCAGCCGGCCGACAATGGCGGCGGTGTCGTCGACCGACAGGGTGGTCTGGGTGACATAGCCGAGCGCCCGGCCCCGCGCCTCGAAGGCCGCCGCGTCGGCCTCGGTCTCGACCAGCGTGATGGCGCCCCGCGGCAGCTGCCCCATGGTGCCGATCACCTCAGGATGGCCAGCATGGCCGACCAGCAGCACGTGGCGGCCCTGCCTGACGTGGCGCAGCGCCTGCTTGTGGACCTTGGAGACGAGCGGACAGGTGGCGTCGAGATAGACGAGGTTGAGGCGTTCGGCCTGCGCCGGCACCGATTTCGGCACGCCATGAGCAGAAAAGATCACCGGCTGGCGGGTCGGCGGAATCTCATCGAGCTCGCGCACGAAGACGGCCCCGCGCGCCACCAGTCCCTCGACGACATAGCGGTTGTGTACGATCTCGTGGCGCACATAGACGGGTGCGCCGTATTTCTTGAGCGCCAGCACGACGATCTGGATGGCGCGATCGACACCGGCGCAAAAGCCGCGCGGGCCGCACAGTCGAAGTGTCACCGCTTTCCTTGGCGTGGGAAGCATCCGGCGAATAGAGGTAGGCCGGCGGCACCTGTCAAGACCCGGCGTCGCGGCCGGAACCAGCGCCGTGGTGGCGCTTGCCCGCAAAGAGGAACCAGCCGCCGACGCCGAGGCAGGCGGCGGCCAGGCCGAACCAGGTGAGCGCGTATTGCAGGTGGTTGTTGGAGAACTCGACCAGGGTGGTGGCGACCCGCGGATAGCCGCCAGGCGCCGGCGGTGCCTGCTGGTCGACGAAGAAGGGAACGGGCGCGTCGTCGAGCGCCATGGCGGCGGCGATTCCGGGGAAGCTCTTCCAGTAGAATTCGCGTTTTGCCGGGCTGTTGTCCGGCACGAACCGATTGGGCTTGTCGGCGAGCGGCGCGCGGGCGAGGCCGGTGATCTCAACGGTCCCGGCGACCTGCCCTTCGGTGCGCCGGGCGGGATCGCGCAGCCCGTCGGGCACGAAGCCGCGATTGACGATCAGCCAGCCGCCGCCGGGCAGGCGCAGCGGCGCATAGACTTGCCAGCCGACGGCGCCCTGCCAGGTGGTGTAGAGGTACTGTTCGCGCGCATGGTCGAAGCTGCCGGAAACGGCGACCGGCACATAATCGATGTCGCCGGTGCGCCGAAAGCGCGCGATGAGGTCGGCCAGCGGCAATGGCGCGGAATGGCGCCGCTCCTCGACGGTGGCGACGAGCGCCTCCTTCCAGGCGAGGCGGCGCAGCTGCCACAGGCCCAGCGAGACAAGCACCGCGGTGGCGGCGAGGACGCAGAGGGCGACGAGCAGACGCGAGCGCGCCATCGCTAGTGCAGCCTGCCCTCGCTGGCCGAAGTGCGGTATTGCAGCGCGATCATGAAGGCCTTGGTGACTCTGAGCGCCCACAGCGCGGCGACCACGATCAGCGGTATCCACAGCACCACATGGACCCAGAAGGGCGGCGAGAAGGTGGTCTCCACGAACAGGGCGAGGCCGACCACCACGAAGCCGAGAATGAGGATGACGAAGACCGCCGGGCCGTCGCCCGAATCGATGAAGGAATAGTCGAGCCCGCAGCTCATGCAGCGCCTGGCCGGCGTCAGCACGCCGGCATAGAGCCGGCCCTGTCCGCAGCGCGGACAGGTGCATTTGAGTCCGGCGCCGACCGGCGAGACCGGCGGCCAGATGGCCTTGTCCTCATCGGCGAGCGGCATGGCGCGGTCTCCAGGAAGTGCGGGAGGCGGCCGCCGGGCGGCCGCCATCGTCGCTTGTCGCGTCCCGTTCGGGCCGCCGGGCTGTCAATGCGCCACCGGCGCGCCCCACGAGCCCCAGACATAGATGCAGCAGAACAGGAACAGCCACACCACGTCGACGAAATGCCAGTACCAGGCGGCGGCCTCGAACCCGAAATGCTGCTGCGGGGTGAAATGGCCGGCCATGGCGCGCAGCAGGCAGACGATCAGGAAGATGGTGCCGACGATGACATGGAAGCCATGGAAGCCGGTCGCCATGAAGAAGGTCGAGCCGTAGATCGACTCCCGGAACGCGAAGGGCGCGTGGATGTACTCGTAGGCCTGGACGCCGGTGAACAGCAGGCCGAGCACCACGGTGACGGCCAGCATGCCGACCAGCGTGCCACGCTGGTTGTGCAGGAGCGCGTGATGGGCCCAGGTGACCGTCGTGCCCGACAGCAGCAGCACGATGGTGTTGAACAGCGGCAGGTGGAACGGGTCGAGCACCGACATGCCGGCCGGCGGCCACTGCCCGCCGGTGAACTCGGTGCGCGCCACCTGCTCGGCCTCGCCGGCGAACAGGCTGGCATCGAAGAAGGCCCAGAACCAGGCGACGAAGAACATCACCTCGGAGGCGATGAACAGGATCATGCCGTAGCGCAGATGCAGCGACACGACGCGGGTGTGGTGGCCACCATGGGCCTCCTTGATGGTGTCGCCCCACCAGGCGAACATGGTGTAGAGCACAACGACGAGGCCGATGAAGAAAAGCCACGGAGTCGCCAGGTCGAGCCCGCCGACCAGGAAACTGCCGCCGTTCAGCCAGCGCATGTAGGCGACGCCGCCAACGGCCATCAGCAGCGCGCCGACCGAACCGATCAGCGGCCACGGGCTCGGATCGACGAGGTGGTAGTCATGGTTTGCCTTGTGGGCCTCGGCCATGTCGGTCTCCTGTTTTCCCCTTGGTCACCGGCCCCCGCGCCGGCCTTCAGCTGCCTCAGCTGCCGTCGCGGCCGGCGTCCGCCGCGCTACGGCTGGTTTCAAGCGGTGCGCCGTCCTGCCCCGCCGGATAGAAGGTGTAGGACAGCGTGATGGTTGACAGATCGCGGGTCATTTCCTCGTCGGCGAGGTCGGGATCGACGAAGAATACCACCGGCATCTCGAGCTTCTCGCCGGGCGCGATGGTCGTCTCGGTGAAGCAGAAGCATTCGAGCTTGTTGAAATAGGCGCCGGCATGCTGCGGCGTGACGTTGAAGACGGCGGCGCCGCTGAGCGGCCGCGACGAGGTGTTCTCGGCGATGTAGGTGACCGTGGCGACCTCGCCGAGCCTGACGGTGAGCGAGCGGCGGGCCGGCGCGAAATTCCAGGCGAGCGACGGGGCGACATTGGCGTCGAAACGCACGGTGATGGCGCGGTCGATGATCGGGATGCCCTCGACATTGGTCGCGGTGCGCGCGGTGCCGCCATAGCCGGTGACCTGGCAGAACAGGCGATAGAGCGGCACGGCGGCATAGGAGGCGCCGAGCATGCCGAAGACCGCGGCCAGGCACACCGCGACGATCCAGCCGTTGCGGCCATGCCCCCTTGCACCCTGCTGCCCGGAAACCGCCATCGCGCGCCCCGTCACAGCGGCCGGTTGAGGATGTTGGCGCCGAGCTTGGCCCAGGTACCGACATAGACGACGACAACGAAGGCGGCGAGCACCAACGCCAGGGCGATGTTGCGGGCCCGGCGCGCCTTCTTCTGCTGCTCGGTGACTTTGACGCCGTCGTCAGCCATCAGGCGCTCCCGGCCAGGCCGCCGAACGCCGCCTCGGCCAGCAGCGTGGCGAACAGGGCGAACAGGTGGACAATCGAAAAGGCGAACAGGCGCCTGGCCGGCACCATGGCCGGGTCGGCGGCGTCCATGCGCCAGACGGCGAACGATCGGCGGACGAACTCGGCGCCGAGCAGCACGGCGAGAAGGCCATAGATCGGGCCGGCGAAGCCCGCCACCCAGGGCAGCAGGCCGACGCCGGCGAGCGCCACCGCATAGGCCAGAATCTGGTTCTGCGTCGAACGCGGGCCGGCGACATTGGGCATCATCGGAATGCCGGCGCGGGCATAGTCGGCGCGCTTGACCAGGGCGAGCGCCCAGAAATGCGGCGGCGTCCACAGGAAGATGATGGCGAACAGGATGACCGGCTCGAGGCCGAGCGAGCCGGTGGCGGCGGCCCAGCCGATCATCGGCGGGAAGGCCCCGGCGGCGCCGCCGATGACGATGTTCTGGGGCGTCGCCCGCTTCAGCCACATAGTGTAGACGACGACATAGAAGAAGATGGTGAAGGCGAGCAGGGCGGCGGCGAGCAGATTGACGAGCAGCCCAAGCATGGCCACCGAGAAGGCCGCAAGCACCAGACCGAAGGCAAGCGCTTCGCCCGGCGCCACCCGGCCCGCGGGAATCGGCCGGCCGGCGGTACGGCTCATCACCGCGTCGATGTCGGCGTCGTACCACATGTTGAGCGCGCCCGAGGCGCCGGCGCCGACGGCGATGCACAGGATGGCGATGGCGCCGATGACCGGATGAATGGCGCCGCCGGCCCCGCCGGGGGCGAGGTAGAGGCCGACGAAGGCGGTGAACACGACGAGCGACATCACCCGCGGCTTCATCAGCGCCAGATAGTCGCGCGGCATCGCCAGCGAAATGCCGTCAGTCGTTTCGCGCTGTTCGGCCAATGCCATCTGCAGGTCGTTCCCAATAGGTGGGCCGCCGGGCGAAGCCGGCGGCCGCGTTGTCGACGGTCACTTGATGCGGGGCAGCGTTTCCCACTGGTGGAAGGGCGGCGGCGACGGCAGCTGCCACTCGAGCGTGGTGGCGCCCTCGCCCCACGGATTGGCTCCGGCCGGCCGCTTGGCCATGAACGCCTCGATGATCGTGATGAAGAAGACCACGACGGCGGCGGCCGACAGATAGCTGCCCCACGAGGAGATGGCGTTCCACGGCGCGAAGGCGTCCGGATAGTCGGCATAGCGGCGCGGCATGCCGGACAGGCCGAGGAAGTGCTGCGGGAAGAAGACCAAGTTGACGCCGATGAACGAGCCCCAGAAATGGATGCGGGCGAGCAGCGGCGAGTACATGTAGCCGGTCATCTTCGGGAACCAGTAATACCAGCCGGCGAAGATGCCGAAGGTGGCGCCGAGCGACATCGTGTAGTGGAAGTGGGCGACCACGTAGTAGGTGTCGTGGAGGGCGCGGTCGAGGCCGGCATTGGCGAGCTGCACGCCGGTGACGCCGCCGACCGTGAACAGGAAGATGAAGCCGATCGCCCACATCATCGGCGTGCGGAAGGCGATCGAGCCGCCCCACATGGTGGCGATCCAGGAGAAGATCTTCACGCCCGTCGGCACCGCGATGACCATCGTGGCGAAGACGAAATAGCGCTGCGTGTCGAGCGACAGGCCAACCGTGTACATGTGGTGGGCCCAGACGATGAAGCCGACCGCGCCGATGGCGATCATGGCAAGCGCCATGCCCATGTAGCCGAACACCGGCTTGTTGGAGAAGGTCGAGACGATGTGGCTGACGATGCCGAAGGCCGGCAGGATGAGAACGTAGACCTCCGGGTGGCCGAAGAACCAGAACAGGTGCTGGTAGAGGATCGGATCGCCACCGCCATCGGGAGTGAAGAAGGTGGTGCCGAAATTGCGGTCGGTCAGCAGCATGGTGATGGCGCCGGCGAGCACCGGCAGCGACAGCAGCAGCAGGAACACGGTCACCAGGATCGACCAGACGAACAGGGGCATCTTGAACAGCGTCATGCCCGGCGCGCGCATGTTGAAGATGGTGGTGATGAAGTTGATGGCGCCGAGGATCGACGAGGCGCCGGCCAGGTGCAGCGACAGGATCGCCAGATCGACCGCCGGACCGGGATGGCCGGAGGTCGACAGCGGCGCGTAGACCGTCCAGCCGGCGCCGACACCGGTCGCCCCGGCCGGCCCCTCGACGAACATCGACAGGACCAGCAGGAACGCCGCCGGCGGCAGCAGCCAGAACGAGATGTTGTTCATGCGCGGGAAGGCCATGTCGGGCGCGCCGATCATCAGCGGCACCATCCAGTTGCCGAAGCCGCCGATCAGCGCCGGCATGATCATGAAGAACACCATGATCAGGCCGTGCCCGGTCACGAACACGTTGAAGGTGTGGGCGCTGGCGAAGATCTGCATGCCGGGCTCCTGCAGCTCCAGCCGCATGCCGATCGAGAGAAGCCCGCCGATGACGCCGCTGACCAGCGCGAAGACCAGATAAAGGGTGCCGATGTCCTTGTGATTGGTGGAGTAGAGATAGCGCCGCCAGCCGGTCGGGTGGTCGTGCGTGTCCGCGTGCTGGCCCGCGATCGTGGCATCCATGGTCGAACCTTTCGCGCTCCGCCGCACGGCGCCGCGCGCCGCGGGGCTGGTCGGGGTGGGGGCCGGTGCGGGGGACAGCCGGTCGTTGCGGGCGCAACTGTTGGACAGGGGCTGCGGCGCTTACTTGATTTTGGTCAAGGTGACTTTCGGCGGCCCGACGCAGCCGGCGAATCGCGGTGGCCGGCTTGCATCCGGGCCGGCGGCCGCCGCATCATGCCGGCGAACACCGGCGCAACGACCGGTGGGGCCAAGGAGGGGTGGGGCGCGCGACCGCACGGGCCCGACGATGCCGTCGGGACCCTCTCGCGGGCGCGCCCGCAAGTCGATGCCGGGTCTTCCAGGGGTGCCGCGGTCGCGCCGGGTCCGGCGCGACCCCTATGACGTCCTGACCTGGGCGCTGCTCGGCGGGCTCGCCGTCGTCGCGCTCGTGGTGTTCGACGATTATGCGATTTCCAACGACGAGGAGGTGCAGCAGCGCTATGGCGAGCTGATCCTCGCCTACTACGCGAGCGGCTTTTCGGACCGCACGCTGTTCGGCTTCAAGAACCTCTACCTCTACGGCGGCCTGTTCGACATCGTCGCCGCGCTGCTCGGGCGCGTCCTGCCGTTCGATCTCTATGCCATGCGTCATCTCCTGAGCGCGCTGATCGGCGTCGGCGGCATCGCGGCCACCGCCGCCACCGCGCGGGCGATCGCGGGACCGCGCGCCGGATTCCTCGCGGCCGCCGCGCTCGCGGCCTGCGGCGTCTGGTTCGGCGGCATGTTCAACCACACCAAGGACGTGCCGTTCGCGGCCGCGATGATCGGCGCGACCTTCTTCCTGGTGCGCAGTGCCGGCGACCTGCCGCGGCCGCGTCCCGTGGATGTCGCGGGCTTCGGGCTCATGCTCGGCGCGGCGCTCGGCCTGCGCGCCATGGGCCTGCTGCTGCCGGCCTATCTCGGTCTCGTGATCCTGTGGCGGGCCCTCGCCTGCGAGGCGAGCTGGCGCGGCCGCGCGGATTTCGTCGGGCGGAGCGCGCTGCGCTTCCTGCCGGCGCTCGTGCTCGGCTATGCGATCATGATCGCGGCCTGGCCCTTTGCCGCGCTGGCGCCGCTCAACCCGGTCCGGGCGCTGTGGACCTTCGCGCATTTCCACTACGAGATCCGCACCCTGCTGGCCGGCCAGGTCTACCTGATGGACGCGGTGCCGCGCTGGTACGTGCCGGCCTATCTGGCGATCAAGGTGCCGCTGCTGGTCCATGCCGGCGCGCTCCTCGCGCTCGCTGCGGCGATCCGGCCGCGGCCGGCCGGTACGCTCGGCCCCCGCCGGGAGCTGGTGGGGCTGATCGCCTTCCTCGCGCTGTTCCCGGTCGCCGCTGCGGCGGCGCTGCACGCGCCGGCCTTCACGGGGATGCGGCACTTCCTGTTCGTGGTGCCGGCGCTGGCGGTGCTGGCGGGCATCGGCTTCGATCGGCTGCTCGCCGCGACGGAACGCGTCGGACCGGCGGCCGCGACGGCGACGCTCGCGGGGCTCGCGGCTCTCTTCCTCTGGAACGCGCAGCAGCTCGTGCGTCTGCATCCGCACCAGTACCTGTTCTACAACGCGCTGGTCGGCGGCCTCGAAGGCGCGTCGCGCCGCTACGAAATGGACTACTGGGTGAACATGATCCCGGAGGCCGTGAAGGGGCTCGCGGGCCCTGTCGGGGCGACCGGCGCGCGCCACACGGTCGGGGTGTGCGGCGAGCGGATCTCCTTCGAGCACGCCGCCCGCGGCCGCTTCCAGTGGACCCCCGGCTGGCTCGAGGCCGATTTCTTCATCGCGCCGACCCACATGAACTGCGACCGCGTGCTGCGCGGCCCGATTGTCTTCACGATCGCGCGCGAGGGCGTCGTGATCGGCGTCGTCCAGGACCTGCGCGGCCTTCCGCCTCACGCCCGCGGCTTCGCGGACTTCCCGCCGGGCGCAGCGGTCAAGCCGTAGGCATCGCGCTCGCGGAGTTTTCAACCCGCGCCTGCGCTCGGCGCGATGCCCACGCGTCCTACGCGCCGCCGCGCGCGGCCTGGATCGCCTGCCAGACGCGCAGCGGGGTCGCCGGCATGTCGATGCGGTCGACGCCGAGCGGCGCGAGGGCGTCGATGACGGCGTTGATCACGGTCGGCGGGGCGCCGATGGTGCCGGACTCGCCGATCCCCTTCACGCCGAGCGGGTTGGTCTTGCAGGGGACCTCCTCGAGGGCGGTCTCGAAGCGCGGCAGCATGTCCGCGCGGGGCATCGTATAGTCCATGAAGCTCCCCGTGAGCAGCTGCCCGGACTCGCGGTCGTAGAGCTGGTGCTCGTAGAGCGCCTGGCCGATGCCCTGGGCGACGCCGCCGTGCATCTGCCCGGTGACGATCATGGGATTGAGCACGCGGCCGAGATCGTCGACCACCACATAGCGGTCGATCGTGACCTCGCCGGTCTCGGGATCGACCTCGAGCTCGCAGGCATGCGAGCCGTTCGGATGGCTCGGCGGCTCGGGGCTGAAGCTGCCTTCGGCGTCGAGGCCGACGCCGAGCTTCCGGGTCAGCGGCCCCATCGGTGCGTAGAAGGCCTTGGCGACGTCGGTCAGCGCGATCGCCTTGTCGGTGCCGACGACGCGGAAGCTGCCGTCCTTGAACTCGAGGTCGGCGACGTCCGCCTCGATCAGGGCGGCCGCCATGGGCTTCGCCTTCTCGAGGATGCGGTCGGCCGCCACCTTCAGGGCGCTGCCGCCGACCACGGCGCTGCGCGCGCCATAGGTGCCGCGGCCCATGGCGACCTGGGCGGTGTCGCCCTGCACGTAGCGGATCTGGTCGAACGGCACGCCGAGCCAGTCGTGGACCAGCTGCGCGAACACGGTGGCATGGCCCTGGCCGTGCGAATGGGTGCCGCCGAACACCGTGACGGAGCCGCCCGGATCGAAGCGGATCTCCATGCGCTCGTTGAAGATGCCGCCGAACTCGATGTAGTAGCTCACGGCTCGGCCGCGCAGGCGGCCGCGCGTCTCGCTCTCCTGCTTGCGGGCGGCATAGCCCTTCCAGTCGGCGAGCTCGAGGCACTTGTTCATCACCCGCTCGAACTCCCCGCTGTCGTAGGTCCAGAAGGTCGGCGTCGCATAGGGGAGCTTGCCGGGCGGGATCAGGTTGCGGCGGCGGAGCTCGGCCGGGTCCATGCCGATCCGGCGCGCCGCATGCTCGACCAGGCGCTCGGTGAAATAGGCGGCCTCGGGCCGGCCGGCGCCGCGATAGGGGCCGGTCTGGGTCGTGTTGGTGAACAGCCCCGTGGTCATGATGTGGATGTTCTGCACGTCGTAGGCTTCGGGAATGAAGCGCAGCGCGAAGGCGGCCGGCACCAGGCCGGCGCCGACGAAATAGGCGCCGACCTGGAACAGCGACTGCTGGCGGATGCCGAGGATCTTCCCGTTCTCGTCGAGGGCGATCTCGCCGCTGTGGACGATGTCGCGGCCGCAATGGTCGGTGAGCATGCTCTCGGCGCGGGTCGCGACCCATTTCACGGGCCGGCGCAGGCGGCGCGAGGCCCACAGCACGAGCGCGTCGTCCGGGAACACGCTGCCCTTGAGGCCGAAGCCGCCGCCGACGTCGGGCGAGACCACGCGCACCCGGTTCTCGGGCACGTGGAAGATGTGGGACATCTCCATGCGCACGCCGTGCGGGTTCTGCGAGGAGGTGTGCAGGGTGTAGAAGTCGTCGGCGGCATTGTAGTCGCCGATCGCGCAGCGCGGCTCCATCGAGACCGGCGCCAGCCGGTTGTTCTCGACGCGCAGCGCGACCACGTGCCTGGCGCCCGCGAAGGCGGCGTCGGTCGCCTCCTTGCTGCCGAACATCAGGCGGAACGCGACATTGCCCTCGGGGCAGTCGTCCCACACCTTGGGCGCGCCCGGTTTCGCGGCGTCGTCGAGCAGGACGACGGCGGGCAGGGGCTCGTAGTCGACCTCGACCAGGTCGGCGGCGTCGCGCGCCTGCGCCTCGGTCTCGGCGACCACGAAGGCGACACGGTCGCCGGCGAAGCGCACCTTCTCGGCGTTGAGCAGCGGCAGGAACACGCGGTGGCCCTTGGGCGCGCCGAAGTCCTCCGGCATCACATGGGCGGTGAGCGCGCCGAGCTTCTCGGCCGCGGCGTCCGCGCCGGTGAGCACGAGCAGCACGCCGGGCGCGGCCTTCGCCCGGGCGGTGTCGATCCGCCTGATGCGGGCGTGGGCGTGGGGCGAGAGCACGGTCACGCCGTGGCACAGGTTCGGCAGCGTGATGTCGTCCACATAGCGGCCCTGGCCCGTGATGAAGCGCTGGTCCTCCACCCGCCGCACGGACTGCCCGATTCCGAACTTGGCCATCTGGTTCCCTTCCGGTGTCTGGGTCGAGGCGCGACGATATCCGCGCGGATGCACGTCAGGCAATTGCGGATCGGTGCGCTTTCCGAACGTGGCCTGTCGGCCGAGGATGCGGCCTCTGGACGGCGGCCCTGCGGCCCGCCAGCATGGCGGGCTCCCAACGGGCGGGCGGACACGTGCAGACCATTCTCGGAATCCAGGTGCTCCGCGCGCTCGCGGCCACGGCGGTGGCAGTGTCGCATTTCCAGTTCGACCTGCAGCGCAGCTTCGGGCTCGGCGCCGCGCTGCCGCCGCTCGGCTTCGGCAATGCGGGGGTCGACCTGTTCTTCGTGATCTCCGGCTTCGTGATGGTCTACGCGAGCGAGCCGCTGTTCGGCCGGCGCGCCGGCGCGCGCCGGTTCTTCGTGCGGCGACTGATCCGCATCGTGCCGATCTACTGGCTGGTGACCACGCTCTACGTGGTGCTGGCCTTCACGCTGCCGGGCCGCAGCGGCACCTATTCGGCCGGGAGCATCGTCGCGTCCTACCTGTTCGTTCCCTATCCGCGGCCGGACGGGATCATGCAGCCGGTGGTCGGGCAGGGCTGGACGCTCAATTACGAAATGCTGTTCTACGCCGTGTTCGCGCTGGCGATCGCGGCGCCGCGCGGCCGGGCGGTAGCGCGGGTCGCGCTCGCGCTCGGCGCCGCCGTGGTGCTCGGCGCGCTGTTTCGCCTGCCGGAGCCGCTCGCCTTCTGGTTCGACCCGATGCTGCTGGAGTTCGTGTTCGGCATGGGGCTCGGGCTCCTCTGGCGCGCGGGCGTGCGGCTGCCGCGCGCCGCGGGCCTGCTCCTGGTCCTCGCGGGTGTCGCGCTCGCGTGGCTCGCGCCGTGGCCGTCCTGGGGCTATTCGGGGCTGCGCTTCCTCGCCTGGGGCGTGCCGGCCGCCATGGTCGTCGCCGGCGTCGCGCTCGCCGACCTCGCGGCCGCGCCGCGCTGGCGGTCGCTGGTGCTGCTCGGGGAAGCCTCCTACGCGCTCTATCTGCTGCACTCGATTCCGGTGCGCGCGGTACTGCAGGGCGCCGCCTGGGCGAAGCTCGACGTCGGCGCCGCGCCCTGGCTCTATCTCGGCCTCGCCATCGCGGGCGCGATCGCGCTGGCGCTCGCGGTGCATCTCGCCTTCGAGCGGCCGGTCACGCGCGCGCTGCGGCGGATCGCGGGGAGCGAGAGCCCGCGCGGCGAGCGCGCCGTCGCGATCGATCCGGCGCGCACCAAGACGTGATTCAGTCCTCCGCCACGAGCCCGGTGCGCAAGGCGTGCGCTTCGTCGCGGAAGATCGCCATGGCGGTCAGCATGCGGCGGAAGCCGAGCCGGCGGTAGAAGCCCTCCCGGCCCGGATTGGCATAAAGGATGATCTTGCGGTGCCCGGCCGCGAGCGCCTTGAGCCGCTCGACCACCGCCTGGCCGAGCCCGCGGCCCTGGTGGTCCGGATGGATCGCGATGTCGCACAGATAGGCGCAGTCGCGCCCGTCGGCGACGGCGCGGCCGGCGCCGATCAGCCGCCCGCCCTCGTAAACGAAGCACTTGAACATGCTGTTGGTGAAGACGACCGCGAGATCCGCCGCGCTCTTCTCGCCGAGCGGGGCGATCCCGTAGAGGTTCGACAGCTCCTCCCAGTCGACGCCGTCCTGGTCGAAGACCCAGTCCATGGGATCGGAGACTCCTCTGGCGGGGTCGTGCGACCGCGCCCGCGGCGATACGAAAAGCGGCCGATCACTTGAATGTATAAGTGAACAGGGCGGTGTCGCCGACGACGCGTTCGATCTTGATCTTGCGGAATCCGCGCAGGACCTCGTTGCCGCGGCACTTGTAGTTCTTGGAATTCGGCCGTTCGTAGGGACGGCTGCGGTCGACGCAGAGCTTGAGATCCACGCTCTTGGACGGCGGCCAGACGAAGTTGCCGGAATAGCCGTGCACGAAGACGCTGTGCGAGGCATAGTTGCCGAAGCGGCGGGTCGCGACACTGGCGCAGGCGCCTTGCCCGATCTTGAACCAGGCATGGACCGTGACGTTGTCGTCGGTCGGGCGGTCGTAGACCGCGATCGCGCCGTACACGGACTGGCGCGCCGAGTCGTTGCACAGCTTGAGCGTGTAGCGCTCGTCGCCGCCCGGCCGGACGTCGCCGGCCGATTTTTCCAGCTGCTGCTGCCCGGCCGACGGCGACTGCGCCGGCGCGTCCGTCGCCCACAAGAGACCCAGCAGCCCTACCGCAACCACACCCGAAATTCCGGAAATCCCGCGCATGACGCCCCCCTGACCCGCGGGAAGACTACATCAGCCGATCCGGAGCGCAACGGCCGGAAAGGCGCCCTGCATTGCCAGGGTAAACCTGTTCGGCGATCATCATGGGCCGGGGAAACCATCGTTCGGAGCTCTCGTTGACGGGGCTGCTGCATCTCGGGGACGTGCTGGCGTGCCATGCCCGGGTCCATGGCGACCGGGTCGGCGCGCGCGACCTCGATCGCGCCATGAGCTTCCGGGAATGGAACGCGCGCGCCTGCCGGCTCGCGAACGCGCTGCTCGGCCTCGGCCTCGCGAAAGGCGACCGGGTGGCGGTGCTCGCCTACAACTGCGTCGAGTGGCTGGAGATCTACGCGGCGAGCGCCAAGGCCGGCATCGTCGCGGTGCCGATCAACTTCCGCCTGGTCGCCGGCGAGATCCGTTTCATCGTCGAGAACTGCGGCGCGCGCGCCCTGATCGTGCAGGACGCGCTCACGGCGCCGATCGAGGAGGTGCGCGGCGACCTGCCGATCGAAGCCGGCCGGTACATCATCATCGGTGCGCCGGCGCCGGGCTATCTCGGCTACGAGGCGCTGCTCGCGCGCGCCCGCGACAGCGAGCCCGGGCAGGCGGTGGCGCCCGCCGACCCCTGGATGCTGATGTACACCTCGGGCACCACCGGCAAGCCGAAGGGCGCGATCCGCAGCCACGGCGCCGGGGCGATGCTCTCGCTGGTGACCGCGGTCGAGCTCGGCTTCAACGTGGCGGACTCGGGCCTGCTCGCGATGCCGATGTGCCATGCCAACTCGCTCTATTTCGCCTCGACGCTGATCACCTGCGGCGGCGCGGTCAGCGTCTACAGCCGGCGCAGCTTCGATCCGGAGCATTTCCTGCGCACCTTCGCGACGGGGGGCGAGAGCTTCACCTCGCTGGTGCCGACGCAGTACATCATGATGCTCGAGCTCCCGGCGGCGGTGCGCGGCGCCTGCGACACGCAGCGCGTGCGCAAGCTGATGATCTCCTCGGCGCCGGCGCGGCCCGACACCAAGCGGGCGATCATGGACTATTTCGCCAATGCCGGCCTGTTCGAGCTCTACGGCTCGACCGAGGCCGGCTGGGTGACCATGCTCCATCCCGACGAGCAGTTCAGCAAGCTCGGCTCGGTCGGGCGCGAATGCGTCGGCACGGGGCCGATCCGGCTGATCGGCGAGGACGGCGCGGAGGTCGCCGACGGCGAGGTGGGCGAGCTCTACTCGCGCACGCCCTACGTCTTCGACGGCTACTGGGGCCTCCCCGAGAAGACGCGCGAGGCGTTCCGCGGCGACTACTGCACGGTCAACGACATGGCGCGCCGCGATGCCGACGGCTACTACTGGCTGGTCGACCGCAAGAGCAACATGATCATCTCGGGCGGCGAGAACATCTATCCCTCCGAGGTCGAGGCGCTGCTCGCCGGCCACCCGGCGGTGCGCGAGGCGGCGGTCATCGGCCTGCCCGACGCGAAATGGGGCGAGCGGGTGCACGGCGTGGTGGTGCTCGCGGAGGGCAGCGCGGCGGGCGAGGCGGAGCTCCTCGCCTGGTGCCGCGACCGCATCGCCGGCTACAAGCGGCCGCGCACGATCTCGATCATCGGCGAGGCCGAGATGCCGCGCACCGCCACCGGCAAGGTGCAGCATCGCGTCCTCAAGACCCGTCTCACCGACAGCGCAAGGGGCTGAGCATGCCAGGGCAGGCGAAGGATCTCGGCAGCGGACCGAACAGCGTGGCGGCCTGGATCGTGCGCTTCCTGCAGGCGCGCGGCGTCGACCGGGTGTTCGGCCTGCAGGGCGGCCACATCCAGCCGATCTGGGACCTGCTCGGGCGCGCCGGCGTCCGCATCGTCGACGTGCGCGACGAGGGCGCCGCCGTGCACATGGCGCACGCGCACAGCGAGCTCACGGGCGCGCTCGGGGTCGCCATGGTCACGGCCGGCCCCGGCGTCACCAACTGCGTCACCGCCATGTGCAACGCCTCGCTCGCGCGCATGCCGGTGCTGCTGATCGGCGGCTGCACCTCGCGCCCGCAGGCCAATATGGGGCCCTTGCAGGACATCCCGCACGTCGACATCCTGCGGCCGGTCACCCGCAGCGCCCGCACCGCGCGGGTCGCCGACCAGGTGGTGCGCGAGCTCGACGAGATGGTGGCGCGCGCCTTCGGCGATGCCGGCGAGCCGGGCCCGGTCTATCTCGAGGTGCCGACCGACGTGCTGCGCACCGACGTCGCCGCCAACCTGGTGCTCGACGACTGGCTGCGCGAGAAGCCGCGCCGCGCGGTGCCGCCCGACCCGGCGGCGGTGGCCGAGGCCGTGGAGGCGATCTGGTCGGCGCGCCGGCCGCTGGTGATCACGGGGCGCGGCGCGCGCGGGGCCGCCGACGCGCTGCGGCGCTTCCTCGACGCCACCGGCGCCTTCTATCTCGACACCCAGGAGAGCCGCGGGCTGGTGCCCTCGGACCATCCGGCCTTCGCGGGGGCGGTGCGCGGCAACGTCATGACCGACGCGGACCTCGCGATCGTCATCGGCCGCAAGCTCGACTACCAGCTCGGCTACGGCTCGCCGGCCGTGTTCCCGAACGCCCGCTTCATCCGCATCGCCGACACTGCGGGCGAACTGATCGACAACCGGCGCGGGACGCCGGAGCTCCTGGCGACGCCGGCGCTCGCGCTCGACGCCATCGTCGCAGCCGCCGGCAACCGCGCGCCCAACACCGATACGGCCTGGGCCGAGGCGCTGCGGGCCAAGCAGCGCCAGCGCCTGCGCCGGACGAGCGGCGACCCGCCGGTCGTGGCCGAGGACGGCAAGCTGCACCCGAACTGCATCTTCGACGCCATCGCCGAGCTCGCCGACCCCGACTACATCGCGGTCGCGGACGGCGGCGACCTGCTGAGCTTCGCGCGCATCGGCCTTGCGGCCCGCACCTACCTGGACGCGGGCGCCTTCGGCTGCCTCGGCGTCGGCGTGCCCTATGCGATCGCGGCGGCGCTCGCCTGTCCGGGGCGCCAGGTGATCTGCACGACCGGCGACGGCGCCTACGGCATCAACGCCATGGAGATCGACACGGCGGTGCGCCACGGTGCCAAGATCGTGGTGGTCGTCTCCAACAACGCGGCCTGGAACATCGAGCGGCTCGACCAGCAGGAGAACTACGGCGGCCGCGTCTACGGCACCACGCTGCGGCATTCCGACTATGCCGGCATGGCGCGCGCGCTCGGCGCCCATGGCGAGCGGGTCGAGAAGCCCGAGGAGATGAAGGACGCGCTCGCGCGCGCGCTCGCCAATGCGCCGGCGGTGGTCGACGTCGTGACCTCGCAGCACGTGGTGTCGTCCGACGCCACCAAGGGCCTCGGCTTCGTCGCCGACTACCAGCCACTCACCGCCTGGGACGAGGCGGAGCAGCGCCGGCGCAAGGCGGGCACAGCATAAGGATGAGAGGATTCGGTCTATTTATTCCTACGGACGGGCCTGAAACTCCCTCTGCCTTGTCTCAAGTCCTATTGTGAACCGAATAGGCGAGATGCATCACTCTTCCTGACCGAATGATTCCCGAATCGGGCAACGTGCCTATCCTGGCAGGTCGATACGAGGGGAGGTTCCATGCGGAAATCTCCCAGGATCGCATTCTGTCTCGGCAGCGACCCCGCTAACAGAGGGTAGACGGGATCGCGTCGACGGCGCGTTTCCAATTTTCAGTGTTGTGCAAGCGAATGGATCTGTTTGCAGCCGGCGGTGTGGATCTGGAGGTCGGCCGAAGGGGCGGCCGCGGTGGGCGCTCGACCGTGAGCCGGACGCTCAAGGTTCCCCTGCTCAAACACAAGGTCGTTGCCGACGCACTGAAGAGCTTCACGTTCGATTTCACGCCGCGAGAGCGCGACGCGGCCACCAGCTACGCCAAAACCGTCAAGAGCGCCAAATTCGCCCGAATGAAAGAGACTGCGGTCCGGCCGCTCTTTTGCCAGCAGGTGCTGGGCGAGTTCTTGGGCTATACACAGGTCAATCCGGATGGGCCACATTCCCTGGCCTTCGAATTGCCCATCGGCCGCGGGGCCGTCGACGTGGCGCTCGGCCGCTTCGGCACCGACGACGCCACCGATGAGATCGTTGCTCCGTTCGAACTCAAGGGGCCGGGCACGACCGACCTCGACGCGATCATGCCGGGGCGTGGCCGAAGTCCGGTGCAGCAGGCGTGGGATTATGCCAACGATGCCGCCGGCTGCCGATGGGTCCTCGTCTCGAATTGCGTGGAGTTGCGCCTCTATGGATTCGGTCGTGGTCGTGAAGCCTACGAGCTGTTCGATCTGACCAAGCTCGACGACGCTTACGAGCAGGAGCGACTGTGGCTGTTGTTGTCCGCCAAGCGCCTGCTCGGCGGCGCGACGGAGGCGCTGCTTCGCGAGACCGACAGCGCCTACAGGACGATCACGGAGGATCTCTATCGGCAGTACAGCGCGCTCCGCGGCCAACTCATTCAATTCCTCACCGACTCGGCCGATGGACCCAAGCTTGCCCTGGCGTCGGCCATCGAGCCCGCCCAGAAGATCCTCGACCGCATTCTTTTCATCGCGTTTGCGCAACGCACCGCGCTCCTGCCCGACCGACTCCTTGAACGCGCAACCAAGGCAGCGAACGAGTTCCGCCCCGAGCCGATCTGGCGGAATTTCCTCGGCTTGTTCCGGGGCGTGGACAAGGGCGACGACCGTCTGAACATTTGGCCATACAATGGCGGCCTGTTCGCGCACGATCCGTCCGTCGATGCGGTCGAGCTCCCGGACGAGCTGACGCGGAGCCTCGCCAAGCTCGGCGAATGGGACTACCGCGACGACGTGCCGGTGACGCTGCTGGGGCATCTGTTCGAACAGTCGATCACCGACCTGGAGAGGCTGAGGGCCGAGAGCCGCGGGCAGGAGGCGCCGAAGGTCTCCAAGCGGAAGCGCGAGGGCGTCGTCTATACGCCCGATATCGTGACGCGTTTCCTGGTTGGGCGGACCATCGGCACGACTCTTTCGGAGCGGTTCGCTGCCCTCCTGGCGCGCCACGGCAAATTGCTGCCGTCGAATGGTGACCCGATTTTCGCGGCGGACGAAGGCTCGATCGAGCGGAAATTCTGGCGAGACTACGCGGAAGCGTTGCGCGAGCTTCGCATCGTCGATCCGGCCTGCGGCTCCGGAGCTTTCCTGGTTGCCGCGTTCGAGGTGCTCGCCGCCGAGTATCGTCGGGTCGTCGAACATCTCGTCATGCTGGGCGAGCCGATCGACTTCGATCCGTTCGACGAGATCGTGACGAAGAATCTCCACGGGGTCGATCTCAATCCCGAGTCCGTCGAGATCACCCGGCTGGCACTGTGGCTCAAGACGGCCCGTAGTCAGCACCGCCTGCAGAATCTCGAGGAGACGATAAGGGTCGGCAACAGCCTGGTCGACGACAAGCGCTACGCCGAGCAGCCCTTCGACTGGCACGCGGGCTTTCCCGCCGTGTTCGCCGAGGGAGGCTTCGATGTCGTCATCGGCAACCCGCCCTATGTCCGCATGGAGCTGATCAAGCCCATCAAGCCCTATTTGGAACAACGCTACGTCGTCGCCGCCGACCGTGCCGATCTGTACGCCTACTTCTTCGAGTGCGGAGTCAGGGTTCTCAAGACGGGCGGGCGGCTGGGCTACATTTCCTCTTCGTCCTTCTTTCGCACTGGCTCGGGCGAGAACCTGCGCAAATTCCTCGGCGACAACGTCGCCGTTGAGACGGTCGTCGACTTCGGCGATCTCCAGATTTTCGAAGGCGTCACGACCTATCCGGCCATCGTCACCCTGGTCAAGGGCCCGCGGGGCGACGACGGCACGCTGTCGTTTCTCAAGGTCGACGCCCTGCCGAAGGATCTCGAGGCGGAGTTTGCGGCGAAGGCCCAAAGGATGCCCCGCGCACGGCTCGGCGCCGGTTCCTGGCAGTTGGAGGATGACGAGCTCGCAGAGCTGCGCGACAAGATCATCAGGGGTAGGACGACCCTTGGGGAAATTTACGGTGCCCCGATGCGCGGAGTCGTGACAGGACTAAACGAGGCTTTTGTCATCGACACAGAGACACGAAATCGCTTGGTCGCGCAGGACGCAAAGTCTGCGAATTTGCTGGTACCCTTTCTCCGCGGCGAGAACATCAAGCGATGGCGCATCGAACCGGAGGGACTGTTCCTGATCAACATCCCGAAGGGCAAGGTCGACATCGATGCATACCCGGCGATCCGCGATTGGCTGCTGCCGTTCAAGCCGCAGCTGGAGAAACGCGCTACCAAGCAGGCGTGGTTCGAGCTGCAACAGGCCCAACTCGCCTATCAGCCGAAGTTTCGAACGAAGAAGATCGTTTACGGGCATTTTGCTCGAGACCGCATTTTTGCCCTTGATTCAGAGGAGTATTTTTCCAACGACAAATCATACTTTATTCCCGACGCGACGTTTGACCTTTTGTCCCTTCTGAATTCGAACGTGTATTGGTTTGTGATTGCGGGGTTGTCTCCGGCCGTCAGGGGCGGCTTTCATGAGATGCGGGTGCAATACATCCAGATATTGCCGATTCCGGAAATGAGCCCTGCTGTGCGCGCTCAACTTGCGCGGCTTGGCGAATCTTGCACCCGTGCATCGGTCGACCGTTTTGGTGCGCAGGGCGCCGTTCGACACCGGATCCTTGACTTGGCGCCCGCGGGACACACGAAGCTCTCCCGCAAGCTGGATGAGTGGTGGATGCTCGACTTCGGCACCTTCCGGGAGGAGGTGAAGCGGGTCTTTCGATCGGAAATACCAGTCGGGGAGCGCGGTGAATGGGAATCCTATCTTGCAGAGCAGGCGGAGGCGGTGCGTGCGCTGACCACGGAAATCGAAACTGCTGAGCGCGAAATCGAAGCAGCCGTTTATCGTTTGTTCGATCTGACCCCGGACGAGATCGCATCGCTGGAGCGTTCGTTGGCGCAACGGACAGATGATCGGAGGTCGTAGGGACGACGGTCGAGCCGGCATAGTGGCGGCCGGGCGGCGCGCCATGACGTCGTGCGCACGGCTGCCCGGCTCAGGGCGGCGCCAGCGTGGCGGCGATCTCATCGATCGAGCGGAACAGCGCGGCGGGCCCGGTGCCGGCGAGGGCGTCGGCCGCGGCGTAGCCCCAGGCGACCGCGCCGAAGGCGATGCCGGCCGCGGCGGCCGCCTCGGCGTCGCGCATCTCGTCGCCGATCGCGATCGCGGCGCCGGCCGCGATGCCGGTCTGCTTCAGCACCGCGCGGAACTTCGCGGCCTTGCCGAACAGCGAGACGCCGCAGGCGAAGACGTCGATACGGGCCGCGTTGGCGGCGCCGAGGGTGGCGCGCACGTTCGGCTCGGCGTCCGAGCTCACGATCGCGAGCGTGAGCCCGCGCGCCGCGAGCTCGCGCAGCATGCGGTCCACGCCGGGGAACAGGCCGATCGCGCCGTGATGCGCCGCCTTGAGCTTGCGCATGTGCGCCGCGATCAGGGGCAGCTTCCAGGTCGGCACGCCGAACGCGCGCACGATCTCGCGGGCGCCGAGGCCGCGCAGGCCGTCGACCTCGCCGGGAGCGATCCGGCGGAAGCCGTAGCGGTCCGCGACGGAGTTCACGACGCCCAGGAACCAGGGAAAGCTGTCCGCCAGCGTCCCGTCGAAATCGAAGATGGCCAGGCGATAGGTCACGCGTCGGGCTCCGGGACGGCGGGGAGGGGGGGTGGGACAGGTGGTTGGGGCCGGAACCGTAGCGGTCCGCGGCGCATTGGCAAAGACCGGCCATACTCTCGTCACGGGGGTCCATGATCGTTCGGGCAATGGTCTCGCGATCGATGCCAGTGCGTTGCCGCGCAGCCGCAATCGGCCGTTCGCCATCCGGGCGCGGCCTGCGCGGCGCAGCCGTGCTCGCGCTTCTGCCGCTGCTCGTGCTGGCGGGCCCGGCCGGGCAGGCCGCGGCCCGGCCTCTCGCGCCCGACAAGGCCGCCGGCCTCTCCGAGGGCCCGCTGCGTCTCGACGAGGCGCAGCTCGAGCCGATCGCGTGGGACGCGCTGGAGGGCTGGGCGGCAGACGATCACGCGGCCGCCTTCGCGGCGTTCCGCGCGAGCTGCAGGCCGCTCGTCCGCACCGTGCCGCCGGCGGGCGAGACGCGGCCGATGCGTTTCGCCCTGATCCAGGCGTGCCGCCGGGCGCTGGCGGCCGGGCCGCTCGCGCGGGACGAGGCGCGGCTGTTCTTCGAGCGCCATTTCCGACCGTTGCGCGTGGCCAAGCTGGGCGAGAGCACCGGCCTCTTGACCGGCTACTACGAGCCGATCGTCGAGGGATCGCGGTTCCCGACCGGCATCTTCCGGGTGCCGATCTACCGGCGCCCGCACGACCTGGTGCCGCCGCCGAACAGCACCGGCCCCGGCTTTCCCAACCGCGGGCAGTCGCTGCGGCGAACCGCCAACGGCGGGCTGGTGCGCTACTACGACCGCGGCGAGATCCTCGACGGCGCGCTCGACGGACGCCGCCTCGAGATCTGCTGGATCAAGGACCACGGCGAGGCGCTGGCGATCCAGCTGCAGGGATCGGCGCGCATCCGCCTGGAGGACGGGGTCGTGCTGCGCCTCGCCTACGATGCGCACAACGGCCATCCCTTCGTGCCGCTCAGCCGGATCCTGGTCGAGCGCAACCTCGTCCCGCGTGCCGAGATCTCGGCGCGTCGGATCCGCGAATGGCTGCGCGACAATCCGGATCGTCTCGAGGAGGTGCGCCGGGAGAACCGGTCGTTCACGTTCTTCCGGATTGCCGGCCTGTCCGACGAGCGCGAAGCCGTCGGCGCCCAGGGCGTGCCGCTCACCCCGGGGCGCTCGATCGCGGTCGACGACGCGCTGCACGTCTACGGGACGCCGTTCTTCATCCGGTCGGACGCGCCGGCAGCCGGCACCGACACCCTCGACCGCCTGGTGATTGCGCAGGACACCGGCTCGGCGATCGTCGGCCCCGCGCGCGCGGACGTCTATTGGGGCGCGGGCGAGGAGGCGGGGCAGATCGCCGGCCGCCTGCGGCAGGCCGGCAGCTTCGCGATGCTGGTCCCGCGCGAGATCGATCCCGTCGTGGCGGGCGCGCGGATGCCGCTTCCGCGCGAGCGGCCGCCGGTCGTCGCGGAAGCCGGCGTGAAGGCCAAGAAGCCGGCGAAACGCGAGGCCCGCGCAACGAGCGAGGCCGGGCCGGCCGCGGCGCAATCGGGCGCCAAGGCAGAGCGGAAGCTCGGACGCCGGGGAGCGCGATCAAAGGCGCCCGTTCGGACGGAGTGAGTCGCGCGGGTGCTGTGGTCCGGCCCGGACGAACCAATGGCGGAGTCTTGGCTCGTCAGCTGTTCCACGTCCGCACGGTCCGAACGTCGAAGCGCTGACGTCATCTTCGTCGCGCATCTCTTTCGCGCGCGGCGTATAGACCCGATGCCGCGCAGGCCTCGCATGTCGAATTGAGCGATGCTCCCGTGCGCAACCCGATGCTATTGAGACACTGACGCGCCGCCGCTACCCCCTTGCGCAACCCCCACATCGAGGAACAGTTCGATATGCTGCGAGCCACGAAGAACCTCATGCTTCCGACAACCATCACCGGCTCGCTGCCGCGCCCGAGCTGGTTCACGGAAAAGCTCGGCACGCAGAGCTTCCTCGATGCGATGGTCAACAACCGGTTCCGCGAGCAATACACGGACACCGTCTCGGTCTATCTGCACGAGCAGGAGATCGCGGGCCTCGACATCGTCACCGACGGCGATGCGCACTTCGATTCCGACGTCGGCGGCCAGAGCTGGACCAATTACGTGCCGCGCCACATGGGCGGCTTCGACCGCCACCGGCCGCAGCCGACCCCCGCCAAGGGGGGGCCGGCCTTCCCGCCCGGTCAGATCCTGCACGACTATCTGGAAGCGCGCGTGATGCCGGGCATCGTCGGCCCGGTCACCCGCGGCGACCTGCAGTACGCCGCGATGTGGAAAGCCGCCCAGCGGTTGACGCGAAAGCCGGTCAAATTCGGCACCATCGGACCCGAGCTGGTGGCGCGCGACGTCATCGATCATCACTACCGCGACATTCGCGAACGCACGTTCGCCATCAGCGACGCGCTGAACGAGGAGCTTCACGAACTGGCCGATGCCGGCTGCCCGGTCATCCAGTTCGAGGAGCCGCAGATCCATCTGCTGATTGCGAGAAACATCGTCGATCCGGTGGTCACGCCGGCCTTCAGCGTCGAGGTGTTCAACAACACGGTGAAGGGCCTGCGCGACAAGACCGAGGTGTGGTGCCACACCTGCTGGGGCAATCCGTACCAGCAGCGCATGTTCGCCGAGGTGCAGAGCTACAAGTCGACCCTCGACATGCTCGACAAGGTCGACGCCGACGTGATCACCTTCGAATCGTGCAGCGCCGGTGGCATCGATCTCGAGGCGTTCGGAAAGGCGATCGTGGACAAGAAGATCGCCATCGGCGTCATCGATCATCACTCGCTTCAGGTCGAGCGTCCGGAGGACATCGCCGACCATATCCGCCGGGCGCTCAAGCACATTCCGGTGGAGCGGCTGGTGATCAGCTCGGACTGCGGCATGGGCCGCGAGGGCATGGGCCGGCGGCACGCCTTCTACAAGATCGTCGCCCTGGTGCAGGGCACCAATATCGTGCGCCGCGAGCTCGGGCTGCCGGTGGCGGAATGCCTCGCCGCCGATCCGCGCTATTCGATGGTTTCGCTGGCGAAGTAGGACCCGAGGGAAAACCTCGGCGTTGGCCCGACCGCCGGAGGCATGCCAGAGGCGCGGTCGCGCCTCCGGCAGCAACGATCGTCAGATCGACTCTTTGCGGAAGTCGACCGACGGCGGATACTGCTTCGGCTCCAGCTTGCGGAGCACCTTGGCGAAGCCGTCGTCCTGGATCTGCGTCAGGTAGAGGTCCACGAACGCCTGGTGATCCTGGGGGCGGATGGTCGTCGAGCCCTGCGGGAAGTCGTCGCTTTCCTCGAGCTTCATGCCTTCCATCGCCTCGATCATTTTCAGGTTGTCGTCCTTGCTCTTCCAGCCGGACGCCAAGATCCCCTTCTTGATCAGGTTCACGTGGGTCCAGGTCACCCAGTAATACGACTCGGCAAGCCACTGGTTTCCGCCGATCTCCTTGCCGTTCTCGTCCGCGCCCACCGTGTCGCGCAGCAGCTTGTTGTGGGACGTATTCTTGTCCTTGAGGCGCCGCGGCAGGCTTTCCGGCACGTAGAAGCCGGCGGCTCCCTTCAGCACGTCCGGCGAGATCGCCGCTGTCAGGCCCTGCATCCCCATCAGCTTGAAGTTGAAGCCGAGCGCCTCGCGCTGCTGGATGAAGCCCACTGCATCGGAAGCGAACAACGCAACGACGCAGGCCTGCGTGCCGCGGTGGATCTTGGACAGGTAGGGCACCAGGTCGCTCGCGCCCAAAGGCATGCCGACCTCGCTCAGAATCTCGGCGCCGTTGCGCTTCAGGCGATCACGCCAGACGCGCGCATGGGACTGGCCCCAGGCGTAGTCGGCATAGAAGATCGACCATTTGGTGCCGAATTCGGTAATCAGGTCCTTGGTCGCCGTAGCCTCGCCTTCGGTTTCCGACTGCGAGCTGACGCGGAACACATAGCGGTTGCCGCCGCTTCCGGTCACTTCTTCCGCATGCGCGGCGACGAAGTAGAGCGTGTTCAGGTTCTTGCAGACCTTCGTGCTGCCGAGCGCGATTCCGGAATGCAGAGAGCCGAGAATGAAGTCCGCCCCCTCGCGCTTCACCAGCTTCTCGATCGCCGGCAGGCCGATCTCGACCTTGGAAGCGGTGTTCTCGACCGCGTAATTGACCTGACGGCCACCGATGCCGCCGGCCTTGTTGATGCGGTCGATCGCGCCCTTGGCTGCCCGGTCGTACCATGGCGCGTAAGAGGCGAGCACGCCGGTCTGGTCGAGTTGATGGCCGATCACGATCGGCTTGTCGGCGGCCTTGAGGATTGCCGGCGCGCCGATGGTGGCGACCGCCGCCGTTGCACCGCCCGCGGCCACGAATTGGCGCCGGGACAGGCCGGCGCCCAGTTTTTTCGCCATCATGGTCTCTACTCCTTGGGTTGGTTCTTGTTCAGAAGAAGCTCACCAGGGTCAAATGGCCTACAGCCGTATGCCCAGGTGCCGTTCGAGAATGGTGGGGTCCTGCTGCAGCGCCTGCGGCCGGCAGTGAACCTGGATGCTCCCCTTCTCCATGATGTGGATGTCCTGCGCCAGCGTCAGCGCCTCGTCGATGTCCTGCTCGATAATGAGGATACGCACGCCCCTGTTGCGGGCCTCGACGATCGCCTGGCGGACCACTTCCGCCATGCCCGGGCTCAAGCCTTCCATCGGCTCGTCCATGAGGATGAGACGCGGTTGCATGGCGAGCGCCCGGCCCACGGCGAGCATCTGCTGCTCGCCGCCGCTGAGGCTGCCGCCGGCCTGCGACACGCGCTCCTTCAGTCTCGGGAACAGGGCGAATATCCAGTCGAGCGCGTCGGAGGGTACCCGCCCGCTCCTGGTGCCGACCCGCAGGTTCTCCATCACCGTGAATTCGGGAAAGATCCTGCGGCCCTGCGGCACGAAACCGATGCCCAGCAGCGCGGCCGAGCGGGCCGGCAGTCGCGTGAGGTCGTGGCCGTCGAACAGGATGCGTCCGCTGATGACCGGCACCAAGCCCATGATGGCATTGAAAGTTGTCGTCTTGCCGACGCCGTTGCGCCCCATCAGCGCGACGATCTGGTTGTCGCCGAATTCGAGATCGACGTCGTGCAGCACGTGGCTGTGACCGTACCCGGCGTTGACCTTCTCAAGTGTCAGCACGGGTATGCCCCTTGAGATAGACGCGGTTGACGACCTCGTCGGCCATGATGGCTTTCGGCTCGCCGATCGCCAGGCAGGCGCCCTGATGGAACACCGCGACGCGGGTGGCGAGGCCGAGCGCGACTTCCATGTCGTGCTCGACGATGACGATCGTCAGCTTCTTGCGCTGCCAGATGTCGCGCAGGCGGCTGGTGATGTAGCGGGTTTCGGTGATGCTCAGCCCCGCGGTCGGCTCGTCCAGAAGCAGCATCTTGGCCTCGACGCTCAGGGCCAGGGCGATTTCGACAAGCCGCTGATCGCCGTGCGACAGGTTGGCGCAGATCACGTCGGCGTTGTCGCCCAAGCCGACGAGCTCGACAATTTCCGCGGCCCGACGGCGCATCTCGTCGACCGGCAGCGCTTTCAGGCGCAGCGCCTTCCACGGCGCGTGCGGTCCCTGAACGCCGATTAGGACGTTGTCGAAGACGGAGAGCTGCGGAAAGATGCTGGTGATCTGCATCGTCCGGGAGATGCCGATCGCCGCTCTCCTGTGCGGCGCATAATCGGTGATGTCGACGCCCTCGAACAGGATGCGGCCGGCGCTTTCCCGCAGCAGTCCCGTGAGGATGTTGAAGAATGTCGTCTTGCCGGCACCGTTCGGCCCGATGATGGCGAGGCACTCGCCCTGAATCACCTTCAGATCGACATTGTCGAGCGCCTTCAGCCCGCCGAACTGCTTGGCGATGCCTCTGGCTTCCAGGACGATGCTGCCGGACGGCGCGCTCATGGTGGGGTCTCTCCGGCATCGCGCGACCGTGCGCGCCGGCGCGCCTTGTACTGCTCGATCAGGCCGACCAGCCCGCTCGGCGAGAACAATACGGTAAGTACCAGAATGACGCCGATGGCGAAGTCGGCATAGACCACGAGGCTCCTGAGATAATCCGACAGCAGGAAGATGAAGGTCGTACCGATCACGGGGCCCAGCATGGTCCCCGCGCCGCCGACCAGCACCGATGTCAGGGGATTGATGGAGACGGTGATCTGGAAAGTCTCGGCCGAGACGTGGAAATTGAGCAGTCCGAACAGGGCGCCGGCCAGCCCGCTCAGCGCGCCGGAAATGCTGAAGGCGGCGAGCTTGTAACGGTGCACGGGATAGCCGAGCAGCATCGCCCGCTTGGCGTTTTCACGGACGGCGCGGAAGGCGAGGCCGAGCGTCGAATTGTTGATCCAGTTGAGCAGCAGGAACGTCAGCAGCAGGAATGCGATCAGCAGCCAGTACTTGACGTAGGGATCGTGCAGATCGAGCTCGGTGAAGCCGAGCGGCACCTTGGTGATGTCGACGCTGACGCCGTCTTCGCCGTTGGTGATCCGCCTCTGCGAGAAAGCCAGCAGCTCCAGGATGGCGCTGAAGATCACCGTGATCACGACGAACGCGTGCCCGGTCACACGCAGTGCGATATTGCCGATCAGGATCGCGAACACGCCGGAGAGAACGATCGCAGCGGCGATCCCCGGCCAGAAGCCCCAGCCGAAATGCATGGCCAGCAGGGCCGGCGCATAGGCGCCGATGCCGAAGAACATGGCGTGGCCGAAGCTCAACAGGCCGGTGCGGCCGTACGCGAGGTCATAGGCCAGCGCGAAGATGATCCAGACGCACAGACCCGAGCCGAGGTACAGGCCGTAATTGCCGAATACCGCCGGCAGCGCCGCGAACAGTACCGCGCCGGCGACAAGCCAGAGGATTTGCCGTCGGTCGACCACTCAGACCACCGCTTCCTGCCGAGGGCGGAAGATTCCCTCGGGTCGGATCAGCAGGATCAGCGACACCAGGACCAGGGTCACGACCCGCGCTTCGCTCGCCGAGAAGAAGACCGAAAACACGCCGTCCAGGCAGCCGATCAGGATGGCGACGACGATCGAGCCCATGATGCTGCCGAAGCCGCCCACGACGACGATGATGAAGGCATAGGCCAGGATCTTGAGACCCATCTGGTACTCGATGGCGACGATCGGGCCGGCCAGCACGCCGCTCAGCCCCGCCAGAATGCCGCCGAGCGCGACGGTCGACATGTAGACGAACGACACCGGGATCCCCATCGCGGTGGCGATCTGCGGATCCTGCTTGACCGCGCGAATCCACAGCCCGTACTTGGTGCGGTTGAGGAACAGCCAGACCGCCAGCATCGTCGCGATGGAGACCCCGGCCACGAACAGTCGGTAATAGGGATACTGCAGCCCGAACACCGGCATCGCGCCGCGGATCGGCGTCGCGATGCGCTGCAGCCCGCCGCCGAAAGTCGCCAGCACCACGTCCTGGATGATGAACAGCATGCCGAGCGTCGCCAGGATGCTCAGGACGAAGTTGCCGACGATCGTCCGCAGCACCACCCGTTCGATCGCGACGCTGACCACGCCGACCAGGAGCGGCGCCACGACCAGCGCGATCCAGAAGTTGCCGGTGTATTGGATGACGACCCAAGCCAACACGGCGCCCAGCATGTAGAGCGCCGCATGGGCGATATTGATGACGCTCAGGATGCCGAAGATCAGCGTGAGGCCGATGGTGATGAGCGC
This sequence comes from Alphaproteobacteria bacterium, assembly GCA_016861165.1. Lineage (GTDB taxonomy): Bacteria > Pseudomonadota > Alphaproteobacteria > Rhizobiales > Rhizobiaceae > BOKV01. The sequence goes on along the minus strand of BOKV01000013.1, from coordinate 9,012 downwards.
CAGGATCAGGCCCCACACCAGTCCGTTCAGCAGCTGGAAGATCAGGATCTGTATGCTCATTCGGTCATCGCCTGTCCGACCGGGGCGTTCCGTGTGGCGCGGGCCCGGTCATGCGGACATGATCTATCCTTTTCCCGGAGGCCTCGACGCTTATAGGCTGATCGGCTCCTCCAGATAGCGCTTGTAGGTCTGCGACTTCGGCTTGTCCTGGTCCTCGGGCCGCACGTAGGTGATCGTCGACTTGCCGCGGTATTCCTCCGGAATGATCATGACGCGGACGAAGGTCGAAAGATGCTTCTCGGACGCCTTGGCGTAAACAGGATCCGGGCCGTGCTCGACCCACGAATCGCCCGGCCACATGCGATGCTTTTTGCCGAGCGAGTCGATGAGCAAGCTGCCCATCAACTGGCAGCGCACACCCGGCGCGGCATGGACGTGCGTCAGTGCCTCGCCGCCGAGCGGAAAACTGACGCGGTCGAGCCGCATCAGCCGCTTGATCGACGTATCGAACTCGATCTTGTAGTCGCCGGCATTCGTGCTCTTGATGCCCGGCCGGTCGATCTCGCCGGCGGCGGCATCCGGCGCGACCAATTCCCAGCGCCACAGGCGGGCGCCTTCCGGCCCGCCCCGCACCACCACCTTCTGATCGGAGTAGAAGCCTTCATCCTCGCCGAGCTTCGCGGTGCGCGACCCGCTCGAAAGCTCGGCATCGCCGGATACGCAGTATATTGCCCGGCGTTGGGCGCTCAGCGTCGCATCCGCGCCCTCGACGATGTGGTCGTGATAGATCCGCAGCCGAAATGGTGCCTTTGCCATAATCTTCCCTTGTCTCTTATGATTGCCTCGGACTCGGACTCACGGTTTGCGTATCCCCACGATCATTTCCAGTTCGACCGGAACGTTTCTGGGAAGCGCCGCGACGCCGACGGCTGACCGCGCGTGTCGCCCATCTTCGCCGAAAATCTCGACCATGAGCTGGCTGGCGGCGTCGATCACGCTCGGCTGCTGATGAAAGTCCGGCGTGCTCTGCACAAAACCGGTTAGCTTGATGATGCGCGAAATCCGGTCGATCGAGCCGAGCGCCTGCTGCAGGCAGGCAAGCGCCTGCAACGCGCAGATGCGCGCGGATTCCTTGCCCTGCTCGAGCGAAACCGCGGCACCGAGCGACCCGATCGTCTTGATCTCGCCGTCGACCCAGGGAAGCTGGCCGCTGACATAGGCGGCGTCACCGTGAACGACCACCGGAAGATAGCTGAACGCCGGCTTGGTCGGCGTCGGCAGCGTCAGCCCGAGCTCGGCGAGGCGCTGGGAGTGGCTCATGATCGGTGCGCTCGCGTCACGCCGAAGGCCCTCAGGCCGACCGCTTCCGAAAATCCTTGCCGAGCGCGATCGAAAGGATCGCGTCCGACGCGCTCGGCTGGGCGCCGAAATCCGCGGCAACGCCGACCTCGGATTCGACGATCCGGTTCTCGAGCCGCCCCAGCCCTTCGACCTCGACCACCACGGTCGATCCCGGCTCGACCGGCCGCGAATTGGTTGGCGTGCCGGTGAAGATCAGATCGCCCGGGTTGAACGTAATGGAGCGCGCCAAGTCCGCCAACAGATAGAGCGGGTCCCAGATCAGCTCGTCCGTTGTGCTGTCCTGCACGACCTCGCCGTTCACCAGCGTGCGGATTCTCTTGTGGCGGAAATCCCAGTCGGTGTTGATGCCCGGCCCGACCGGGCCGAGGGTGTCGGATCCCTTCACGCGCACCATGCTGTTGGCGTCGGTGTCGCGAAAATCGTGCAGCCCCATGTCGTTGGCGATCGCATAGCCCATCACGTAGTCCGCCGCGTCCTCGCGGCGGATGTTGCGGGCGGTGCGGCCGACCACCAGGGCGATCTCGCCTTCATAGTTGAGGTACTTGCAGCCCTTGGGACGGATGACATGGCCTTTGTGGCCGATCAGGCTCGACGGCGTCTTCCAGAAATAGGTCGGCGCCGGCGGTTGCGGCCATCCGAGCTCGTTGAGGCGGCTGCGGTAATTGAGGTGCACGCACGCGACCTTGGAAGCCTGCACGGGCGGCAGGTGCACCGCCTGATCGACATGGAGCCTGCGGCCGTCGACCCAGGTGAAGCGTTCGTCGACGACCTCGACCGTGCTGAGCAGGCCGTCGACGAGAAGACGACGAAATTCCGGCATGTCGAACTCTCTCCCCGCACTACCGCGCACCGGGCGGCGGTGCCATCGGATAGCCGCGGCCCTCGTAATCAAATCCGCCCAGTTCCAGACGGTCCTCGTCCTGCGCCTGCGGCGACGCATAATAGGCGCGTATTTCCTTGATCAGGCCGGATGCTTGATCGAATTCGTACCACTCGATGCCGCGGAGAATCGTGTTCTGCTTGGTCTTGAAGTGGGTCCACTCCATGACGGCCTCGTAGCGTAACGGCTCGACCAGCAGACGATCGACCGTCCAATAGGACCCGAGATTGTTCACCGCGTCCCACCACTTCCCGGCGATCTTGCGCGCCCCACGAAACGGCCCTTCGTACATTCCCGGCGGGAAGAAGTGCACCGCATCCGGGGTGAAGCACGACGCAATCTTCTCGACATCGGCCTCGTTGCAGCCGTCGAAGTATGTCCGGATGAGACGGTCCATGGCGGCACCGCGCGCGTCGATGACGGCATCCCGATAGTCACCCACTTTCCGAACCTCGCGCGGCGATGATTTTTTGTGCCGTCTGCCCGTCAACTCGCACAAAATTAAATCGGACCAGCTTTCACTTGTCAATTGATCTGAATGTTGTTCAATGGGCTGAACACGCAACGAAGCCGCGTGACTCCTTCATTTTTCTATCGCGATGGAGTTGGAGCGCAGACATGCGTAGCCCTCACAAGACCAGGCCGGGGGCAAGACCCTCCGCGGCGTCAGGCGAGAAGTTGAAATCGTCGGTGCCTGCAATCGACCGGGCCATTGCCGTGCTGACCCTGCTCGAAAGCCAGCCGCAACAGCCGTTCTCGTTGTCGCAGATCGGCCGCGCGCTGAAAATTCCGAAATCGACGGCGTTCAACATCTGCACGGCAATGACGGCGGGTCAGCTGCTGCGCAGATCGGCGGCTGGATACCAGTTGGGTCGCCGCTTGGTGCAGATCGGCGCGGCCTATGTCTCCAGCGTCGACATCATCCGCGAGTTCTACGAGGTGTCGCGGCAAATCGATTCGGGCCTGCGCGCCATGATCCAGCTGGCAGTCCTGGATGAGGAGATCAACGCCGTCTATCTTGCCCGCCAGGACTGCGCCAGCGGTTTCAGGCTGGGATTGCGCGGCGAAATCGGCCGGCGCGTGCCGGCGAACTGCACGGCGGCCGGCAAGGCGTTGCTCGCCGCGCTTCCCATTGACGAGCTCGACCGCAGGCTGGCGGCCGCTCATTCGCTGCCGGCGCTCACCAAGAATTCGATCGCCCAGCCGGGCAGGCTGGCAAAGGAGCTCGCTGCAATTCGCAAACGCGGCTATTCGACCGACGACGAAGAGGCTCTGCGCGGGGTGTGCTGCGTCGCGCGCGCTTATCGTACCAGCCACCGTGAGGACGGTCTGCTCGCGATCAGCGTCTCGGCGATCAAAGACACCCTCACGACCCGCCGCAAGAAGCTGATGCACGCGACGCTCGACCACTTGATCGAGCTGCTGCAACAGCGGCTGTAGCGGTTCGACATCGAACTCGGGGTTCTTCATATCGAGGGTCGGGCGTCGAAGCGCCGACATCATTTCAGCCCCTGGCGGTCGCCGCGGGACAATTCGATCTCCTCGATGATCATCTCGGCCCAGGGCCGGAACAGCGGGCCGACCAGGTGCCGCTCGTACATGTCCGGAAAGCTCGATCGATTCATCGCGTAGCTGGGCAGCTTCGTGACGGCCTCCGCTGCACCTGATCGGCGTGTCCGCCTGCGCGGCCCAAGGTTACAGAGCTGCGCTGCGCCGTGAACACGTCGCCTTGGAAATGGATGGCTTCCGGATCGGAAACGGTAAAATCACTGCACGGACACGCTGCAGAGTTTGAAGGTCTTCGTGCGGGTCGCTCAGCGTTCCGGCTTCGCGACCGAGCCGCGACGCGGGATTCCAACGCGGCGATGTGCTTGGTCGCCGTGGCGGGTGACATTCTCAGGTCGCGGCCGGCGGAGGGGTTCGGCGACAGGCGGCAGGCCGCCGCCGACGTCGCCCGGGATGTCACCCATGTCTCCGGAACGAACCGTCACCCATGTGTCCGGGCTGGACACGGAACGGACCTGCGTCGCGTGGTGCCGGCTGAGGGATTCGAACCCCCGACCCCCTGATTACAAATCAGGTGCTCTACCAGCTGAGCTAAGCCGGCGACCCTTGCCGATATACCGGCCGGCGCTCCGGAGCGGAAGGGCGCCCGGGTCCGTGCCGCGCCGTGCGCGTCACCGCGACATTAATGTTACCGCCCGATTTCGCTGCGCCATTAACGGCTTCCGGGGCGCTCGCGCGTTACACTGCATGCAACTTCAGGTCCGGCGGAGACGTGCATGGCAGCGCGAGGCGCGATCGGTGCGGCAGTGGTCGCGATGCTGCTCGTGCAGCCGGCGCAGGCCGACCACGCGCCCGTGGTCGTGGTGCCGGGCAAGCCGGGCGTGCCGGTCCTCCGTTACGGGGCGGAGCTCAGCGGCGCCGTGGTGTATGGCGACTGGGGGCTCTACCGGCCCGGCCACGGCCGCGTGATCATCGAGGGCCCGGTCTTCTACACGGCACCGAGCGCGCACGGCGCCTACTATCCCTACACCGGCATGAAGCCGCGCTCGGGCCGGCTCGAGGTCGACACGCCGCGGCCGCCGCGGGGAGGCCCGTCCTTCCGCCGGCAATGGGGGATCGAGTCCGATCCGCAGAGCCCGGTCACCGTCTATCCGCCCTACGAGCCGCCCCACGTGACCGTGGAGCCGCGGCCGCGGCGGCGCTGAATTTCCGTCCGCCCGGCGGACGATCACCGGGGGAGACCCCACGCGTATCGGCCGCATGGCCGGAGTAACAGGGAGCGTATCGATGTCCTTCCGCCTTCTGGGGCTCGCCGCGGTCGCCGCGGCCACGACCCTCGCGAGTGTGGCGCCGGCCTCGGCCGGCTGCTGGAGCTGCGGCTGCGCGCCGTCCTACGCCTATGTGCAGACGCGCGTCGTCTACGTGCAGTCGCCCTGCGCGGCCTGGTACCGGCCGCGGCCGGTCTATGTTGTCAACCAGGGCCCCACCTTCACCGAGCCGGTGCCGCCGGCCGCGATGCCGAGCCCCTATATCCGCCACCGGGCGCTGCCCTATCCCTACGGCGCCGGCTACCGCCACCACGGCTACCGGCATCACCGCTATGCCGGGCGCCACTTCCACCGGGCGCGCCATCACGGCTACGGCCCGCGCGTGCTGCGGGTGCCGCGCTACATGAAGCCGCGCTACTACGATCCCGGCCTGAAATGAGATTTCCGGCCCGCGGCCACCCGCGGGCCGGGCCTCCGGGGGGCTGACGCGGCGGGCGCGAGCTCGCCGCGTTTCCTGTTCGCGTGCGACGGCGCGCCGGCAGGGCGCTACTTCACCAGCACGAGCACATTGCCGGTGGCAAGCGGCGCGACCTTGCGCTTGTTGCGGGGATGATCGGGCATGCTGTCCACCCCGACGCCGCCCCAGGCGATGTTGCAGTGCTCCGCGAAGAATTTTCCCGGGTGCCAGGTATTGTCGGCCGGCATGAAGGCCAGGCAGATGCCGAGGCGGGTGTGCGCCGCTTGGGTGCCCGCATCGCCGCCATCGACGGCGTTGGAGGGCAGCTCGACCTTCCAGACCGGGCCGAGCACGGTCTGGACGACGCGGCCGGGGTTCTCCCAGCGGTATCCGTCGTCCAGCAGCACCTCGAAGCTGGGCGTGATGTGATCGTCCCAGCCCCATTCGAAGTGGCACTGCCCCTGCCACAGCTTGCCGGGATGCTGCCCGGCGTCGAAGCCCGCGCGGCACACCGCGAGCGGCCCCAGTCCTCCGTTCCTGCCTGCCACCACGCCCTCGGCCGGAAGCTTCGCCCAGCGGCCCGCCGTGAGCGCCTGGCTCGCGTGCAGCGTCACCGCGGTCAGACCGGCGAGAATGGCGAGATACGCGCACGACCGTGCGATCCGTTTCATGACCTGTCTCCTTGTGTCGGGGATGCCGGGTGAGCGGTCGGGCGCATCTCGGTCTCGGGATGGTGTCGCTCAACGCGCGGCATCGGGACGCTAGCAGGCGGCGTCCGGGGCATCTGTGAGCCGGGTCACAGAGTGCGGCCGATCGGAGGAGGCGCGGGAGCGGGACGCCGCTCAACGGGCCAGGCGCTGGGTCGCGATGTAGAGCGCGAGCGCGGTCGCGTTGGACACGTTGAGGCTCTTGATCGCGCCCGGCACGTCGAGGCGGGCGACGAGGTCGCAGGTCTGCCGGGTGAGGTGGCGCAGCCCCTTGCCCTCGGCGCCGATCACCAGCGCGAGCGGCGCCGCGAGCGGCGTCGCCGCGAGGTCGCTGTCGCCGGCGCTGTCGAGGCCGACCAGCTGGAAGCCGCGCTCGCGCAGGGCCAGCAGGGCGCGGGCGAGGTTCGGCACCGCCACGATCGGCACCAGCTCGAGCGCGCCGGAGGCGGACTTGGCGAGCACGCCGGTCGCCTCCGGGCTGTGGCGCGCGGTCACCACCACGGCGGCGGCCGCAAAGGCCGCGGCCGAGCGCAGGATGGCGCCGACATTGTGCGGGTCGGTGATCTGGTCGAGCACCAGCACGATGCCCGCGGCGGGAAGCTCGTCCAGCGCCGGCGCGGGCAGGGGGTCGGCCTCCAGCATGAGCCCCTGGTGCACGGCATCGGGGGGAAGCTCTCCCGCGATGGCGTCGGGCCGCACCAGCTCGGGCGCGACCGGCAGCGCCACGCCCTCGTCGGCGAGGCGGCGCACGGCGTTCTCGGTCGCGAGGATCCTGCGGATCTTGCGCTGCGGGTTGGCGAGCGCCGCGATCACGGGATGCCAGCCATAGATCAGGGCGGGGCCGTCGGCGGGGCGCTCCGCGCGCGGCGGCCGCCGGGGCGGGGCGGGGCGGCGGAACCCGGGCTTGCGCGGGTCGGAGCGGCGGTCGCGCATGGGTCAGAGGCCGAAGACGCGCCGGGCGTTGGCGTGGAAGAACTTGGCGGCGATGTCTTCCGGCAGGTTCAGCTCCCGGGCCTGGGCGACCGCCCGGTCGAAGGGGAGCTGCGGGAAGTTGGTCGCGAACATCACCTTGTCCTGGCCGTAGCTGCGCAGGAACTGGATCAGCTCGGCCGGGTAGTAGCGCGGCAGGTAGGCCGAGGTGTCGATGAACACGTTGTCGTGCTTCCAGGCGAGCCCGATCATCTCGGCGGTCCAGGGATGGCCGATATGGCCGCCGACGATGGTGAGCTCCGGGAAGTCGAGCGCCACCTCGTCGAGATAGGGAATTGGCCGGCCGGTCTCGGAGGGCATCAGGGGGCCGGTGTGGCCGACCTGGGTGCAGAACGGGACGCCGAGCTCGATGCAGGCGACGTAGAGCGGATAATAGAGCCGGTGGTTCGGCGGCAGGCGCCAGAGCCAGGGAATGATGCGCAGCGCCCTGCAGCCGAGCTCCTCGACGGCGCGGCGCAGCTCCCGCACGGCCGCCACGGGCTTTCCGAGATCGACGGTCGCGACGCCGACGAAGCGGTTCGGCGCGGCGCGCACGAAGCCCGCGACGTCGTCGTTGGTGAAGACCCAGCCCTCGGGGCGGCACCAGGCGGTGAGCAGGACCTTGCCGATGCCGGCCGCGTCCATGGCGGCGAGCATCTCGTCGGGGCCGAGGCGGGCCTGCATGAGATGGCTGGTCCCGGACTTCTCGATGAGGCGCACCACCTCGGGGAGCGGCGTGCGCGCCTGGCCGAGCGCGGGCTGCGCCCAGGCGTCGATGATGGAAGCGGTCTCGGCCATGCGGGCTCCTGGGTGCCGACCGCCGGATGGCGGTCGGTGGCGCCGTCCCCATATGGAAGGAGTCGAGGGGGCGGGGCGATTTCGGTCCGGGTTGACACCACCGGGGGCCGTCACCATAACACCGCGCGCGGTCCCTGCCTCCAGGGTGCCGGCGCATCGCCGGACCGTTGTGGAGCCGGTGTCTGGCCTGTGGCGCGGGGGAGTGTCCCGAGCGGCAAAGGGGGCGGACTGTAAATCCGCTGGCTTACGCCTTCGTAGGTTCGAGTCCTACCTCCCCCACCACGCCTGCGCATGTTCCGGCGAAGTCGGCACCGGTTCGCCGATGAGAACATGCGCCAAGAAGAAAAGAGGGAGCCCGGTTTCCGAGTCGCTCGGCCCCGGACGCGCCCCCCGGAATGCGGGTGTAGCTCAATGGTAGAGCAACAGCCTTCCAAGCTGATGACGAGGGTTCGATTCCCTTCACCCGCTCCAGTCTTTCGCGAATAGCCCGACGTCGTCCCCGACGATTGGCGATTTCCACCCTCCCGGGCGCCGCCGGGCCTCGTCCGCATTGCAACATCAGGGGAATCGCTTGAAAACTATTGAGCTGTCCTTGTGAGGAGGCCCCTGAGGTAGTTGTCGTCCCAACCGGCGGCTTTGCGTCTGACGCGGATGCTGTCGGGACCTGGCGCGGCTTTCACGAGGTTCATGGCCATGTGTTTGACGACAGCCATGTTTTGGGGGCCGTTCTGAGTTCGCAGGCGCATCAGGTCGTCGTGGAAGACGACATCGAGGACCCAATGGAGGCGGTTTTCGATGCCCCAGTGGGCGCGCACGGCCTTGGCGCAGAGCTTGGCGTCGAGCGGCAGGGAGGAGAGGAAGAAGCGCCTTGCGATGGAGGTCTTGCCGTCGCGTTGCACCGTTGCTTCGACCATGGCGATGGCTTTGAGGCCTGGGAAGCGCGGTTCGCCGGGGAAGCGGCGGTCGGTGGCGAGCCAGTCGACCTCGTGGGAGACGAGATGGCGGCGCACCTCGATGCGACCATGATCGCCGTCGGTGGTGACGTGCTGGTCGAGCTTTTCGGCG
>BOKV01000012.1 GCA_016861165.1 Alphaproteobacteria bacterium | reverse complement strand
CGGTCTGGGGCCGCGGCTACGTGCTGCGCGAACCCGATCCCAGCGAGGTGCGCGAGATCGCCTGACGCCGGCGCCGCGAGGTCGGGGCCGCCGCGTCCGTCCGGGCGCGGCGTCTGCGTTTATCGTCGGTTCAGGCCGCCGCTTCGCTGGCGGTCTCCATCAGGCCGAGTTCGGTCAGTATCTCGGTCAGCAGCTTGCGGTTGAATGGCTTCATCATGAAGCCCGCGGCTCCGGCCCGCTTGGCCTTGGTCATCTCCGGCACCATCAGGCTGCTCGTGCAATAGATGATCCTCGCCTTGTCGGCGCCGGGCAGCGCGGCGAGTTCACGGACCAGTTCGATGCCGCTCATGCGCGGCATGTCCCAGTCGACCATGATGGCATCGGGCATGTTGTCGCGCGCCAGCGCGAGCGCCTCCTCGCCATTGGCCGCCTCCACCACCACGAAGCCCAAATCCTCGATGATGCGGCGGCCGACCTTGCGGATGACCGGCGAATCGTCGGCGATCATGAAAATCTTCATCTGGCCTCTCCACCGATTCGGGCCGTTCCTCGCGGCCTCTCGGTCTTGTTTTCGCCCGACAAGACTAGCGCCCGACGGCGAAGATTTCCTTAGCGGCCGCTCCACATGCACGCCTGACGCGAATTGTGGTTAAGTCGCGGTAAAGCGACCGACCGCCGCGACCGGCCCCGGCGCGATCGCCGACCGGCTTGGGGACAGCCGCGCAAGCGCGCCCGGCGCGGCTGGACAATGGCGCCAAATCGCGACATATAGTGTCGCAGCCCTCCGGGAAACCGGGTCGGATTGCGGGAGAGAACGGGCCGGCGCCAGCCGGACCGTCGCCGAAGGTGAAAAACGCCCATAATCTCTCAGGCAAAAGGACCGTGATCTGAACGGGCGCTCTGGAAAGTCGGGCCGCGGCGACGCGGTTTCGCGCCGAAGGTGTAAGCGCCGGCCATGATTGGAGATGGCGGCGCGAGTCTCTCAGGCCGAGGACAGAGGGGCAGGCTGACGCAACCCGCCAGTGGCGGGGTCGTCGGTCTGCATGCCGATTGCGCAACCTCCGTCCGGATGCCGAGACATTGAAGCACCTGCCGCTACACGAACTCCATCGCGAATTGGGGGCCAGGTTCGGCGCGTTCGCCGGCTATGACATGCCGCTGTTCTATGCGGCGGGCGTTCTCAAGGAGCATCTCCACACTCGCGCCCAGGCCGGCCTGTTCGACATCTCGCACATGCTGCATGTCGACGTGACCGGCGCCGATGCGGCGCGACTGGTCGGCCGGCTGTGCCCCTATCCGGCCGGCGGACAGGAAGCCGGCACCGGCCGCTACACCTTCTTCCTCAACGAGGCCGCCGGCATCATCGACGACCTGATTGTCACCCGGCTCGGCGCCGAGCACTACCGCATCGTCTGCAACGCCGGCTGCGCCGACAAGGACCTCGCCCATCTGCGCGCCCACGCCGCCGGCTTTGCCGTCGCGGTGACTCCGCTTTCGCGCGCCTTTCTGGCGCTGCAGGGGCCGCAGGCCGAAGCGGTGCTCGCCCGCGCCGGGCTGGCCGTCGGCGACCTTGCCTTCATGCGCGCCCGCCTGACCGACCGCGGCTGGTTCGTGTCCCGCTCGGGCTATACCGGCGAGGACGGCTTCGAGATCGCGCTGCCGCTCGATGACGCCGAAGACTTCGCCCGCTCGCTGCTCGGCGATGACGGCGTGATGATGGTCGGGCTCGGCGCCCGCGACAGCCTGCGGCTCGAGGCGGGCCTGCCGCTCTACGGCCAGGATCTCGCCGACGACATCACGCCTATGGAAGCGGGGCTCGCCTGGGCCATCCCGCCCGCCTGCCGCCGCGACGGCGCCTTCGTCGGGGCAGCGGCGCTGCAGGCAAGGTTCGAGGAGGGTCCGGCGCGCAAGCGGGTCGGGCTCAAGCCAGCCGGCACCGCTCCGGTGCGCGCGCATGCCGCGCTGCTCGATGCCGCCGGGCAGAAGATCGGCGAGGTCACCTCGGGCGGCTACGGCCCGAGCGTTGGCGCGCCGATCGCCATGGGGCTGATCGCCTCGGGGGCGACGGCGCCGATCTTCACCGATCTGCGCGGCCGCCGGGTCGAGATGGCGATCGTGCCGCTGCCCTTCGTCCCCCACCGCTACAAGCGATGAACGTTCCAGCACGGAGCCCTTGGATGAGCAAGACCTGGTTCACGCAAGAACATGAATGGATCGCCGTCGACGGCGACCTCGTCACCGTCGGCATCACCGAGCACGCCCAGGAGCAGCTCGGCGACCTTGTCTATGTCGAATTGCCGGAGGTCGGGCGCAAGCTGGTCAAGGGCGAGGAGGCAGCCGTCGTCGAATCGGTCAAGGCCGCCTCCGACGTCTACGCGCCGGTTTCGGGCGAAGTCGTCGCCGTCAACGGCGAGCTGGCGGGCGACCCGTCTCTCGTCAACCGCGCCGCCCAGGGCGAGGGTTGGCTGATGAAGCTGAAGCTCTCCGACAGGTCGGAACTCGACGGCCTGATGGATGCCGACGCCTATGCGGCGATGATCGCCTGACCTCGCTCCACGTTTCCGGCGCAAAGGAAGCTGCTGCCATGCAAGCCACCACTGGATTCGTCAACCGGCACATCGGCCCGGACGAGGCCGACATCCGCGACATGCTGCGCGCGCTGGGCCTGCCTTCGGTCGAGACGCTTGTCGCCAGGACCGTGCCGGCCGCCATACGCCTCGGCCGACCGCTCGCCCTGCCCGGGCCGGCGAGCGAGGAGGCCGCGCTCGCCGAGCTGGCGGCGCGGTTTTCCGGCGTCCCGCGCGCCAAGGCGCTGATCGGTCAAGGTTATCACGGCACGTTCGTGCCGCCGGTGATCCTGCGCAACCTGTTCGAGAATCCCGGCTGGTACACTTCCTATACCCCCTACCAGCCCGAGATCAGCCAGGGCCGGCTGGAAATGCTGTTTCATTTCCAGACGCTGGTCGCCGAGCTGACCGGCCTGCCGGTCGCCAACGCCTCGCTGCTCGACGAGGCGACGGCGGTGGCCGAGGCCGCCGGCATGGCGCTGCGCCACCACCGCGACAAGCGCCGCCGCGTCGTCGTCGCCAACGCGCTGCACCCGCAATGCCTCGACGTGCTGAAGACCCGCTGCGGCACGCTGGGCATGACCGTCGACACCGGCGCGCCGGACGAGGCCACCGCCGCCGTCATCCTGCAATGGCCCGACACCTTCGGCCAGCTCGACGATCCGGCCGCGGTCGTCAGTGCCGCCAGGAAGGCTGGCGCTCTGGTTGTCGTCGCCGCCGATCCGCTGGCGCTGACCCTGCTCGAGGCGCCGGGCCGCTGGGGCGCCGACATCTGCGTCGGGTCGATGCAGCGCTATGGCGTGCCGATGGGCAATGGCGGCCCGCATGCCGCCTTCATGGCGGTCGCCGAGCCGCTGATGCGGCTGATGCCGGGCCGCCTGGTCGGCCAATCGGTTGACGCCGGCGGCAGGCCCGCCTACCGCCTCGCCCTGCAGACGCGCGAACAGCATATCCGCCGCGAGAAGGCGACCTCCAACATCTGCACGGCGCAGGCGCTGCTCGCCAACATGGCCGCGGCTTATGCGATCTGGCACGGTCCCGCCGAGCTGATCGCCATCGCCAGGCGCATCAACGCGCTCGCCGCCCGCTTCGCCGCATCGCTGGCGGCTGCCGGCATCGCCAACCGCAACAGCCGCTATTTCGACACGGTCACCGTCGAGGTGGGCGACCGCGCCGACGCCATCGTCGCGGCGGCGCGCGCCGCCGGCCTGCTGGTCCGCCGCGTCGACCAGGCCACGCTGTCGGTCGCCTTCGACGAGACCGTCGCCGACAGCGACTTCGACGCCCTTTGCTCGGCCTTCGGCGTTGCGCCGGCGCCCGCCGCCGAGGCGCCGCTGGCCGCCACGACGAGAAGCGACGGCTTCCTCACCCAGGAGGTGTTCCACGCGCACCGCTCCGAGACCGCAATGATGCGCTATCTGCGCCGGCTCATGGACATGGACCTGGCGCTCGACCGCGCCATGATCCCGCTCGGCTCCTGCACCATGAAGCTCAACGCCGCCGCCGAGATGCTGCCGGTGAGCTGGCCGGCGATCGCCGACGTCCACCCCTTCGCGCCGCCCGAATACCTTGCCGGCTATGACGCCATGGTGGCCGATCTCGATCGCTGGCTGAGCGAGATCACCGGCTTCGCCAGGGTGTCGTTCCAGCCCAATGCCGGCAGCCAGGGCGAATATGCCGGGCTCCTCGCCATCGCCCGCTACCACCGCTCGCGCGGCGAGGCGGGCCGCGACGTCTGCCTGATCCCGACCTCGGCGCACGGCACCAATCCGGCCTCCGCCCACATGGCCGGCATGGAGGTGGTGCACGTGCGCTGCAACGGCAACGGCAATGTCAACCTCGACGACCTGCGCGCCAAGGCGGTCCAGCACGCCGGCCGGCTCGCCGCCCTGATGGTCACCTATCCCTCGACACACGGCGTGTTCGAGGAGGAGATCGTCGAAATCTGCCGCATCGTCCACGACCATGGCGGCCAGGTCTATCTCGACGGCGCTAACCTCAACGCCATGGTCGGGCTGGCCCGGCCGGGCGATTTCGGCGCCGATGTCTGCCACCTCAACCTGCACAAGACCTTCGCCATACCCCATGGCGGCGGCGGCCCCGGCGTCGGACCGATCGGCGTCGCGCCGCACCTGGTGCCGTTCCTGCCCGGCCATGTCGCGGCCGGTTCCGACCACGCGGTCGCCGCCGCGCCGATCGGCTCTGGCTCGATCCTGCCGATCACCTGGATGTATATCCGCATGCTCGGCGCCGCCGGCCTGAAGCGGGCGTCCGAGGTCGCCATCCTCAGCGCCAACTACCTGGCGGCGCGGATCGCCCCGCATTTTCCGGTGCTCTACAAGGGCAGCAACGGCTTCGTCGCGCATGAATGCATCCTCGACACGCGTCCGGCCAGGGACAGCGCCCATGTCAGTGTCGAGGACATCGCCAAGCGGCTGATCGACTACGGCTTCCACGCCCCGACCATGAGCTGGCCGGTTGCCGGTACGCTGATGGTCGAGCCGACCGAATCGGAGCCTAAGCGCGAACTTGACCGCTTCGTGGCGGCGATGGCGGCCATTCGCGCCGAAATCGCCAGAATCGAGGCCGGCGAATGGCCGGCCGACGACAATCCGCTGGTCAACGCCCCCCACACCGCCGAGGCGGTTACGGCGGGCGAATGGCCGCATCCCTATGCCCGCGCGCTCGCCGCCGATCCGGCCGGCACCGGCCTGGCGGTCAAGTACTGGCCGCCGGTCGCCCGCGTCGACAACGTCTATGGCGACCGCAACCTGGTCTGCACCTGCCCGCCGATGGAGGAATACGCCAGAACCGGCTGAGACCCGGCTACCGCGCCTCGATCATCACGCTCTCGCCGGAGGCCGTGGCCGAGATCGCCATGCCGGCGGCTTCTGCCAGCTTGAGCGTGTAGAGCGGCTGGATGGCGTGTGCGTCGAGCGTTCCGGCAAAGGTGCCGCTCAGGAAATCGAGGAAGATCGGCGGCACCCGCGCCGCCGTTCCGGTCGCGGTGACGGCCAGGTGCGGCGCGGCCGTGGCACCCCTGATCTCCGCCCGAACCGCGCCGCCGCGCGGCACCGCCGCCAGTCCGACCAGCACCATGTTGAGCAGCAGCTTGACCTTGTTCTTGGGCATCAGCACCCGCTCGCCCGACCACTCCAACGTCGTCTTCTTCTCGTTGGCGAAGTAGCCGCGGGCGAGCGCCTCGGCGTCGCCGGTGTCGATCTCGGCCCCGGCCGAGCCGGCGGCACCGAAGGCGATGCGCGCGAACTGCAGCTTGGCGGAGGCATTGGCCGCCGAGGCGCGGATCAGTTCCATTGCCACACGGCTGGTCTCGGCGTCCGGCTCCTCGTCGAGCAGTTCCAGCCCGTTGGCGATCGCGCCCACCGGCGAGATGATGTCGTGGCAGACCTTGCTGCACAGCAGCGCCGCCAGATCGAGCGCGCTCACCTCGGGAAGTCTCTGCATGCCTGGCGTCTCCGTGCTGCTGGCCGGCCCGGCCGAAGGAACGGCCCGAATCATTCCCCTCCACGGTCCATTCTGGTTACACGATCGGCGGCGTCGCGCAAATCTGGGCTCGGACCGCACGTGCCGGTAGCCAGGGCGTAGCCGGGCCGGCGCGGCGCATGCGGCCCGTCCCACTCGCCTTGGTAAACCTTCTGTAAAAATATTCCGGCGTATTGTGCTGGTCGACCGGGGCGTTGGCTCCGCCTCGCCCGCCATTGTCCGCTGGAGGTTCCGATGACCGCCGTGCTCCGTTTCCTGGCTGCCGCCGCCCGCGTGCCGCGGCTCGCCGCCTTCGCCATCGTCCTCGCCGCGACGGCCAGCCTGGCCCCGCAGGCCGGCGCCCAGGCCTACCGCACCTACACGGTCCAGGAGATCGTCGATGCCGGCCACGGCTTCTTCGGCTCGACCTCCGGCGCGCTTGCCGGCGTCGTCGAGCGCCTGTTCGAGAAATACGGGCTGCCCAACGGCTATATCCTCGGCGAGGAAGCCGGTGGCGCCTTCATCGGTGGGCTCAGATATGGCGAGGGCACGCTGTTCACCAAGAATGCCGGCGACCACAAGGTCTACTGGCAGGGCCCGTCGATCGGCTGGGACTACGGCATCGGCGGCACCCGCACCATGATGCTGGTCTACAATTTGCCGACCGTCGATTTCGTCTACAACCGCTTCTTCGGCGTGTCGGGATCGGCCTTCGTCGTCGGCGGGCTCTCTGCCACGGCGCTGACCTGGCAGGGCGTCAACGTGGTGCCGATCAGCACCGGGTTGGGCATCCGCCTCGGTATCAATGTCGGCTATCTGAAGATGAGCCAGTATCCAAAGATCAACCCGTTCTAGCCTCGCCGCCGGTCGGCGCGCGCAGACGACCGCTTGTTGCCTGCATTTTGCCGGCGGCTTCCCGCGCCGCCGGGCTCGGCCCGCAATCCGCCTTCCGCCCCTTAAGGTTAACGGATCGTTACCGTGGCGTGGCGCCGGCTTTCGTGCCATGATGCGCCGTCTTCCGGAAAACCCGCGGGTGATTTCGTGCTTGAAGGTGTGCTTCTGTTCGGCCTTGGATTTCTGAGTGCCGCCCTGATAGCGCTGATGATCTCGCCGGCGGTCTGGAACCGCGCCGTTGTTCTGACCAAGCGCCGCATCGAGGCCTCGGTGCCGCTGACGTTGAACGAGATCCAGGCCGACAAGGACCAGCTGCGCGCCGAGTTCGCGATGTCGACCCGGCGTCTCGAAATGAGCGTCGAGGAACTGCGCGAGCGGGCGGCCCGCCAGGTGATCGAGATCAGCCGCAAGCGCGACGAGCTGGCCCGGCTGGTCGAGGAAAGCCGCGAGCGCGTCCGCTATGTCGAGGAGCTGGAATCGCGCTCGGCCGAGTTGCGCGCGCAGCTGCGCGACCGCGAGGAGCGCCTGGCCGCCGCCGACCGGCGCCTGCAGGACGCCCGCGCCGAGCTCGAGGACAAGGCGCGCGAGATCGAGCGCATGCGCGGCCGGCTGTCCGAGTCCGAGACCGACATCGCCAGCCGCCGCATCGAACTCGTCGCCAAGCAGACGGCGATGGAAAACCTTTCCGACCAGTTCTCGGAGGTGTCCGAGCGCGAGGCGGCGATGCAGCGTGACCTGGACGCCGAGAAGAAGAAGCACCGCGACCTGGAAAAGCGCCTCGCCCGCCTGCAGAAGCAGCTCACCGAAGCGGAGGGCAATCTGGAGGTCCGCGAGAGCGAACTGTCGCGGCTGCGCGAATCGGCCGGCTCGGAGGATCAGATCAACTCCGACCTCACGCACCAGCTGATGATGGAGAAGTCGCGCGTCGTCGAACTGGAGGCCAAGCTCGCCCAGACCACGCTGCAGATGGAAGCCCTGCTCAATGATGCGTCCAACGACAATGTCGAGAAGGCCATGACCTCGCTCAACCGCGACAAGCAGAAGCTGGAGGAAAGGCTCACGGCGATAACGGCCGAACGCGACCGTCTGCGCCAGGACCTCGGCGCGCTGGAGCGCGTCAAGTCGCAGGACTGGGAATCCGAGCGGCGCGAGAACGCCATCCTGCGCGAGCGCATCAACGACCTCGCCGCGCAGGTGACCGCGATGACGGCCGCCATCGAGGGCAATCACTCGGCGATCAACGACATCCTCGCCGCCGCGCCGCGGCCGGTGGCGCCGCCGCAGCGGCCGTCGGCGGCCGGCAAGCCCGCCGGATTCACCCTCGCAGACCGCATCCGCGCCCTTCAGGAGAGCGCCCGCCAGAACAAGGCCGGCTGAGCCCGATCCAGGACGACGCTGCTATGTGGAGGCATTGGCCGCCCGCCGTCATGCGGCTAGAGTCGCCGCGATGCGACCGGAAAGAAGATCGGCATGGGCGCTGGCGACAGTGGTCGGGCTTTGCCTGACCGCCCTGCCGGCGGCGCCGGCCGGCTTGCGCCCCGAGCCGCGCCTGCCCGCCACGCTGTTCAGCTATTCCACGGACCATCTGCCGCCGCATCTGGCGGAACTGGCGCCACTCGACAGCACGCCGGACGACAACCCGCCGACCGACGCCGGCGCGACGCTGGGCCGAGTCCTCTTCCATGATCGCCAGCTCTCGGCCAACGGCCTGGTGTCCTGTTCGAGCTGCCACGCCCAGGCGGCCGGCTTCGACGATCCGACCCGCCTGTCAATCGGTTTCCAGGGCCGCCTCACCCGCCGCTCGGCGATGGCGCTCGCCAACGCCCGCTACAATCCGCGCGGCCGCCATTTCCGCGACGAGCGCGCCGTCAGCCTCGAGCAGCAGGTGCTGATGCCGTTCACCGACCCGGTCGAGATGGGCCTCGAACCGGGCGAACTGGTTTCCCGCGTGGCGGCGCGCCCTTGGTACGGGCCGTTGTTTGCCGCTGCCTTCGGCGATCGCGAGATCACCGACCGGCGCATCGCCCGCGCGCTGGCGCAATTCGTACGCGCGCTGGTCAGCGCCGGCTCCCGCTACGACCGCGCCCGTGCCGCCAGCGCCGGCCCGCTCGCCGATTTCGCCGGGTTCACGCCCCGCGAGAACCGCGGCAAGTTCCTGTTCATGGCGCCGCGGCGGATGGGCGGCGCCGGCTGCGCCGGCTGCCACGCCACCGACGCCTTCATCATGATGGAGCCGCGCGACAACGGGCTGCCGGCCGTCGCCGACCGGCCGGATGGCGGCATCGGCGAGATCACCGGGCGGCCGCGGGACATGGGCCGGTTCCGCGCCGCCTCGCTGAAGAACGTCGCGGTGTCGGCGCCCTACATGCGCGACGGCCGCTTTGCCACGCTGGGCGAAGTCATCGATCACTATTCGGGCGGCATCGCCGACAGTCCGAACCTCGACCCGCTGCTTCGCGACGGTGCGGGTCGGCCCATTCGTTTCGCTTTCGACCCGGCCGATCGCGACGCGCTGATCGCCTTCCTCCAGACGCTGACCGACGAGGCGTTCCTGTCCGACCCGCGCTTCGCCAACCCGTTCCTCGAGCCGTGAGGGCTCAGCGCAGCATGGCGAGCGCGAAGTCCTTGAGGTAGTCGGCCAGTTCGGCGTCCTTCTCGGCGATGGCCGCCGCCAGCGCCTGGTCAGCGATCGCTTCGGCCTGCTTGAGATCGAAGAAGCGCGCGAAGCGCGCCGCGTTGTCGGCGAGCAGGCGCATGCGGGCCAGCCGACGCTCGCGGTCGATATTGGGGTCGGCGACGAACGAGATTGTCGCGGCGAGTACGGCGCCGATCTCGGCCTCGATCGCCGCAAGTCCGGCCTTGACCTCCGGCTCCTGCGCCGCCTCCGGCGGCGTCGCCGCGACGAACGCCGCCGCCCCGTCGGCCAGGCGCGCGCAGGCGAGCAGGCGGAAATCGTAGATGCGGGTGAGCTCGGGCAGGAAGGCGAGGAAGTTGCGCCGCGCCTGCTGGTGCTGTTCGGCGGTCAGCCCGGCCGGCTCGCTCACGCCTGTGCCGGCGAGAATGTAGGCGCGCGCGATGCGGCCGGCCGCCGCGCTGACCTCGATCAGCAGCGCGAATTCGCCGACGCCGGGCGGCTGGTCGGCGGCGATCGCCGCCTGCGGCAGCGCCAGTTCGAACAGCCTCAGCGTCTGCGAGTCATCGAGGCGCGGCGGCGTATCTGGCTCGGCACGGATGGCACCGATGATCTGGCCGGCCGCCGCCCCGGCCACCGCGCCGGCGGTCGGCGTGATCTGGCCAAATGCCGGCGTGCCGACCCAGGCCAATGCGCATGCGGTCGCCAGGCAGGCCAGTCTATTCAATCGCCACCGTCGCGATGATGCGGCCCTCCCCAAGGCTGTACACCATCAGCCGCTCCGCTCCCTCCGCCAGCCGCAGCCGGATAAGGATGTGGCCGCCATCGAGATCGCTCGACAGGATGCGCGCGCCCGCCGGCAGTTCGATCCGGCCTTCGGCGGTGGGCGCCGCCAAGCCCGGTTCCGGCGTCGCGGTGCGGCCGCCATCCTGCCTCGCGGTGACCTTGTAGACAATGGTCAGCAGGACGGCCATAAGACCGGCCATCATGATGCCGATGGATACCGCCATCAGCCGGACCATCTTGCGGCGCACGCGCTCAACCGCCGGATCGAGCGGCTTGTCGTCCTCGTCGTTGACCGCCATCGACGTGCTCCGTTGTGCCGCTTCGGCCACCACACTCGCCGGTGCGGATTGCGGCGCTGAAGGGCTGCGCTGGTGAGTTCGCTTCCTAGACCGGATGCCGCGCCAGGGGAAGGCCGCGCCGCCCGCTTCGTCGTCGACACCGCCGCCGCCGGCGACCGCCTCGACGCCTTTCTGGCGCGCATGATGCCGCCGCATGTCTCGCGTTCGCGGATCAAGGCGCTGATCCGCGAAGGCGCCGCCGCCGTCGGCGGGGAGCCGTGCACGACACCGAATCGGCGGCTGAAGCCCGGCGAGACGGTCGACATCGAACTGCCCGAGCCGGAGCCACCGGAGCCCGGCGGCGAGGCGATCCCGCTCGCCATCCTCTATGAGGACGACGAGCTCATCGTCATCGACAAGCCGGCCGGAATGGTCGTCCACCCGGCCCCCGGCAACCCTTCCGGCACGCTGGTCAACGCCCTCATCCATCATTGCGGCGACGGTCTCAGGGGCATCGGCGGGGTGAGGCGCCCCGGCATCGTCCACCGGCTTGACAAGGACACCTCCGGCGTCATGGTCGCCGCCAAGACGCAGCGCGCCCAGGTCGGGCTGGCCGCCCAGTTCGCCGACCACGGCCGCGCCGGCCCGCTGGAGCGGACCTATCTGGCGCTCGTGTGGGGCGAACCACCGCGCAGGTCCGGTACCGTCGACGCGCCGCTCGGCCGCTCGCCGGCCAACCGGCTGAAACGCGCCGTGGTGGCGTCCACGGCGCCCGACGCTCGCCGCGCGGTCACGCGCTACCGGCTGCTGCGGACCTTCGGCGCTGGCGGCAAGGCCGTCGCACTGGTCGAATGCCGGCTGGAGACCGGCCGCACCCACCAGATCCGGGTGCACATGGCCCATATCGGCCATCCGCTGGTCGGCGACCGCGACTATGGCGGCCACTTCGCCACCAAGGCGGCCGTCCTGCCCGAGCCGCAGCGCTCGGCCGTCGCCGCCTTCGGCCGCCAGGCGCTGCACGCGGCCACGCTTGCCTTCCTCCACCCGGTCACCGGCCAGCTGTTGCGGTTCGAAGCACCGCTGCCGCCCGACATGGCCGAACTCGTTCAGATTCTTGCAAGCGACGGCTAAATTCTTCTCAGGCGACATTACGCAAATTTCACACAAGCGGCGCAGTTTGCCTTATATGATGGCCGCCGGGCGATGATGATTCATGCCCACGCACGGGTTTGCCGCATCGGGGACCCGAAACTGATTTTCCGAGGAGGGGTGCTTTATGGCCCAGACGTTGCCCAGCATTGCCGCCGGCGATTCCGGTCTTGCCAGATACATGGAAGAAATCCGCCGGTTCCCCATGCTGGAACCGGACGAGGAATACATGCTGGCCAAGCGGTACCAGGAGCATGGCGACCGCGATGCCGCCCACCGGCTGGTCACCAGCCACCTGCGGCTGGTCGCCAAGATCGCCATGGGTTATCGCGGCTATGGCCTGCCGGTCGGCGAGGTGATCTCGGAAGGCAATGTCGGCCTCATGCAGGCCGTCAAGAAGTTCGATCCCGACAAGGGCTTCCGCCTGGCCACCTATGCGATGTGGTGGATCAAGGCGGCGATCCAGGAATACGTGCTGCGCTCGTGGAGCCTGGTCAAGATGGGGACGACCGCCAACCAGAAGCGGCTGTTCTTCAACCTGCGCAAGGCCAAGAGCCGCATCCAGGCGCTCGACGAAGGCGACCTCAATCCCGATCAGGTCCGCCAGATCGCCACCCAGCTTGGCGTCAGCGAGGAGGAGGTGGTCTCGATGAACCGCCGCCTCGGTGGCGATGCATCGCTCAACGCGCCGATCAAGGCCACCGAGGGCGAGAGCGGCGAGTGGCAGGACTGGCTGGTCGACGACAGCGACAATGCCGAGCAGATGATGATCCGCCAGGATGAGCTGGAGAACCGCCGTGAGATGCTCAAGGACGCGCTCGGTGTCCTCAACGAGCGCGAGAAGCGCGTCTTCCTCGCCAGGCGCCTGGAGGAGAACCCCGTTACGCTCGAGGAACTGTCGAAGGAGTTCAACATTTCCCGCGAGCGGGTCCGCCAGATCGAGGTGCGCGCCTTCGAGAAGGTGCAGAAGGCGGTTCGCGCCTCGGCGCGCGAACTGGCCAGAGGCCAGCGCGCGCTCGAGCACCAGACCCAGCCCTGAGCCAGAGGCCGCGGCCGGCGCTATTTCAGTTCGACCGCGTAATCGGAGACGGGCGGCACCTCGGCGATCAGTCCCGACCGCTGCATGAACTCGGCGAACCGGCGGTAGCGGCGCTCGTCGAGCGCGCCCGGCCGCCGAGCGAGACGCGGCAGCGTATCGCGCCACGCTCGCCGGTTCAGCTCGTTGTCGAGGTCGGCGTGCGAGGCGGCGAAGATGCGCCACGCCTCATCGGGATGGTTGGTCAGCCACAGCGTGGCCGCTTCCACGACGTCGACGAAGCGGCGCAGCGCCGGTTCCGACAGGCGGTCGCTGCGAGCGACGAGGATCAATTCGTCATAGGCCGGCACGCCGTGCTCTTCGGGAAAGAAGGCAATGCCGGGCCGCTTCTCGATTTCGAGCTGGTTGAGTTCGAAGTTGCGGAAGGCGCCGATCACTGCGTCGACGCTGCCGGCGATCAGCGACTGCGACAGCGCGAAGTTTATGTTGACCAGCTTCACGTCGGACAGTTGGAGCCCTTCCGTCCTCAGCATCGCCGCCAGCAGCGCGTCCTCGAAGCCGCCGACGGAAAAGCCGATCGTCCGTCCCTTGAGGTCGGCGATCGAGCGGACCGGCCCGTCGCGCAGCGCCACCAGCGCGTTGAGCGGCGTTTCGGCCAATGTGGCGATCCGCACCAGCGGCAGGCCCTGTGCCACCTGCTGATGCAGCTGCGGCTGGTAGGTGATCGCCAGATCGCCCTCGCCGGCGGCCACCAGCCTGGGCGGCGCGCTGGGGTCGGCCGGCGCCACCAGTTCGACCTCGAGCCCGGCCTCGGCGAACATGCCCCGCTCGCGCGCGACGATGAGGGCGGCATGGTCGGGGTTGACGAACCAGTCGAGCAGCACGGTCAGCCGGTCGGCCGCCGCCGCCGGCGTGGCGACGAGGACGCTGAACGCAAGCAGAATGGCGAAGCGCATGGACAATCCTTTCATCGTGTTTCGCCCTGCCAGAAGACCAGCCGGTCGCACAGGCTGGCGACCGCCAGCCTGAGCAGGAAAGCGGTCACGGCAAGAATGATGATGCAGGCGAATACCAGGTCGGTCTGCACCCGGGCATTGGCCTGCAGCATGACGTAGCCGAGGCCGCCCGATGCTCCGGCCCATTCGCCGACGACGGCGCCGATCGGCGCCAGCACGGCGGCCACCTTGAGCCCGCTCGCCAGCGACGGCAACGCCGCCGGCAGCCTCACCTTGACCAGCGTCTGGCCAGGGCGGGCGCCCCAGTTGCGGGCGAGATCGAGCCAGACCCGGTCGGCCGATTTGAGCCCGTCATGGAAGGACGAGGCGATCGGGAAGAAGATGATGAGCGCCGCCATCGCCACCTTCGAACCGATGCCGAAGCCGAACCAGATGACCAGCAGCGGCGCGATGGCGAAGACCGGCAATGTCTGCGTGGTGACGATCGCCGGCATGAGGAACCGTTCGATCGCGGGGAACCGGGCGATCATGAGCGCCGCGGCCACGCCCGCAGCAGCGCCGGCGCCGAGCCCGAGCAGCATTTCGCCCAGCGTGATGCGGGCGTTGGTGGCCAGATAGGCGCCGTTGGCAAGGATGGCGTTGCCGACCGCCAATGGCGAGGGCACCAGAAAGGCCGGCGGCTGCAAAAGCAGCACCGCCGCCTGCCAGATGGCGACGCTGCCACCGATGACCACCGCGGCCGGCCCGACCGTTCGCCAACCCGTCACGGCATGGCGCGAATCGCGCATCGCCACCTCCAACCGACCGGGAAGCTGCGGGCGGGAGAGGGGCGAAACGGATATCCGGCGGCTGTCAACGGCGCCTCCATCCCTTCGCCGGCATTACCCGGATCAGGTTCCCGATCACGCTTTGCCCGCCGCGCCACCGGCACGGCGGAGGGTGATCAAGGGTTCGGCCCTGCGGCCATCTCAGCCACGCGCGCCATGAGCCGCGCGCGGCACCCCTTGGAGTGTTCAATGCATGCAAACTAGTCGGCCCGTCACCCACGCGCAAGAGGCGAGGCGGCGGCGATTGCCGCGCCGGGTCAGCGGCCGTCCCAGTCGACGAAGGCGTCGCGGAACACCTTGTCGCCCTGCGCGCCCTTTTCGAGCGTCACCAGCGCCCGCTTGCCGCTGGTGTAGCCGACCGGGATGTCGATCCAGGTCGACTCGATCAGGAGCCGGCGGTTGGTCTCGATCGCCTGCGACAGGTTGTTCAGCGCGATGAGGAAGTTGCCATCGTCGATCTTGGCGGGAACGGCGATCAGTCCCTCGCCGCGCGCCTGCTCGCTCGACTTCATGACGAAGCGGGCGACGTTGTCGATGTTGCCGCCGGAGAAATCGGGCGGCGCCTCGAACACGAGTTCGATGATGTGGCTCGCCGGCAGCGCTTCATCGACATTGCGGCGGATGAAGATGTGCATGGCAAGGCCGCGACCCGGCACGTCGAAACTGCCGTGGATCACGGCCTCGGGCGCCATCCCCTCGGCGGGCGCCTCCTGCTCCAGCGCCCACACCACGGCGGCGTTGTCGCGCGTGGCGCCGGCGCCGGTGCCGCCCTCCTCGTAGAGGAATGCCTTCTGCGCGATCGCCGGCAGCGCCTGCGGTTCCGCCGCGGTTTCGGTCTCGCCCGGCGTCGCCTCGCTGCCCGTTTCCGCCTGGCCGGGTTCGCCCGGCTCTTCAACCGGACTGACCTGCGCGGCCGGGCCTTCCGGCAAAGGGGTCGTGGAAGGCAGCGCCGGTTCACCCGCCTCGCGAACCGCCGGCGCCTGCGGCGCCACCCGATCGGGGCCGGGAACGGTCTCGCCGGACTGGCTGAGACGCACGTCCTCCTTGCCGGCATCGTCGCCGGGTTCGGCCTCCGGCGGCGTTTCGGTAGTGGTCGCCGGCTGTTCGGGCTCCTGCGGCTGCTGCGGCTGTTCGGCCACCACCGGTTCGCCCGGGCGGCCGCCGTCAAGGCCGAGAGCCGCCATCAGCGGCTCCTTGTTGCGCCACAGCGCATAGCCGCCGACCCCGACCAGCGCCACCACCGCCAGAGTGACGATGAGCGACAGGGCCCGCCCCGAACGCCGGGGCGCCGGACGGGGGGACCGGTGCTCCGGCGCGGCGATCACGTCGTCGACATCGTCGAGCGCGTCGAGCGAATCGTCATAGGCCGGAGCCAGGTCGTCGTCATCGAGCCCGGGGATGGCCGTCGATCCGGCCAGCGGCCGTTGCGCCGGAGCGCCTCTCTGCGCAGCGGGCGGGCGCTGATCGGCAACGGTGAGGTCATCACGCCACGGCGGTGGCGCCGACCCGGCCAGCGGCCGGCCGGCGTTGGCCGGCGCCGTGTCGGGCATCGGGCGGGCGGCCTGCGCCCGTGGCTGGGTGGCCGGCGCCGAGGGAGCGGGCGTCGCGAGCGGGCGGCCATGCGTCGGCGTGGCCGGGGCGGCGGATCGCGGCGGTGCCGGCGACAGCCCGCCCGGACGGGGCGACAGACCCACGCCCGCAGGTGGCGCCGGCTGGCTGGCGGGGCGGGGCGACAGCCCGACCCCGGCGTGCCGTTCCGGTGGCTGCGCTGGCCGCGTCGACGCTGGCGGCGGGGCAGCCGCGGCGGCTGGCGGCGGCGTCACGCCGCGAAACTCCGCCTCCATGCGGACGATCGCCTGTTCCAGCATCTGCATCTGGCGGGCGATGGCGTCGTTGGTCGGAGGCGGATCGAGCGAGCGCAACTGGCGGTCGATCGCCTGGCGCGCCTTGCCGTAGACGACCTTTCGGTTCTCGGGCGTATTGGCAGGCAGTCCTGAGATGGTCTTTTTCAGGATCGAGTAGTAGTCGGCCATCTACACGTCCATCCGCATCCTGGCTGACACCTTGCCCGGATTTCCTCTCTGGCCCCACCGCCCGGTCCGAAGCCGGGGCCCATTGTTAATCTTGAAAGGGATCATGGACAAGTATGGTGTCCTCGCGCTCCGGGCTTGTCGAAAGCAGCGCCACCGGCGCGCCGATCAGTTCCTCGACGAGGCGCACATACTTGACCGCTTGCGCCGGCAGATCGGCCCAGCTGCGCGCCCCCACCGTCGAGCCCTGCCAGCCGTCGAGGCTGGCATAGACCGGCTCGACCCTGGCCTGCTGGCCCTGGCTCGCCGGCAGGTAGTCGATCTCGCGCCCGTCGAGCCGGTAGCCGGTGCACACCCTGATCTCGTCGAGGCCGTCGAGCACGTCGAGCTTGGTCAGCGCGATGCCGTTGATGCCGTTGATGGCCACCGCCTGGCGCACCAGCACCGCGTCGAACCAGCCGCAGCGGCGCTTGCGGCCGGTGACCGTGCCGAACTCGTGGCCGCGCGTGCCGAGGAACTCGCCGATCTCGTTGGCCTGTTCGGTCGGAAACGGCCCTTCGCCGACGCGGGTGGTATAGGCCTTGGTGATGCCCAGCACATAGCCGACCGATGACGGACCGATGCCGGAGCCGGCCGCGGCCTGGCCGGCAACCGTGTTCGACGACGTCACATAGGGATAGGTGCCGTGATCGATGTCAAGCATGGTGCCCTGGGCGCCTTCGAACAGGATGCGCGCGCCGGCGCGCTTCCTTTCGTCGAGCAGCCGCCAGACCGGTTCGAGGAACGGCACGATGCGGGCCGCGACCCGGCGCAGTTCGTCCATCACCGCGGCGTGCGCGATCTCGGGCTGGCCGAGCCCGCGCCTGAGCGCATTGTGATGGGTCAGCAGCCGGTCGACCTTGGCCGGCAGCGTCTCGAGATTGGCCAGATCCATTGCGCGGACGGCGCGCCGGCCGACCTTGTCCTCATAGGCCGGGCCGATCCCGCGCCGCGTGGTGCCGATCCGGGAGCCGGAATTCGACGCCGCGTCCTCGCGCAGCGCGTCGAGCTCGCGATGGATCGACAGGATCAGCGGCGCGTTCTCGGCGATGCGCAGATTGTCCGTCGTCACGCTGACGCCCTGGGCGGCCAGCCGATCGATCTCGGCCAGCAGCGCGTGCGGGTCGATGACGACGCCATTGCCGATCACGGCGAGCTTGCCCGGCCGCACCACCCCGGAAGGCAGCAGCGACAGCTTGTAGCTCACCCCGCTGATGACCAGCGTGTGGCCGGCATTGTGGCCGCCCTGGAAGCGCACGACGATGTCGGCGCGCTCCGACAGCCAGTCGACGATCTTGCCCTTGCCCTCGTCTCCCCACTGGGAGCCGACCACCACCACATTCGCCATTCGGGGATTTTTCCGGCGTTGAAGCGAACTGCCGCGCCGATCGGCGCAGGCGGCCCGTTCTTAGTCCGAAATGGCGAATGATCGCAAGGCGAAGAAAAAGGGCCGCCCGTCGCTCGCGGGCGGCCCCATTGGATTCCGTCTGGCCGGCTTCAGTTCGTCGCCGGCAGCGAGCAGACCGAATAGGTGACCTTGCAGTTGCGGCCGTACTGGCGGCAGAAGCGCACCGATTCGCTCTCCGCCTTCTTCAGCGACACATTCCAGGCATGGCCGTAGCCGCCCTGTCCGGTCGACAGCGCCACGCAGGCGTTGCGCACCCAGGTCACGACCTCGCAGTCATTGGCGTATTTGGCGCATTCGGCCAGCGCCCGCTGTTCGGCCGAGTTCTGGCTGTTGTAGTTGTAGCCCGCACCCCATGACAGGGTGGATTTCGACAAGGCGATGGCGGCGAAGCGGTCGAGCGGGTTGGGCCGCTCGGGCTCGGTCGGACGCACGGTCGGATCGGTGCGCGGCACCAGCGCGGCGCTGCGCTTGCGCTCTGCCTCGGCATCCGCGGCGGCCTGCTCGGCGCGCTTGCGCGCTTCCTCCAGTTCCTTCGCGACCTGGCGCGCCCGCTCCAGCTCTTCGGCTGCCTGGCGGCGCAGCTTTTCGGCCTCCTCAAGCGCGGAATTGTCCCTGGCGCTGTTGTTGTCGAGCAGGGCGATCTGGGGCGCATCGCTTGGCGCGCCGGCCAGGAAGACGTCGCCCAGGAGCGAGGAGTTGTCCCAGGGCTGCTGCTGCTGGCCGGTTGTGTCGAGCACGTCCTTCCTGACGCGGGTCAGCATCTGGCGCACCTCCAGCCCCGGCGTCTTGATGTGCTTGAGCAGGCTGGCGGTGAACGGGCTGTTCTCGCCCTCGCCGTCCAGCGCCACCTTGCCCGGCGCGGTCGCCAGCGCGATCAGCGTGCCGGTGCCGACATTCGAATAGGCGGCCAGGCCGCTGCCGACATTCGAGCGCGAGCGCGCCCGGAAGCTGCGCGCCAGCGGGTTGTCGCGGCAGGCGTCGAGCATGATGATGTTGGCGCGGTTGGGGTCGTTCTCGAGATTTTCGAGCAGCTTGGCCATGGCCACCGTCTCGAACGACAGGTCGCTGGCCGATTCGAGCGCCGCGTCGACCGGCACCAGGTAGTTTTCGCCGGCCACCTCCATGCCGTGCCCGGCATAGAAGAACAGCGCCACCTTGGCTCCCTGCGCCTTGCGCAGGAAGTCGCGCAGCGATCGCTCCATGGCGGAACGGTCGAGGTCCTCGCCGGCGATCACCTCGAAGCCGATGTCGCGCAGCGCGCTGGCGACGGCGCGCGCGTCGTTGGGTGGATTGGGCAGGGCGCTCGCATTCACATAGGCGCCATTGCCGATGACCAGCGCGACCCGGTCGGCAGCGGCATGGGCCGCCGGCGTGTAACCGAGAACGAACATGCCAAAGGCAAGAAGCGCATACAGCAGTCGGTGCATGGCTTACCCCCGGAGTTCCTGAAAGATGCAGTCTCGCCGACATCCGGGCGGATTTCAAGCCCGGGGTCGTGTCGGGAACATGCCTGATGTGTGCCCCGCCGCACATTGCGGCTGTGCCATCCGACACATGGCTGCCACGCAATAATGCGGGTTGTCGCTGCCCGAAAAAGCGGCAACAAGGAAATCCCGGCCTATTCGACACCCGTTTTCGCGCGCCTTCATCGTGTTTTTCCCCCCGCTGATGCCGTCATGAACACGCTGCGCCTGATGGCCGGCCGGCCCTACCTGCTGCTGACGCTGACGGCGCTGATCTGGGCCGGCAACACGATCGCCGGCAAACTGGCCGTCGGCCACATCTCGCCCTTTCTGCTGACGAGCATGCGCTGGGGGCTGGCGCTCGTCATCGTGCTGGTCGCCGCCGCCCCGGCATTGCGCCGCGACTGGCCGGCGATCGTCCGCCACTGGCCGTTCCTGGCGGCGCTGGCGGCGATGGGCTTCACGCTGTTCAACAGCCTGTTCTACGTGGCGCTCCACCACACCAGTGCCATTCACGCGGCAATCGAGCAGGCGGCGATGCCGCTGTTCGTCTTCGCGCTCAATTTTGTGATCTTCCGCATCCCCACGAGCTGGCTGCAGGCGACCGGCTACGGGCTGACGCTGATGGGCGTGGTGCTGACGGTGACCGGCGGCGATCCATCCGTCATCGCTGGCGGGAATCTCAACATCGGCGACCTTTACATGATCGTCGCGGTCATCGCCTATGCACTGTTCTCGGTCCTGCTGGGACGCAAGCCCGCCATGCACTGGCTGAGCTTCATCGCCGTGCTCGTCGCCTTCGCCTTCCTCACCTCGATCCCCGGGGCGCTGTGGGAGCTGGCGCAGGGCGAGGCCGTCTGGCCCGACGGCCAGGGCTGGGCGGTCGCCCTCTACACCGCCCTCCTGCCCTCCCTGCTGGCCCAGGCGATGTGGATCAGGGGGGTCGAGATCATCGGCTCCAACCGCGGCGGCGTGTTCATCAACCTGGTGCCCATCTTCGCCGTGGCGATGGCGGTCGTCATCCTCGGCGAAGCTTTCCGCCCCTACCACGCCGCGGCGATGGTCCTCGTCATCTTCGGCCTCTGGCTGGCGCAACGCCATCGGCGGCAGTAGCCTGCCTGATTGCCTGCGCCACCCAATCGTTGAGGCTCCTGTCCGCGGCAGCCGCCGCCAGCGCCGCTGCTTCATGGGTTTCTGGGTCGAGCCTCACATTGAACCGCCCGGAATAGCTGCGATATGGCTCGATCCCTTCCTCCCTGCAGCCGTCGAGATAGACCTTCAGCGACAGCCTGCCCTCTCTCTGCAGCCCGGCAACACTGTCGGAACAAAAATCAGCGCCGCCACTGAGGCCAAGAAACTCGCCTCGAAACATGCCGATTTCCGGATCAAACTGGACAATCGCCTTGTGGCCTTCGATGTCCATGATGTTCCTCATGGCTCTACCCCGTGCTGTTCCAGCCATTTGCGGATGCTTTCAACTGCTCCCTTGTCGGTGTCCGGCAAGGGATGCGGACGATGAAACACCCGAATCTCGCCGAATAGCTTGACCCGCAACCGCGATCCCTCAGCTTCCTTGATCTCGGCGCCAAGCTCACTGAACAACGCCACGATGTCCGACCACTTGATGGAACCGCTCACCGGCCGAGCAAAAATCCTCGCAAGTGTCGCCCGGTGCCTGCGCCTCATGACAGTACCACTATCTAGTACTGCACATCCATCCGATCAACCGTCAACGCTCACCCCACGTCGAAGACCAGCGGCTTGGCCTGCTTGAACAGGCCGGAGGCGACGAGATCGTCGAGCACCGCCTGGGCGGGCGGCGAATCGACATAGAGGAGCGCGATGGCGTCGCCGCCCGGCCGGTCGCGGCCGAGCTGGAAGTTGGCGATGTTGACGCCGGCCCTGCCGAGCCGCGTGCCGAGTTCGCCGATCACGCCCGGCACGTCGTCATTGGTCGTATAGATCATGTGGTGACCGATCTCGGCGTCGAGGTTGATGCCCTTGATCTGGATGAAGCGCGGCTTGCCGTCGGAGAAGACGGTGCCGGCGACCGACCGCGTCTGGCGTTCGGTCGTCACCACCAGCTTGATGTAGCTGTCGAACACGCCCGACTTGTCCTGCGTGGTCTCGGAGACATGGATGCCGCGCTCCTTGGCCATGATCGGGGCCGAGACCATGTTGACGTCGGCGACCTGGCTCTTGATCAGGCCGGCGATCGCCGCGCTGGTCAGCGCCTTGGTGTTCATCTCCGCCACCGCGCCGTCATAGATGATCTCGACGCGCTGGATCGGCGTTTCGGTGACCTGGCCGGCGAAGGCGCCGAGATGCTGGGCGAGCTTGACGAACGGCATCAGCCGGGGCGCCTCGTCCGCCGAGATCGACGGCATGTTGAGCGCGTTGGCGACCGCGCCGTTGATGAGGTAGTCGCTCATCTGTTCGGCGATCTGCAGCGCGACGTTTTCCTGAGCCTCCGTTGTCGAGGCGCCGAGATGCGGCGTGCACACCACGTTGGGCAAGCCGAACAGCGGGCTGGCGGTGGCCGGCTCGACCTCGAACACGTCGAAGCCGGCGCCGGCGACCTTGCCGGCCCGGATCGCTTCGGCGAGGTCGTCTTCGACAACCAGCCCGCCGCGGGCGCAGTTGATGATGCGCACGCCGTCCTTCATCCTGGCGATGGCCTTCGCGTCGATGATGTTGCGCGTCTTGTCGGTCAGTGGCACGTGCAGCGTGATGAAGTCCGAGCGCGCCAGCAGCGCGTCGAGTTCGACCTTCTCGACGCCCAGCTCATCGGCCCGCTCCTGGCCGAGGAAGGGGTCATAGCAGATCACCTTCATCCTCAGGCCGCGGCCGCGCGTGGCGACGTTGGAGCCGATATTGCCGCAACCGATGACGCCGAGCACCTTGCCGGTGACCTCAACACCCATGAACTTCGATTTCTCCCATTTGCCGGCCTGGGTCGAGGCATCCGCCGCCGGGATCTGGCGGGCGACCGCCAACAGGAGCGCGATGGCATGCTCGGCCGTGGTGATCGAATTGCCGAACGGCGTGTTCATCACGATGATGCCCTTGCGCGAGGCGGCGGCGATATCGACATTGTCGACGCCGATGCCGGCGCGGCCGATCACCCTCAGCCGATGGGCGGCACCGATCAGCTTGTCGGTGACCTTCGTCGCCGAGCGGATGGCGAGCCCGTCATAATCGCCGATGATCTGCTGGAGCTTGTCCTTGTCCCTGCCGATCTCCGGCCGGTAGTCGACGTCGACGCCGTTGCGCTTGAAGATGGCGACGGCGGTTTCCGAAAGCGCGTCGGATACGAGTACGCGTGGTGCCATGACTGGCCTCCTCGAACCTGTTCTGCTGGTGCGGTATTTCGGGCGGAGTGTTCAGGCGGCGGACTTGAGCGCCGCCTTCTGCGTGCGCCAGGCCCAGTCGAGCCAGGGCATCAGCGCCTCCAGGTCGGACTTCTGGACCGTGGCGCCGGTCCAGATCCTGAGGCCGGGCGGCGCGTCGCGGTAGTGGCCGATGTCGAAGGCGACGCCCTCGCGCTCGAGCGCGGCGACCATGCCCTTGGCGAAGCCGGCCTGTCCGTCGGCCGGCAGGCCGGCGATGTCGGGGTCGCTGATGGTCAGGCAGACCGAGGTGTTGGACCGCGTCCGCGGCTCGCGCGCCAGGAAGTCGATCCACAGCGTTTGGCGCACGAAGGCGTCGATGACGGCGAAATTGGCGTCGGCCCGGCCGATCAGCGCGTCGAGGCCGCCGATCGAGTGGGCCCATTCCAGCGCGTCGACATAATCCTCGACGCACAGCATCGACGGCGTGTTGATGGTCTCGCCCTTGAAGATGCCTTCGATCAGCTTGCCGCCCTTGGTCAGGCGGAAGATCTTGGGCAGCGGCCAGGCCGGCGCATGGCTTTCGAGCCGCTCGACCGCCCTGGGTGACAGGATCAGCATGCCGTGCGCGGCCTCGCCGCCCAGCACCTTCTGCCATGAGAAGGTGGTGACATCGAGCTTGTCAAAAGCGAGCGGCTGGGCAAAGGCGGCCGAGGTGGCGTCGCAGATCGTCAGTCCCCGCCGGTCGGCGGCGATGAAATCGCCATCGGGCACGCGCACTCCCGAAGTGGTGCCGTTCCAGGTGAAGACCACGTCGCGGGCGAAATCGAGCTGACCGAGGTCGGGCAGGTCGCCATAGTCGGCCGTGAACTGGCGAACGTCCTTCAGTTTCAGCTGCTTGACCACATCGGTCACCCAGCCGGCGCCGAAGCTCTCCCAGGCGACGACGTCGACGCCGCGCGCCCCGAGCAGCGACCACAGCGCCATCTCGACGGCGCCGGTGTCGGAGGCCGGCACGATGGCGATGCGGTAGTCGGCCGGCACCTGCAGCACCTCGCGCGTCAATTCAATGGCGCGGACCAGGCGTTCCTTGGCGGGCTTGGCCCGATGCGAACGGCCGAGCATGGCGAGTTCGAGCGCTTGCGGCGACCAACCGGGTCGTTTCGCGCAGGGGCCGGAGGAAAAGCGGGGATTGGCCGGGCGCACGGCCGGCCGCGGGGCGTCTGTCATCGTCTACCCTTCCAGATAGTTGCCCCTCGTTGGGGAGGGGTGTCCCGCCGGCGGCCTTACGCCCGGCCGCGGCCCCAGTCAAGCGCGATGTTGCGCCGCAGCGACGGAAACTGTCCCGCCGACGACGCGCCGCCGGCGGGCGGGCCGCGGCCTCTCGCCGGTTGCTGCTGGAAGGAAGGAACGGGACGCTACCAGATCTCGTAGCGCAGGCCGACGCGGAACTCGTGGATGGCCAGCCGGTCGACCAGCGAATCGCCCTGCGGCGCGCCCGGCCCGTTGACGTTGGCGGCGACCACCTTGCCGCCGTGCAGGTGCGTCCATTTGTAGCCGAAGTCGAGCTTCCAGCGCTCGTCGATGCGGTAGTCGACGCCGGCCATCAGCGAATAGGACAGCACGGTGGAGTCGGCCGAGGGATAGCTGGTGGTCGGCCCTGAGAAATATTCCGTGGCCGAGCTGCCCGAATGAACGCCATAGGGGCACGTCTCGGTCGGGTCGACCGCGCAGGTGGCGACCGAGGCGTAGTCGTTCCAGGTGACGTGGCTGAGCCCGACGCCGGCGCCGACATAAGGCGAGATGCCGTACCAGTTGGCGAGGTTGAGATAGGCATTGGCGTGCAGCGAGTAGCGGTCGTAGGTGGCGCTGTCGACCGAGTAGCAGTCGGCGTCGAAGCCGACGCCGCACCCCGTGCCGGTGGTCGAACCCGACCACTCATTGTTGCCGCTGTAGTCGAGCGTCACGTCGGCGCGGAACCAGTCGTTGAAGATGTGGCCGACGCCGAGGCTGTAGGAGACGCCCTCACCGAATTTCTGGTTGTCGTAGTCGTAGCGGGCGTCCGAATAGAAGGTCAGGTTGCCGTCGACGGCATGGTTCCAGCCGATGTCGCCGCGCAGATACCAGCCGCTGCCATATTCGACCGGGGTGATCCCGGCCTGCTGCAGGATTTCGGCGTCGAGGTCGGCGCCGCGCGCCGGCCCCGCGACCGGCGCCAGCACCAGCGCCGCGATGACCATGTTCCAGGCTGCCTTCTTCACCTTGGCTCACTCCCGACAGACATGCAGCGCCTAGTTGAACCTGTAGCGCAGGCCGAACTTGAGGTCGTGCGAGACGATGTCCTTGAAGATCATCGGATTGTTGACATTGTTGGTGCCGTTGAAGGTGACGATGTCGCCGCTCTGCGCATCGCCCAGGTCGACATAGGAGTAGCCGAGGTCGAGCGTCAGCCGGTCGGTCACGTCGAAGCCGAGGCCGGCATGCAGCGCCCAGGCCATGTTCCATTTCGTGCCGGTCGGCGCGTAGGCCACGCCAAGATTGGGCACGTTGACGTCGCGGAAGCTGTAGATCTTGTTCTGGCTCATGCCGATGCCGGCGCCGACATAGGGCGTGACCCCGCCATAGGTGCCGAGGTCGACATAGCCGTTGGCCATGAACAGCCATTCCTTCTTCTTGGCCGAGTAGTCGTTGGAGCCGTCCCAGGTCAGCGGGTTGCCGTCATCGACGCCCTCGTAGCGGTCGAGCGCCGCGAAGTCGGACTTGCCGCGCAGCTCCGCCGTCACGTCGGCGCGGAACCAGTTGTTGAACTGGTAGCCGATGCCGGCGCGGAAGGTCGGCGCGCTGGAAAACGACCCCGAATCGAGGAACTCGAGATTGTCCACGGTCGGAAACAGCGCGTTCTCCAGCCCGCCATGGAGCTGCTGGTTGCTCATGCCGATATCGCCGCGCAGGTACCAGCCGCCATAGGACTGCGGCACGACCTCGGGCGGCTGGTATTCGATGATATCGGCGCCAAGCGCCGCCGGCGCCGACAAGGCGACGAGCGCGACGGCTATGGAAACCCGCCTGAAATGTCCCATGACAACTTCCTTCCTATTGCATCCCGACTGGGCGTTGTTCGGAATCGGTTGCCTGGAATAGTGCCGGCCAAAGGTTAAGGGTGGCTTAACCGTGTTTGTTAAGGCTAACAAAATTGGTAAACGAACAGTTGCGCCGACGCGCGGGCGCGCCGTTACGACGTCCCGCGGCAGTCGGGATCTGCCCTGCGTCGGGGGTTCAGGTCAGGCGGCGTGGCGCGAGACGGCGCCGGCGATGTCGTCGACGATCGCCGCGATCAGGTGCTGGTCGTCGCCCTCGGCCATGATGCGGATCAGCGGTTCGGTGCCGGACGGGCGGATGACGAGCCGCCCGGCCTTGCCGAGCCGGCTCTGGCCGTCGCTGATCGCCGCCTTGACGGCCTGGTTGTCGAGCGGCATGCCGTTGGCATAGCGCACGTTCCGGAGCACCTGCGGCACCGGCTCGAACTTGCGGCAGACCTCGCTGACCGGCAGCCCGCTCGAACAGACCACCGCCAGCACCTGCAGCGCGGCGACGAGGCCGTCGCCGGTGGTCGAGAAGTCGGAGAGCACGACATGGCCGGACTGCTCGCCGCCGATATTGTAGCCATGCTCGCGCATGTGCTCGACGACGTAGCGGTCGCCGACCCTGGTGCGCGCCAACGCCAGCCCCTTCGATCCCAGGAAGCGCTCCAGCCCCAGATTGGACATCACGGTGGCGACGATGCCGCCGCCGGCGAGCCTGCCCATCGACTGCCAGTATTCGGCGATCACCGCCATGATCTGGTCGCCGTCGACCTCGCGGGCGCTCTCATCGACGATGATCACCCGGTCGCCGTCGCCGTCGAGCGCGATGCCGATATCGGCGCGCGTCTCGTGCACCTTGCGGCGCAGCTGCGTGGTGTCCGTCGAGCCGCATTCGAGATTGATGTTGAATCCGTTGGGTTCATCGCCGATGGCGATCACTTCCGCACCCAGCTCCCACAGCGATTCGGGCGCCACCTTGTAGGCGGCGCCGTTGGCGCAATCGACGACGACGCGCAGCCCTTCAAGCGAGAATTCACGCGCCAGCGTGCGCTTGACGAACTCGATGTAGCGGTCGCGCACGCCGTCGACGCGCGTCGCCCGGCCGATCTCGGCCGAGGGTGCCAGGTCGCGCGACAGGTCGCCCGCCATCAGCCTCTCGATTTCCAGCTCGATCTCGTCGGAGAGCTTGTAGCCGTCGGGGCCGAACAGCTTGATGCCGTTATCCTGGTAGGGGTTGTGCGAGGCCGAGATCATCACGCCGATATCGGCGCGCATCGAGCGCGTCAGCATGGCGACGGCCGGCGTCGGCACCGGGCCGAGCTGGAAGACGTCCATGCCCGACGCCGTGAACCCCGCGACCAGCGCATTTTCGATCATGTAGCCGGAGAGGCGGGTGTCCTTGCCGATGATGACGCGGTGGCGGTCGTTGCCGCGGCGAAACGCCAGCCCGGCCGCCATGCCGACCTTCATCGCGATTTCGGCGGTCATCGGCGACCGGTTCGCCTGGCCGCGAATGCCGTCGGTCCCGAAAAACCGCCTCGCCACCTTGTCCATTTTTCGAAGATCCCCCGGCCCGGCCGATCCGATCCGCCCGTTTCCTGATTGCCACACAACGCGGCCGGCGATGGGTCAAATTATGTTTGCGTGTGTTACAGAAACCTTGAGTGACGGGCAACAGCGGGGCCGCCGGCACCTGATTTCCGCCACCGATGCTTAACGCAACGTCAATATCCACTGGCGCAGCAGTTCGACCGCCGCCGGGTCGGCGAGCGAACGGCCCAGTTCCGGCATCATGACGCCGGGTTCGACGCTTTCGACGCGGGCGAGCAGAATCGATTGGTCGGGCCGGCCCGGCACGATGTCGAATTCGTTGTCACCGGCGCCACGCCCGGCGGCGACCGGCCGCTTGCCGATGCCGAGCGCGGTACGGCTCCTCTCGTCCGCCGTCAGGAACAGTCCGGAATTGCTGGCCGAACCCTCGCGCCGGTGGCAGTGAGCGCAGTTGACGTCGAGCCAGGTGCGCGCGCGCTCGTCGATCGCAAGGGTCTCGTCCCGCCAGTCGGCCGCCTTCGGCACCGTGTCGAATGCCGGCAGTCCGGCGAGCAGGCCGCGCTCGGCCCAGTCGGTGAGCTGGTTGCGCGGCCGCCCGTCGCCATGGTCGAAGTCCCGGTTCAGGTTGCGCACCGTCGGCCCGATCGGCGCCACCTCGCCATTCAGTGAATGGCAGGACTTGCACTGGTTCCTGCTCGGCACGGCATAGGAGAAGGCGACGGCTGCGCCATTGCCGTCGATGAAGGACAGCGCCAGGCGCTTGCCGGCGAGCTTCAGTTCGGCCTCGGTCCCGTCCTCGTTCCACAGATAGGCATAGGCCTGCCAGCCATCCGCCTGTCGCAACAGCACGCGCGTTTCGATCAGGCGGATGTCCCTGTCCGGCGCGCGGAAATCGGCCGGAAAGGCGAATGTCTTGATCAGCGCCGAGCCGACCGGGAAGTCGAAGGCTTCCGTACCGTGATAGCGGGCAGACTGCCCCTCCGGCACGTGTACGGCCCGATATTTGAGGGCGAAATCGGAAAACAGCGGCGTGACGAGGTCATAGCCGACGACGCCTGGCGCCGGCTTGCCGATGCCGGGACCGTCGAAAAAGCCAAAGCCGCTCAAGAGCCGCGGCGGCTGGTCGGCGAGGATGGCGGGGAAATGCCCGCCCTCTGCGCCCGCGCCCGCGACAGCGGCAAGCCAGCCGAGGCCGGCCGCAACGGCGGCGAGGCGGGCATGTCTCGTCATGACCGGCTGTCCTGCGGCAGCTCCACCGGAGCCGGCTCCGGCAGGCTGCCGGCATAGTTGGACAGGTCGGTGTCGGGCGCCGTCCGCCACGGCAGGATGAGCTGCGACAGCATCTTCAGATTGACGAAGCGGGTACCGGGCTTCTCGCTGACATAGATGCGGTCTTCCGGCGCCACCCAGGTCAGCCATTCGGGAATGCGGGTGACGCCGTCCCAGACGATGTCGGGCACCGGCGTGCCGGAGTGCTTGGCGATGGTCTGGCCGACCTCGCCGTCCGGTTCGCCGCCGCCCTCGCCATACTCGTTGTCGTGAACATAGACGCCGCGCGGCACGAACATGTAGTTGTCGTCGTCATAGTCCTGCGGATAGGCGGCGATCAGCACATGCGTGGTGGCGTTGCCGGACAGCCGGTTGCCGAAGACATGGACGTTGCGGTTGGCCATCACCATGATGCCCATGCCCTTCGGCACCATGGCGACCGTATTGCCCTTGGGCGCGAAATTGGCCGTGTCGTTGTCAAGCACGTCGTTGTCGAAGACGCGGATGTCCCGGCCGCCCTGCTGCGG
Source organism: Alphaproteobacteria bacterium (assembly GCA_016861165.1). Taxonomy (GTDB): domain Bacteria; phylum Pseudomonadota; class Alphaproteobacteria; order Rhizobiales; family Rhizobiaceae; genus BOKV01. Next base: position 78,193 of record BOKV01000012.1, on the reverse strand, counting down.
CAGGTTGGGCAGGTCGAAGACCAGGATACCGCCGGTGTTGTGGCGGGTGGTGTTGCCGTGGACATCGGCGTTGAACGAGTTCTCGATCTCGATGCCGGCGACGTTGAATTCGGCGAGACTGTTGCGCACGACGATGCGCTCGCTCTGGCCGACATAGATGCCGGCGTCGGAGGCGCCGCGCACGGTGACGCCGTCGATCAGCACGTTCTTGGAGGAAACCGGGTAGATGCCGTAGGCGCCGTTCTTCTCGTCCGGCCCGTTCGTCCATTCCACCCGCAGGTTGGAGAAGGTTATCTCGCTCGATCCCTTCGACTTGATGCCGTCGCCCTTGGGGTTCTCGACCGCGAATCCGTCCAGCACGACACGCCCGGAGGTGATGAGCAGCCCTTCCCCGCTGCCCTGCTGGTTGGTGAAGGACAGGATGCTGACATCCGGGCCGATGCCGCGGATGGAGACGCCGTCGACGTCCAGGGTAAGTCCGTCGGCAAGCTCATAGCGGCCGATGCCGAGCCAGACCGTGTCGCCCGGCTCGGCCGTGATCAGCGCCTCGGCGAGTTCTTCGGCCGCGTTGGGCCCGGGCCGCACGGCGATGTCCCTGGCCGCCGCCGCCTCGGCGACCGTCAGCGCCGCCGCCAACAGGACGGCCGCAACGATGTTCTTTTCCATTGATCTGCTCCCGGTCACCATCCGGCCGGGAAGATGCGTCCGCGCCACTGGCCCTGTCAAGAAAAATGAAATAGTTTCATTTTCCATGAACCGCCTGACCGCCGTTCCATCCAGACCGCCGATCCAGCCGCGACAGCAGCGGGCACGGCGCACCCATGGCGAATTGCTGGCGGCGACCGAGGCCCTGGTCGCCACCGAGGGGCCCGAGGCGGTGACGACGACGCGCATCGCCGCGCTCACCGGCGTCGCCGTCGGCACCATCTACCGGTACTACCCAAACCGCGAGGCGCTGCTGCTCGCCGCCTATGACGCCACGGTCGACCGCATCGTCTCCGCCTGCGCGGCGCGCCTGGCGACGCTGGAGCCGGGCCAGGCGGCGCGCGAGGCGGTAACCGGACTGCTCGGCACCTACCTGGCCACGGCCGAGGCGATCCCCGCTCATTTCGCGCTGCTGCGCGAGATGCGGCGGCTGCGCCCGCAGGCGGCCGACGCCAACGAGCGCATCCAGGCCGAGATCATCCTGCCGCTTGTCGCCCGCTACGGACTCGGCGCGGGCGCCGCCGCGCCGGGCCGCCTTGAAGTCATCTACGCGCTGCTGTCGACGCTGGTCGATCTGTATCTGGTCAGCGAGGATGACGACATGCGCGCCAACATCCGCGCCGAGCTGGAAGCCCACGCGCTATTCGCGCTGGCGCGGCTCAGCGGCTGAGGCCGGCTCGGTCCTCGCCCGTATCGGCCGGCGCCGCCGCCTCGCGGATCAGGAGCAGCTCCCGTAGCAATTCGGCCAGCGCGGCGCGCTGTTGCGGCGCCATCGCCGCCAGCACTCGCGCCTCGGCCGCCATGTCGGCGCGGAATGCCGCCTCCGCGCGGTCGCGCCCCCGTGGCGTCAACGCGATATGGAAGCTGCGACCGTCCGACGGCGAACGCTCGCGCCGGATCAGCCCGGCTCGCTCCAGCCGGTCCAGCCGGTGGGTTAGCCCGCCCGAGGAGATCATCAGCGACCGGTAGAGCTCGGTCGGCGTCAGCCGGTAGGGCGGCCCCGAGCGGCGCAACGTCGCGATGACGTCGAACTCGCCGCGGTCGAGGCCGAAGCCGGCGAATGTCGCCTCGATGCCGGGCCGAACCAGATTGGCCAGCCGGTGGATGCGGCCGAGCACGCCCATCGGCGTGGTGTCGAGGTCCGGCAGTTCCCGCGCCCACTGCTCGCGCAGGCGGTCGACATGGTCGCGCGGCGCCGAGCCGTTCATGCGACTGCTTCCTTCCAGCCGATATATCTTGACATGAAGATATCGCTCCCATAGATATCTCGATGTGAAGATACCTTCGCCGGGCGTGCATGGCAATCGATGCCCGCCGGACCAACGGGAGGAAAGGATGGAACTCCTCATTCGCAGCGCCGAGCAGCGGCGCTTCCCCAACCGCACCGTGCGCTTCGAAGGCGCCGACCACGGTTCGCCGGTGTCGATGTTCCTGGTCGACAACGAGCCCGGCGAGGGCTCGCGCCTGCACGTCCATCCCTATGCCGAGACCTGGGTGGTGCGCGCCGGCGAGGCGGAATTCACCGTCGGTGACCGCAAGCTGCGCGCGACCGCCGGCGACATCGTGGTCGGTCCGGCCCAAACGCCGCACCGTTTCGAGAATGTCGGCACGCGGCGCCTGAAGCTCGTCTGCATCCACGCGTCCGCGCGCATCATTCAGGAGATGGTCGAGTAGGCGGCCCCCCGACCGCACCGGCTTGCGCCGGGCAGCGGCTCAGCCCTGCGGCTGCGGCTCCATGCCGCCGGTCGATTCCTCGCCGCCGCGCTTCTTGCGCTTGGCGGCCCCGGCCGAGGGCACCGCCGAGCCGCGCGAGGGCGGTGCGTCGTCGCCCTGGTCGCGCGCCGGCTTGCGCCCCTCCAGCAGGCCGACGATCTCCTCGCCCGACAGCGTTTCGTATTCCAGCAGGCCCTCGGCCAGCGTCTCCCAGTCCTTCTTCTTGCGCGTCAGGATGTCGGTGGCGCCGTGATAGGCCTGGTCGATCAGGCGGCGGATTTCGTCGTCGATCTTCTGCGCGGTCGCCTCGGAGACGTTCTTCTGCTGCGTGACCTGATGGCCGAGGAACACTTCCTGCTGGTTCTCGCCATAGGCGACACGGCCGAGCTTGTCGGAGAAGCCCCAGCGCGTGACCATGGCCCGGGCCAGCTTGGTCGCCTGGTCGATGTCGGAGGCGGCGCCCGAGGTGATGTTCTCCTTGCCGAACTTGATCTCCTCGGCGACGCGCCCGCCCATCATGATCGCCAGCCGCGACACCATCCACTTGTAGCTCATCGAATAGCGGTCGCCTTCGGGCAGCTGCATGACCATGCCGAGCGCGCGCCCACGCGGGATGATCGTCGCCTTGTGCACCGGGTCGGCCGCCGGCACGTTGAGCGCGACGATGGCGTGGCCGGCCTCGTGATAGGCGGTCAGCTCCTTTTCCTCCTGCGTCATGGCATGGCTGCGGCGCTCGGCGCCCATCATCACCTTGTCCTTGGCGTCCTCGAATTCGGCCATGGTGACGAGCCGCTTGTTGCGCCGCGCCGCCAGCAGCGCCGCCTCGTTGACCAGATTGGCGAGGTCGGCGCCGGAGAAGCCCGGCGTGCCGCGCGCCACCGTCTTCAGGTCGACATTGGGCGCCAGCGGCACCTTGCGGGCATGGACCTTGAGGATCTTCTCGCGGCCGGTGATGTCGGGGTTGGGCACCACCACCTGTCGGTCGAAGCGGCCGGGGCGCAAGAGCGCCGGATCGAGCACGTCGGGCCGGTTGGTGGCGGCGATCAGGATGATGCCCTCATTGGTCTCGAAGCCGTCCATCTCGACCAGCAGCTGGTTCAGCGTCTGCTCGCGCTCGTCATTGCCGCCGCCGAGGCCGGCGCCGCGGTGGCGGCCGACCGCGTCGATCTCGTCGATGAAGATGATGCAGGGCGCGTTCTTCTTGGCCTGCTCGAACATGTCGCGCACGCGGCTGGCGCCGACGCCGACGAACATCTCGACGAAGTCGGAGCCGGAGATGGTGAAGAACGGCACGTTGGCCTCGCCGGCCACGGCGCGGGCGAGCAGCGTCTTGCCGGTGCCGGGAGGGCCGACCAGCAGCACGCCGCGCGGGATCTTGCCGCCGAGGCGCTGGAACTTCTGCGGGTTGCGCAGGAATTCGACAATCTCCTCGAGGTCCTGCTTGGCCTCGTCGACGCCGGCCACGTCCTCGAAGGTGACGCGGCCGCTCGCCTCGGTCAGCAGCTTGGCCTTCGACTTGCCGAAGCCCATCGCCTTGCCGGACGAGCCCTGCATCTGGCGCATGAAGAAGATCCACACGCCGAGGATGATGAACATCGGCAGCCAGGTGAACAGGAACGAGCCGAGCGCCGAACCCTCTGACGGCGGCCGCGCCTCGATGACAACCCCCTTGGCCTCTAGCTTGGCCACCAGGTTGGGGTCGTCGGGTGCGTAGGTCTGGAACTGGCCGCCGCGATCGGCGTAGACGCCGGTGATCTGCTGGCCCGAGATGGTGACCGAGCGGACGCTGCCATTGTTCACGTCCTGCAGGAATTTGGAGTACGGCACATCGCTGACGCCGCTGCGCTGCACCGGGCTCTGGAACAGGTTGAACAGAGCCACCAGCAGCACGGCGATGATCGCCCACAGGGCCAGGTTTCGAAGGTTGGGATTCATCGGCTAGCCTCGGGGCGAAGCCCGCCCCAGTTGGGATCCCTGACTTGTCGTCGCTCGGACTGGGTCAAGGCGTCGCGAACACATGTGCATCTTGCCTGACAAGATAGGTTCCGTCGCGGTCCCTGCCAAGCGCGAGACCGCATTTTGCTCCAATGTTGCGGCAAAATGTTGCTTAAGCATGAACCGGGCCGCAGGCCGATGGCGCCGCACCGGCCGAAAGGAGCACGCGCTTGCTTTCGCAGCCACCCCGACTGTGATCTGATCGTTGCCCTGCCGGCAGGCCGACCTGCCCCTGTCCACGCGTTGAGGAGAATGCACCATGACCTTGCGCATCAACGATATCGCCCCCGACTTCACTGCCGACACCACTCACGGGCCGATCCGTTTTCATGAATGGATCGGCGACGGCTATGCCGTCCTGTTCAGCCATCCCAAGGACTTCACGCCAGTCTGCACGACAGAGCTCGGCTACATGGGCGGCCTCGTCGGCGAGTTCGCCAGGCGCGGCGCCAAGATCATCGGCATCTCCGTCGATCCGGTCGACAGCCATCACAAGTGGAAGGCCGACATCGAGAAGGCGACCGGCCACAAGGTCGACTATCCGCTGATCGGCGACCCCGACCTGAAGATCGCCAAGCTCTACGACATGCTGCCGGCCAGCGCCGGCGCCTCCTCCGAGGGCCGCACCCCCGCCGACAACCAGACCGTGCGCTCGGTCTTCGTCATCGGCCCCGACAGGCGCATCAAGCTGACGCTGACCTATCCGATGACCACCGGGCGCAATTTCGACGAAATACTGCGCGCCCTCGATTCCATCAGATTGACCGCCGAGTACCAGGTGGCGACACCGGCCCAGTGGAAGCAGGGCGAGGACGTGATCATCACAGCGGCGGTGTCCGACGAGGACGCGATCCGGCGGTTCGGCAAGTTCGACCGCGTGCTGCCCTATCTGCGCAAGACGGCGCAGCCTGGCGGGTGAGCGCCCGCGCGGGCGCTCACCCGCCTCACGGCCGCGGCAGCAGGAAGGCCTTGCGTTCGATGTCGAGTGCCCGGATCCATTCGAGGATGGGGAAGTCGCTGTCGGCGCAGTAGTGCTCGATCGCGCGGGCGGTGATCCGCGCCGCGACCGGGCCGCGCCCGTCATCGCTTTCGACCTGCGGCAGGAACACCTGCCGGCCGGCCCGCACCATGGCGGTGGAATGGAGCGCCGCGCGCGGCCTGGCGACGATCGGCCGCGCCCGCTGCTTCTCCAGCCGGTCGAGGCCGACCACCGACAGCGGCCCGACATGGACCGTCTCCCGGCCCCGGTTGACGATCTCCAGCCGGCCGTCCCAGACGTATTTCTCGCCGGGCTCGACCTGGGCCGATCGCATGTTGCGCATCTCGCGATAGATGCGCGCGCTCTTGCCGGCCTTCTCGATCACCGCGCCGCCCAGCGTCATTTTCGCTGTCGCCGGCCCGGCAAGACGCGCCGCCAGCGCCGCGATGCGCGACCGCGCCACCAGGTGCTCCTCGCCGCCGGCGAGCGCGATCAGGACCTGCAGCGCGAAATGATAGACCGGCTCCGGCCGCTGCCGCGCCCAGCCGGCGTCGAACAGAAACACCGGTCCCGGCCGCACCGTCGTCGCCCGCGACAGCAGTGCTGCCGCCTCGCGTGACAGTTGCGCGCGCATCCGCGCCATCACGCCGGCAAGGCCGATCAGGCGCGCGCGCAGTTGCGGGCCGGCGGCAATGATCGCCCGCACCCTGACCCGCTCATAGGTGGTGTCCTCGTTGGTCGGATCCTCGATCCAGCTCTGCGGCAGCGACCGCAAATAGGCGCGCAGCTGCCGGCGCGAGACGCCGATCAGCGGCCGCGCCAGCATCGTGCCACCCGGCAGCAGGCTGGTGCGCGCAATGCCGGCGAGGCCGCGGCCAAGGCTCGTTGCCGACCCGTGGTCGCCCGGCGCCTCGCGCATCAGCCGCATGTAGACCGTCTCGGCCTGGTCGTCGGCGGTGTGTCCGGTCAGGATCAGGTCGGAACCGATCGCCTGGGCGAATTCCTCGATGAGCTGGTAGCGGGCCCGCCTGGCCGCATCGGCGATCCCCGAGAATGGCTTGATCCCTTCCCAGCCGAGCGTCGTGTGGTCGATGTCGAGCCCCTCGCTCATGCCGGCGACGAAAGCGGCCTCGGCGGCGGCCTCCGGCCGGAGGCCGTGGTCGACCGTGACTGCGTGCAGCGTCGCGCCGCTCGTCTGCGCCCAGGCATGGGCGAGCAGCAGCAGCGCCAGCGAATCGCCGCCGCCCGACACGGCAACGGTGACGATGCCGCGCGGCGCCAGCCCGCTGAACAGGCTTTCGGGAGAAGGCAGGACGGTCATCCGGCCTTGCAGCTGGCCGCGCTCTGCTCGGCTTCGACCTTGGCCCGGATCGCGCCGGAAATCTGCGGGTACTGCTTGCCGACCTCGGCGAAGGTGGCGCAGGCGAGTTCGCGCTGGTTCATCCCCGACAGCGAAACGCCGAGCTTGAGCAGCGTCTGCGGCCCCATGCGGCTGTTGGGATATTTCTTGTGGGCGTCGAGCAGCACCTTGGCGGCCGCCTCGTACATGCCGCGCGACAACAGGCTCTCGCCGACCCAGAAGCGCGCCTCGGCGACCTTGGGATGGTCGGGGAAGCGCTCCGAAAAGGCTTCGAACGCATCCTCGGCCAATGCATAGTCGCCAGACTGGACATAACTGTAACCCAGTTCGTAAAGCTCCTCGGGATCACCCGGCAGTTCGAGCGAGGCGACGCTGTTCGGGTTGCTGTCCGGCCGGTTGGCGTTGCCGGTCAGGTCGATCGGCTTCTCAATCTGGGAATCGACGACATTGCCCCTGCTGTCGAACACCAGCCTGCCCAGCGTCTCCGGCCGCAGCCCGTCATCCTTCCCGGTGCCCTGGTAGATTTCCACCCCGTCGATCGTGGGTGGCGGATTGCGGCCCGCCGAGGAATCCTGTTCGAGCACGCGCGCGATCTGGTCGTCGGCCGGCTGCGGCGCGGCCGTCACCTGCTGCGGCGGCTGTGCCGGCTGCGGCGGCGCCGCGGTTTCGCCCTTGCGCACGCGCTTGCTGCCACCTTCGATCTGCTGGAAGCGGAACTCGTTGTCTTCCTGCATCTTGCGCATCTGCTCCTGCACCTGCAGGAGCTGGAAGTTCAGTTCCTCGATCTGGCCGTTGAGCTGGCGCACCTCCTCCTCGAGCTGCTGCACGCGGAAGGCGGCGTCGGCCGCCTGGGCCAGATGGACCGGCCCCCGCTCGGCCGCCGGTACGGTCGCCAACCCCGCCCGGGAGGGCGCGGCCGCCATCGCCGGCCCGCTGGCCGCGATCGCCATTGCCGCGCTCATCAGCAGCGCCGGCAGGATGCAAACTGTTCGCATGGGTCACTGGTCTCGTCTGGTCGATCGCCGAACCCGCCTCGCAGTCGGGTCAGACATGTCGACGGTCTCGCCACATCTAGCGCAATCGCGACCATGAGCAACAACAGTTCGGCCAAATTTTGGTGATGCCCGCGCCAGGCGTTCATGCCGGCGTCTCCGCCCCGCCCTTGGCGATGAACATGGTGGCGCTCATCGTCACGATCAAGCGGCGCCGCGGTGCCGTCTCCCAGACCTCCGCCGCGCAGACGCTGATCTGCGCGCCCGGCTTGACGACGCGGCCGCGGGCCTCGAACCGCTCGCCCGAGGCCGGGCGCAGGAAGTTGACCTTGAACTCGATGGTCAGCACATCGGCCCCGGGCGGCGCCATCGACAGCGCCGCATAGCCGCAGGCCGAGTCGGCGATCGCCGTGGCCACGCCGGCGTGAAGATAGCCGTGCTGCTGGCAGAACGCCTCATTGCGGCCATAGGCGATCAGGACGTTGCCGGCGCCGGCCTCGACCAGCGCGGCGCCGAGCGTCGTCATGAAGCTCTGCCGCGCGAAGCTGTCGCGCACCGCCTGGTCCGGTTCCGGCCTATCGCTCATCGGGATCGTTCATCGGGCTGCTTCCGGCGAAATGCGCCCGAACCGGCACGCTGCCGCCCGTGTGCTCACTGGGCGGCTTGCCTGCCGGTCAGCCGGTCGGCGCCGCCAGCACCGTGACGGCGCGGCGGTTCTGCGACCAGCACGAGATGTCGTTGCAGACGGCCACCGGCCGCTCCTTGCCGTAGGAGATGGTCCGCATCCGGTTCGCCGGTACGCCGCGGGCGGCCAGATAGTCGCGCGTGGCCGCCGCCCGGCGGGCGCCAAGCGCCAGGTTGTACTCGCGTGTGCCGCGCTCGTCGGCATGCCCCTCGATGGTGATCGGGTGGTTGGTGTAGCGCGCCAGCCACTGCGCCTGCTTGTCGAGCGTGGCGCGCGCCTGCTGGGTCAGCGCGGAAGAATCGGTCTCGAAGAAAACGCGGTCGCCGACATTCACGGTGAAGTCCTGCTGCGAGCCGGGCGTTGCCAGACCGAGCTGGCTGGCGTTGTCGGGAAGCTGCTGCTTGGCGCAGCCGGCCAGCGCAAGTCCTGCCACGATCAGCGCGATGGCGGGAAGTTTGAGCATCGGTTGCGCCACGGCTGCTGGCATCTGCTTCTACTCCTTGAGGGAATTTCGAAACCGCTCAATAACCATGTTCCGGTTAATGGCAACTCAAGAAACACGGTTAATCGCTGGCAATTGTCGGTCGCGATTAGCTGAAGAAATCCGGCTGCCCCCGCCGACGCGCGCTTTCATCATTTCAATTTGGCCAAAAAGCGGCGCGTCTCAGGCTCGCCTTCTTCAGTCGAGCAGCGGCGACCAGGCCGGATCGGAGGCGTGGTTGGGCGTCGGCACGCGCCGCTCGTTGTAGCCGGTCAGATCAATGGAATAGATCTGCGGTCCACCCGCCACGTCGCGGAAGAACATCAGCACCCGGCCGTTCGGCGCCCAGGTCGGCCCCTCGTTGTGATAGCCCTCCGTCAGGATGCGCTCGGCCGAGCCGTCGGGCCGCATGACGCCGATGGAGAACTGGCCGCCGGAGCGCTTGGTGAAGGCGATCAGGTCGCCGCGCGGCGACCACACCGGCGTCGTAGGTGCCGTCGCCGAAGGAGATGCGCTGCTGGTTGGAGCCATCGGCGTTCATCACATAGAGCTGCTGGCGGCCGCCGCGGTCCGACTCGAACACGATCCGGTTGCCGTCGGGCGAATAGGACGGCGCGGTGTCGATTGCCGCCGTATTGGTGAGCCGCGTCATCGCCCGCGAGCGCAGGTCCATCACATAGATGTTGGAGTTCTCGTTCTGCTGCAGGCTCATGATGATCTTCTGGCCGTCGGGCGAGAAGCGCGGGCTGAACGTCATGTTGGGGAAATTGGTGACCAGTTCGCGCTGGCCTGTCTCGATCTGCAGCAGATAGACCCGGGGGTTGCCGCCGGCATAGGACATGTAGGTGATTTCCTGCCGGGTCGGCGAGAAGCGCGGCGTCAGCACCAGTTCGCTGCCGGTCGTCAGGATGCGCACATTGTCGCCGTCCTGGTCCATGATCGCCAGCCGCTTGACGCGCTTCTCCTTCGGCCCGGTCTCGTCGACAAAGACGATGCGGGTGTCGAAATAGCCCTTCTCGCCCGTCAGGCGCTCGTAGATGGCGTCGGCGATGATGTGGGCGACGCGGCGCCAGTTCTGCGGATTGGTGAAGAACTGCTGGCCAACCATCTGCTGGGCGGCGAAGACGTCCCACAGCCGGAACTCGGCTTTCAGCCGGCCGTCCGGCTCCTGGCTGACCCTGCCGGTCACCAGTGCCTGGGCGTTGATCACCTTCCAGTCCTGGAAGCGCGGCACGCCGTCAACGCCGCTGATGCGGTCGATGAACGCCGCCTTCTCGATCGGCCGGAACAGGCCGGAATTCCTCAGATCGGCCTCGACCACACCGGCGATGTCGCGCGCGACCTGGTCGCCGGCGAAATCGGTGATGGCGATCGGCAGCGGCTCGACATTGCCCTTGGTGATGTCGATCTCGACCAGCGCTGCGGCCGGCGAGGCGGCCATCAGGGCGCACAGCAGGCCAAGCAGCGGGGCGGGCCGCCCCGGCAGGCCGGGCAGGCGACGGACAAACGCAAGCGCTCTGGCAATCGGCATGTCGGCGATTCTCTCCTGAACGGTCAGAACATCTGGCTCGGGTCGAAATTGACGACCACGTCGGCCCAGGTCTCGTATTTTTCGGCGGGCAGTTCGTAAGGCTGGCAGCGCAGCACCGCGCGCTGCGCGCTCTCGGCGAAGCTGCGCCGCGTGCTGTCCTCGCCGCCCGTTGCCTCGACCGTCGGACTGCCGTCGATCTGGCCGTCGCGGGTGAGCCGCATCGTGATCGTCACGCGCATCTCCTCGGCGCCGGCCAGGCCGATCGGCACCGACCAGCAGCCCTGGATCTTGGAGCGCAGCGCGTCCATTTCGCTCTGGCTGAGCTTGACCGCGTTGCTTGGTCGCCTGGTGCCGATCGATTCCGGCTCGGCCGAACGCCTGGCGCCACCGGTCGTCGGCTGTTCCTTGTTGAGCAGGGCCGCGATCTTGTCCTGCGTGGACTTGTCCTGGCTCGGCGAACTCGCCGTCGGCTGCGGCCTGGGCTGGTCCCTGGGCTGCCGGCGCTCCTGGGTCTCGGCCGAGCGCGGCTTCGGCCGCTGCACCGGAACGGGCGCCGTCTCGGGCAGCCTGGCGAATTCCTCGGTGCTGGCCGCGTCGAGCGGCGGCGCTTCCGGCGACGGTTCCTCGGCGACCGGCACCGGCGGCTGGTTGAGCGCCGCCAGTTCGGTCGTCGGGGTCGGCTGGTCGGCCGCCCGCTCGGTCACCGGTTCGGGCCTGATGTCGGGCGCCGGCAGCGGCTCGGGCGCCGGAGGCGGCGCCTCGGCGCGGTTTGTCTCGACGGGCACCGGCTTTTCGGCTTCCGATTGCTGCGACGGGGTATCGGCCCTGGCCTCGCCGACATTGCGGGCCTCGGGGATCACGTCGGTGCGTTCGGTCGGCCGCGGCGCCGGCTTCTCGGCGAGCGCCGCCTTCTTCTCGCCCTGGACGGAATGGGTCATTTCCTCGATCGGGATGATGTCGATCGGGAGCGCCTCGACATCGGCGACCACCAGCGGCCTGGGCCCCGACAGGGAGATCATGCCCCAGGCGAGGATGGCGACATGCGCCAGGCTGGAGACGGTGACCGATCCCTTCATCCCTCTTCAGTCCGCGATCGCTCCGGCGACACTCATCGCTCGGTCTGCTCCTGCAGCGTCACCAGCCCGATCCTGCGGTAGCCGGCCGCCGAGATGCGCGCCATCACCCGCATCACCGTGCCGTAATCGGCCGAGCGGTCGCCGCGCACATAGATGCGCTCGTCGTAGCCGCTGCGCGCGATCGCCTCCAGCTTGGCCACCACCTCGTCGATCGGCACCTCGGTCTCCTGCAGGAAGACCTGGCCTTGTTCGTTGACCGAGATCGTGATCGGCTGGGTCTCCGAGTTGAGCGCGTTGGCCTGGGTCTCGGGCAGGTCGATCGGCACGCCGACGGTCAACAGCGGCGCGGCAACCATGAAGATGATGAGCAGCACCAGCATGACGTCGACGAAGGGCGTGACGTTGATCTCGCTCATCGGCCGGTAGCGCCGGGAGCGCCGCCTGCGTCCGCCTGCCGTCGACTGGCTTGCTGCTGAAATCGCCATTGCTGGTCAGGCCTTCCTGTCGTCCCGGCCGGGCTGTGGCCTCACTCGGCAGCACGCGCCCGCGTTTTCTCATCGATCTGTCGCGAAAGTATGGCGGCAAACTCGTCGGCAAAGCCCTCCATACGCGCGGTTATCTTGGCCGCGTCGGTCGAGAACTTGTTGTAGGCGACGACCGCCGGAATGGCCGCCAGCAGCCCGAGCGCCGTCGCCAGCAGCGCCTCGGCGATGCCGGGCGCCACCACCGCCAGATTGGTCGATTTGGAGCCGGCGATCGCCTGGAACGATGTCATGATGCCGACAACCGTTCCGAACAGGCCGATGAAGGGTGACGAGGAGCCGACGGTGGCCAGGAACATCAGCCGCCCTTCGAGCCGCTCGCTCTCGCGCGCCAGGGCCACGTCCATGGCCTTCTCGATGCGCATCTGCAGGCCGATCGGCGAAGAGGCGCCGCGCTCGAAGCTCTTCTTCCATTCGCGCATGGCGGCGACGAAGATGGCGCCCATGCCGGTGGGGTTGCGGTCGGCGAGCGAGCGGTAGAGCTCCTCCAGGCTCTGGCCCGACCAGAACACCTTCTCGAAGCGGTCGAGCTGGCGCCGGGCGCGCGCGAAGGCCAGCATCTTGTCGAAGATGATTGCCCAGGTCCAGATCGAGGCGAGCAGCAGCCCGATCATGACGATCTTGACCACCAGGCCGGCCTGCCAGAACAAGGCGAGCAGCGTGACGCGCTCGCCGGCCGTGGCCAGCGTCCCCGTCGCCACCTCCTGGGCATAGGCCGGGGCGATACCGAATATTTCCATCCCGGTCATGGATGCGGGCCCCTTCGAAGAACCGACGATGCGCGGAAAGCCTGGCGGGGCGGCAACATCCGGGCCGGCACGTCCAGCGTCCTGCCCGCACCATCCAGCCCGTTCCCGTCCCTGGCGCTCGTCAAGACCGGACAATCTTGTCCAAAGCATGACGTGCGGGGCCGCCTGCCGGCCGGCCCGGCGCCATTAGAGCCTCGTTAGGGTTAAGAAAGCGTTGCTGCCGTTCCGTTGGCGGTCATCCGCCCTCCCCGGTGAGCCGGGCGCGCAGGTCGTCGGGAAAGCGCTTGGCGCCGCCGCCATGGTTGATGAAGGCGACCTCGACATCGGCGCCGCACAACAACGTCTGCGAACCATCGGGCTCGGTGCGCCATACTTCCTGGCGCAGGAACGACCGGGCGCCGGTCAGCTTCTGCAGCGTGGTGCGCACGGTGAGCAGGTCGTCGATCCTGGCCGGCGGCCCGTATTTGAGGCTCATGCGGTGGATGGCGAAGGCGCTGTCGTCCTTCTCCAAATCGGTGTGGAATATCTTCAGGTGGCGCAGCCACTCGGTGCGCGAACGCTCCATGTATTTGAGATAGTTGGAGTGGTAGACGACGCCGGAGAAGTCGGTGTCCTCGTAGTAGACGCGCACCTCCATCTCGTGGCCGTCGGGAATGAGCCGATTGGCGAGAACGGTCTTGTCTCGCGACATGGGTTTACCTCGTGGCGCAAAGCGGATGGCCGGCGAGCGACCGGTCGAGCGTGATCAGCCGCATGCCCTCGGCCGCGCACTGGGCAAGCAGCAGCCGGTCGAAGGGGTATCGGCTTGCGGGAGCCGGCGGCACCTCCGTCACGACGTCCGTAGCCTTGATCGGCGGGAGCTGACAGCCCGCATTTGCCAGGCAACCACCGAACTCCGCCGGCGGGACCGGGCTGTCGGGCTTGCCAGGGCGCGTCCTGACCGCGATTTCCCCGAGGCTCGCGACACCGACGAATACCGGATCGCTCCGCTCGGTCAACATGGATGCGATGGCCGTTTGCAGCCTGTGCACATCCGCCCGCATCGCCGCGAGCAGGATAGGTGCGTCGAGCGGCAGTCTCGCAATTCGCTCACTCCTCCTCGAACAGCCGCATCTGCGCCGCCGCGAGATCGGCCGGCGCCTCGAGTCCGAGGTGCTTCCAGGCATTGGCGGTGAGGATGCGCCCGCGCGGAGTGCGCTGGATCAGCCCCTGCTGGATCAGGAACGGCTCGATGATGTCCTCGATGGCGTCGCGCGGCTCGGAAAGGGCGGCCGCGATCGTCTCGATGCCGACCGGCCCGCCGCCGAAATTGTGGGCGATCTGGTCCAGATAGCGCCGGTCGAGCTGGTCGAGCCCCTTCTCGTCGACCTCGAGCCGCGTCAGCGCCGCGTCGGCGATCCCGGCGTCGACGACCGGAACGGCGGCGACCTCGGCGAAATCGCGCACCCGGCGCAGCAGCCGGCCGGCGATGCGCGGCGTGCCGCGGGCGCGCCGGGCGATTTCCCTGGCGCCGTCGTCCGACAGGGCGAGCCCCATGATGCGGGCGCCGCGCCGCACGATCAGTTCCAGTTCCTCGGCCGTGTAGAAATTCAGCCGGACGGGAATTCCGAAGCGGTCGCGCAGCGGCGTCGTCAGCAGCCCGAGCCGCGTCGTCGCCGCGATCAGGGTGAACCGCGCCAGGTCGATCTTGACCGAGCGCGCCGCCGGCCCCTCGCCGATGATGAGGTCGAGCTGGAAGTCCTCCATCGCCGGATAGAGGATCTCCTCGACCGCGGGGTTGAGCCGGTGCACCTCGTCGATGAACAGCACATCGTTCTCGTCGAGATTGGTGAGCAGCGCGGCGAGGTCGCCGGCCTTGGCGATCACCGGTCCGGAAGTGGCGCGGAAATTGACGCCGAGCTCGCGCGCCATGATCTGGGCGAGCGTCGTCTTGCCGAGCCCCGGCGGGCCGACGAACAGCACATGATCGAGCGCCTCGCCGCGCTTCTTGGCCGCCTCGATGAACACCTTGAGGTTCTCGCGTGCCTGCGCCTGCCCGACGAAATCGGCGAGCGACTGCGGTCTCAGCGACGCATCGAGATCGTCGCCGCGCTCATCGGCCGAGACCAGGCGGGGCGGGTTGCTCACAACTTCTCGCCACCAGCCGACAGCGACTGCCATTTCTCTTTGGACCAGCGATAAATCTCTTTCAAATCAACACCAATACCGCCCACGTTTGGCTGAAGGATTACCATGTTTGCCGCAGCATCAGGCCCTTTGGCCTTCACCCGGCAAATTTCGAAGTCGGGAAGAGAGCGTCCGGAGCGCAAATCCGTGACAAGCTTCTGCAATAACTCGGTAACGTCAGCAGCGCTGTTGCAGATATCTCTTAGAGGTATAAGAACGAACCTTTCGGGGTAAGCCGTACGTGAACTTGGGCGTTGCCGGACCTCGCCGAAGTCAAACCCACTGGCATCTGCCAGCAGGCGTGGCTCGACGTCAGTTACCATGATGGCTGGCAGGAGGTCATCGGCGGGATCGTTGTTAACGTGGTGCCAACTCAGCACCTCGTTGGCAAACTCCGTCCGATCAAGGCCGGCAACTAGCAGACCACGATTTTCAGCCGCCACTTCCGCAAGCATATCGAAGTTTTCATACATCGCCCGTGTGAGGTCGTCGTCCCAGCCGTAATCGAGAAAATAGACAAAAAAGGCACGGTCAGTCTTTTCCGGTAGCCGTGCAAGCGTTGTGATTTTCAGTCCCATTGCTCCCTCATGCGAGCAGTTCCATGCCGGGGACGGATTTGGCGGCGCGCCTGTCGAAGGTGACGGTCCGTGAGCAGCCGGCAGATTCCGCGCACCACGCGATCAGATAGTCGGTGAGCTCCACTTTCGCCGGCATGGGCTTCTCGAGCAGGGCGCGAAGCCGGTCGGCATGTTCGAACCGCAATTCCCCGCTGTCGAGCAGCACCGCCAATGCCGAACTGATTGAATGCCGCGAATACCCCATTTTGCTCCGCAGCACCCAGACCGCCTCGGTCAAGACTACAGCGCTGATATAGGCCGGATCGTCCGCGGTACGCGCCGAGAGGAAGCGTGCGACCGCCGCCCTCACCTGCGCAGAATCGTCCTCGCTGAGGATGCGGACGACGACGTTGGTGTCGACGCCGATCACTCATCGATACCTTCACGCCACTCGCGCTCTATACGCTCGTCATCCTCCGCCACTGCTTTCATGATGGCCTCGTCCATCTCTCTCACGGATGGCGCCTTCCCGGATGGAGGCCGCCCGAGAATGCCCATCAGGTCAACCGCTCTAAGGTTCCGCGGCTTCACCCAGGTCTTGCCGCCCTCCTCGACGAACTCGACCCGGTCGCCCGGCTTCAGGCCGTGGCGTTCGCGCACCTCCTTGGGAAGGGTGATCTGTCCTTTTGCGGTGATCTTTGCCAACGCTCCCATTTCCTTACCCTCGTTCAATTCCTTACTATGCAAGAATAGTAAGAAATCATCCTTTGCGCAAGGATTCACCCCGCCAGTTCCTTCAGTGCCAGGCGGATCAGGCGGGCGCTGTCGGCCGTCTCTCCGGCCTGCTTCAGCGCGCGCGCCACGGCGCCGGAGGCCTGCTGCGACGAATAGCCGAGATTGGCGAGCGCCGACACGGCGTCGGTGACCGGTGTGGCGGCGAGCCCGGCCCCGATGGCCCGCTGCAGGCCGATCTCGGCCGCGGCCGCGCCCGAATAGGCCGGCGCCTTGTCGCGCAGTTCGGCGACGATGCGGCTCGCCACTTTCGGGCCGACGCCGGGCGCGCGCGCCACCATGCCCCTGTCCTGCAATGCAATGGCCGAGGCGAGGTCGCCCGGCGACAGCGTTGACTGCACGGCGAGCGCGACGCGCGCGCCGACGCCCTGGACCGTCTGCAACAGACGGAACCAGTCGCGTTCCAGTTCGCTCTGGAAACCGTACAGGCGGATCGCATCGTCGCGCACATGCGTGTCGATCCACAGGGTGAGCGCCTCGCCGGGACCGGGCAGGTTCGCCAGTGTGCGCGTCGAGCAGTGCACCTGATAGCCGACGCCGCCGACATCGAGGATGAGGTGATCCTCGCCGATCGCGTCCACGATTCCCTTCAGCTTGCCGATCACGCCTCGGTTCTCACGGATGGCTGTCCGGCGCGACGATTTCGAGTGACGGGAAAAAGGCTCGGTAGCGCCCCGCGTCGCGCGTCAGCAGGCGGTGGCCGGCGACCAGCGCGTGGGCGCCGATGTAGAAGTCGGGCAATGTTCGTTCGCGCATTCCGCCGGACCGCCGGTAACGGGCGTGCGCCTCGCCCGCCAGGTAAGCCGCCTTCCAACCGATCTCCTCGCGTTCCAGCAGCAAACGCCGGCAGACGGCAGCCAGTTCCTCTTCATCGCCGGCCATTGGCGCCAACTCCGACCAGATCACCTCGTTGATCACGAGCCGCTCGTCTTCCACCAGGTCGAGCATGGCGTCGCGGGCGGCGCGGTGAAAGAGCGACGCCGGGAGGAGCGCATCGATGATGACATTGGTATCAACCAGAATCGGCATCGTCGCGCGGCCCACGCAACCAGTCCGTATATTGCTTGCCGTCGAGCGCGCCGGCCATATCTGCGCCAGGCAGACCCGCAAGACGCCGCAGCGAATCCGCAAGAATGGCTCTGCGCGACCGCTGGCCATCGCCCTTGCCGACCCTGACCATCTCGACACGGTCGCCGCTCGGCACAAACGCCACCTCGCTGCCGGGACCGATGCCCAATCGGTCGCGGATGGGCTTGGGAATGGTTACCTGGCCCTTGACGGTTACCCGCATGGTAATACCTCCAGCGTATTACCTTGCACGAGGACCAGAACAAGTCAAGAACATCTCACCGCATCCTCACTTCGCGGCACTGGCTATCCGCGCCGCCAGTTCGGCCCGGCCGCGGTGGTGGGCATGGCAGATGGCGATGGCGAGCGCGTCGGCGGCATCGTCGGAATCGAACTCGGCCTTCGGCAGCAGCATGCCCACCATCGCCCGGATCTGGACCTTGTCGGCATGGCCGACACCCGTCACGGCCTTCTTGACCGCGTTCGGCGCGTATTCGGCCACGCCGAGGCCGGAGCGGGCCGCCGCCAGCACCGCCACGCCACGCGCCTGGCCAAGCTTCAGGGTCGCCGCGCCGTCGCGGTTGACGAAGGTCGATTCGACCGCCGCCTCGGCCGGCCCGAGCGCCTCGATCACCGCCATCAGCCCGTCATGCAGCGCGCACAGCCGGACGGCAAGCGCATCGGCCGGCTGCGACCGCACGGTGCCGGAGGCCACGAAGGCGAAGGCGTTGCCCCGCGCCTCCACCACCCCCCAGCCGGTTCGCTGGAGCCCGGGATCGATGCCGATGATGCGGATGGGCCGCGCCGTCATGGCGCGATGGTAGCCCGGCGGCGCTGATTCGGCCATCGCCGGGATCACGCCCAATCACGCCCGGCCGAATCGCGAGCTCAGGCCGACAGCTTCTGCATCACTTCGTCGGAGACCTCGAAGTTCGAATAGACGTTCTGCACGTCATCGTCGTCCTCGAGCACGCCGATCAGCCGCAGCATCGACTGGGCCTTGTCCTCGTCGAGCGGCGCCATGGTCTGCGGTCGCCAGATGGTCTTGACCGACGCCGCCTCTCCGAGCCTTGCCTCAAGCGCCTTCGAAACCTCGCCGATGTCTTCGAAGGCACACAGGATCACGTGGCTGTCGGCGTCCGACTGCACATCCTGGGCACCGGCCTCGATCGCCGCCTCCATGACCGTCTCCTCGCTGCCGGCCGAAGCCGCATAGACGATCTCGCCGACGCGATCGAACATGAAGCCGACCGAGCCGGTCTCGCCGAGCGCCCCGCCGGCCTTGGTGAATGCGGCGCGGACACTGGAGGCGGTGCGGTTGCGGTTGTCGGTCAGCGCCTCGACGATCACCGCCGCGCCTCCCGGCCCGTAGCCCTCGTAGCGCACCTCCTCGTAGTTTTCCGCGTCGTTGCCCGCCGCCTTGTTGATCGCCCGCTGGATGTTGTCCTTCGGCATCGACTGCGCCTTGGCCGCCTGGATGGCCAGGCGCAGGCGCGGGTTCATGTCCGGATCGGGCACGCCGAGCTTTGCCGCCACGGTGATCTCGCGCGACAGCTTGGAGAATACCTTGGAGCGGGCCGCATCCTGGCGGCCCTTGCGGTGCATGATGTTCTTGAATTGTGAATGGCCTGCCATGGCCCACCCTCGAAAACGGTCTCGTCCTGTCGGAAAGTTGGGGCGCTTATAGACAAAGGCGCGCCGTTTCGTCCAGATGATGCGCCTCGGCCGATCGCCGGCAAGGCGTCCCCGGGCACCGTCGACGAGGAGGAGGAAGTGATGTCACTGAAGGGCAGGACCATCTTCATGTCGGGCGGCAGCCGCGGCATCGGCCTGGCGATCGCCCGGCGCTGCGCCGCCGACGGCGCCAACGTCGCCATAGCGGCCAAGAGCACCGAGCCGGACCCGCGCCTGCCGGGTACCATTCATACCGCCGCCGCCGAGATCGAGGCGGCTGGCGGCGGGGCGCTGGCGCTTCACTGCGACATCCGCTTCGATGACCAGGTCGAGGCCGCCGTCGCGCGCGCGGTCGAGGCCTTCGGCGGCATCGACATATGCATCAACAATGCCAGCGCTATCCATCTCGCCGGCACGCTGGCCACTTCGATGAAGCGCTTCGACCTGATGCACCAGATAAACACCCGCGGCACCTATCTGGTCTCGCAGAAGACGCTGCCGCATCTCAAGCGCTCGGCGCACGCCCACATCCTCAACATCTCGCCGCCGCTCGACATGCAGGCCAAATGGTTCGCCCCGCACGTCGCCTACACCATGGCCAAGTTTGGCATGTCGATGTGCGTGCTCGGCATGGCCGAGGAATTCCGCAAGGATGGCATCGCGGTCAACGCGCTGTGGCCGCTGACGGCGATCGACACCGCCGCGGTGCGCAACCTGCTCGGCGGCGACACCGTGGCGAAGATGAGCCGCAAGCCCGAGATCATGGCCGACGCCGCCCACGCCATCCTGTCGCGCGACCCGAGAGCCTGCACCGGCAATTTCTTCATCGACGAGGAGGTGCTGCGCGAGGAGGGCGTCACCGACTTCTCCGTCTACAGTCACGAGGGCGCCGGCGCGCTCGCCGCCGACTTCTTCGTTCCCGACGAGGTGTTCGAGCGGTCGCCGACCAAGGTCATGCGGGCGCTCGGGTGATGGTAGCCGCCGACCGGTTCGCCGCCCTCGCACTGGCGCTCGATGGAACCCGCGAGGCGCCCCATTTCGACCGTCGCGCCTTCCGCGTAAAGCGCATCTACGCCACGCTCGCCGCCGACGGCGCGACCGCCAACCTGAAGCTGCTGCCGGACGAGCAGGCATTCCGCTGCACTATGAACCCAGCCGCCTTCAGCCCGGTGGCCAATGCCTGGGGTCGCCAGGGCTGGACCACCATTGCCCTCGACCGTATCGATGCCGCCGAGCTGGCCGACGCGCTCGCAGCGGCATGGCGCCACGCGCTGCCGGCGGGAAGCTGATAAGGACCTACCATGGCCTCACATTTTCGAGCCTCGGTCCGATCCTGAGCGGGGCGATGCGGGTGGTCAGTCCGGTCGCATCGTCGATCTCGATGCCGACGCCGCAAAGCGTCGCCTCGCCCGTCGCCGCGTCGAAGCGGCCTTTTGGAATCTTGGTGAGGAAGCGGTTGAGCGGCTCTTCCTTGTCCATGCCGAGCGAGGAATCGAAGGAGCCGCACATGCCGGCGTCCGAGATGTAGCCGGTACCACCCGGCAGGATCTGATGGTCGGCGGTCGGCGTGTGTGTGTGGGTGCCGATCACCGCCGATGCCCGGCCGTCGACGAACAGCGCGAAGCAGACCTTTTCCGACGTCGCCTCGGCGTGGAAATCGACGACGATCACATCGGCGTCGCGGCCGAGCGCCACCTCGCCGAGCAGCCTCTCGCCGCACTGGAACGGGTCGTCGAGCGGCGCTCCCATGAACACGTTGCCCATGATGTTGGCGACGAGGACGCGCGCGCCGTTGCGCGCCTCGTAGAGGTTGGCGCCGCGACCCGGCGTGCCCGGCGGGAAGTTGGCCGGCCGCAGGAAGCGATCGTAGCGGTCGGCGAAGATCAGCGCCTCGCGCTGATCCCAGACGTGGTTGCCCGTCGTCACCACGTCGGCACCGGCGGCCAGTGTCTCGTTGAGGATCGCCTCGGTGATGCCGAAGCCGCCGGCGGCGTTCTCGCCGTTGACGATGACGAAGTCGGTCTTCCAGTCGGCGATCATGCCGGGAAGCTGCGCGTAGACGGCCTCGCGGCCGCTGCGCCCGACCATGTCGCCCAGGAACAGCAGCCGCATCAGCCCGCCTTCGCCCGCTTGCCACTGTCGCGGCGCAGCCACCGGAAGCCGGCTTCGGTCACCACGGCGTCGAGCCGCCGGTCGTGGGGTTGCGCCGGGACGTGGTCGACTTCCTGCACCGAGAAGGCGAAGCCGATGCGCATCGGCTCGATCCCCTTGGCGAGCAGCCGGTCGATGGCCCGGTCATAGTGGCCGGCGCCGTAGCCGATCCGATTGCCCGCGGCGTCGAAGGCGGCAAGCGGCATGAGCAGGATCGCGGGGTCCAGCACGGCGGCCTCGGGGCCCGGCCCCACGGTCCCGAAGCCGGTTGCGACCAGCACTTCGCCGGGCACGTATTCGCGAAAGGCGATGGTCATCCGGTCGACCACCGCCGGCAGGCACAGCCGTGCGCCGCGCGCCGCCAGGCGCTGCATCAGCGGTCGCAGGTCGATCTCGGAGCGGATCGGCAGGAAGCCGGCGACCACCGTGCCGGGCTCAAAGGCGATCTCCGGTTCGGCATGGTCGGCGACCAGGCGGCTCGCCTCTGCCCGCCTGCCAGGATGGAGGCGGTCGCGACGGGCGAGCGCGCTTTCCCTCAGCGCCGCCTTCTGTTGCCTTGCGCTCATCGCTAGCCCCCGTGGCGGCGCCACCGACCGGACGAAAAACGGATGCGAGCCGCCTTGGCCGTCAGACGCTGACGATCCCGGGAACCTACGAGGTAGGTGGGCGCCATATGTCCGGACCCACGGGCCCGGTCAGGGACAGCTCCCTTCAGGATCGATAAGGCCCCGGGGATAGATGGTCCGACGCACCACGCAGCCCGCGCTGCAACATATAGGCTGGCCGGCCGCGCCGCGCCAGTACCCGTGGCGTCTGCGCTTGCAGGCGACCCGCCGTCAGGGCCGGGCGGCCGGCTTGGGCGCCCCCAGCCGGTCGCCGATCGCCTCGATGCGCTCGGCCACCGCCGAAATCTGGCGCGCCAGCTCGCCTTCGGCCGAGAACGCCTTGCCGAGCGCCTCGTCGCGGCTGGCGCGCAGCGTCTCGATGTCGGCCTGCAGGCTGCGGATGCGCCGGCGCGCCTCCTCCAGCTCGTCGATGACGGTGATGCCGGCCATCACGGTCAGGCGCTGATCGCCGATCTCGCCGAAGGCGCCGCGCAGCTGCCCGACATAGTCATTCAGCCGGTCGGCCAAGCCGTGCAGATGTTCCTCCTGCCCTTCCTCGCAGGCCATTCGGTATGTCCTGCCGTTGATGGTGACGGTCACATGCGCCATCGCTCCCCCCGTTCCTGCCCGTATTGCCAGGCCCGCGTTGCTAGGGCCGCGTTGCTAGGATTGTGCGGCAGCCGGGCGGTCGAGCACCGCCCGTATTGCCTCCATGGCGTCGACCAGCCGCCGCGACACCTCGCGATTGGCCGCTTCGAGCCGCATGGCGCGCGCCTCGGCGCTGTCGAGCGATTCGGCCAGCCGCGTACGGTCGGCGCCGATGCGCTGGACCTCGGCCTCGGTGTCGGCGAGCTGCGCCTCGCGCTCCAGCCGGCCGTCGACCGCCTCCTCGAGCCGGTCGAGGGCGCGGCCAAGCCGCGCCAGCGCTGCCGCGAGGCTGCCTTCGCCCATCCCGGGGGAACTGGAGGAAGCGTTCATTGCCGCACCGACCTGCCACGCCTGCCCGCCCGCTCCGGCGCCGACCGCCGATGGCCTTTGGGCCTTGGGCCCCGTTGCCGCCGCCAATCCGGCGTTTCGGCAAGCGGTTACCGGAAAAACATTAGAACTTGCGCGAAATCGGCGTCAACAAGGCGATCCCAGTTTTGAACACTTGCGGCCCTTTGGTCGTCCGCGGCGGCCCCGACGCGGCGGCGGCGGCGCATTGACTCGGCCATTTCAACTGGTATGAGTGCCGCGCCCGCACAGGCCGCCGCGGCGCGGGCCAGACCCCGGTGCGCGGCCTGACCGATGCCGCAGGGCCAGGACCCCACGCTGAATCCGATGACGCACCCCGACCAACTCAACGACATGGCCAACGCCATCCGGTTCCTGTCGATGGATGCCGTCGAGCAGGCCAATTCCGGCCATCCCGGCCTGCCGATGGGCGCCGCCGACATCGCCACCGTGCTGTTCACCCAGTTCATGGATTTCGATCCGCAGCACCCCGACTGGCCGGACCGCGACCGTTTCGTGCTGTCGGCCGGCCACGGCTCGATGCTGCTCTATTCGGTGCTCTACCTGCTCGGCTACGAGGACATCGACCTCGACCAGATCCGCCAGTTCCGCCAGCTCGGCTCGCGCACCGCCGGTCACCCCGAATACGGCCACGCCGCCGGCATCGAGACCACCACCGGCCCGCTCGGCCAGGGCCTTGCCAACGCCGTCGGCATGGCAATCGCCGAGCGCAAGCTCGCCGCCCAATTCGGACCCGGCATCGTCGACCACCGCACCTTTTGCCTGGTTGGCGACGGCTGTCTGATGGAAGGCATCAGCCAGGAGGCGATCGCGCTCGCCGGCCATCTGCGGCTGGCCAAGCTGATCGTCCTCTGGGACGACAACAGCATCTCGATCGACGGACCGGTCTCGCTGGCCGACTCGACCGACCAGATGGCCCGCTTCAAGGCGTCGGGCTGGAGCGTGCTGCGCGTCGACGGCCACAAGCCGGCCGAGATCGCCGCGGCACTGACGCAGGCGCAGGCCTCCGACCGACCCACTTTCATCGCCTGCAAGACCACCATCGGCTATGGCGCACCGACCAAGGCCGGCACCGCCAAGGCGCACGGCTCGCCGCTCGGCACCAAGGAGATCGAGGCCACCCGCGACAAGCTTGGCTGGACCTGCCCGCCGTTCAAGGTGCCGTCGGAAACCCTCGACGCCTGGCGCATCGCCGGCCTGCGCTCGGCCCAGAAATACCGGGAATGGGAAAAGCGCTTCGCCGCCCTCGACCCGGAGGTGCGCGGCGAATTCGACCGGCGCATGCGCGGCGACATGCCGGCGAATCTTGCCGAGGCGATGGATGCCTTCAAGCGCAAGCTGGCCGACGACAGGCCGACCATGGCCACCCGCAAATCGTCGGAAACCGTCCTTGAGGTGATCAACGGCGTCGTCGCCGAGACCCTCGGCGGCTCCGCCGACCTGACCGGTTCCAACAACACCAAGACCAGCCAGACGGCGCCGATCACGCCGAGCGACTTTGCCGGCCGCTATATCCACTATGGCGTGCGCGAGCACGGCATGGCGGCGGCGATGAACGGCATCGCGCTGCATCGCGGCCTGGTGCCCTATGGCGGCACCTTCCTCGTTTTCTCCGACTATGCGCGACCGGCGATCCGGCTGGCGGCTCTGATGGGCATCCGCGTCATCCATGTGCTGACGCATGATTCGATCGGCCTCGGCGAGGACGGGCCGACGCACCAGCCCGTCGAACATCTGGCGGCGCTGCGCGCCATCCCCAACCTCCTGGTGCTGCGCCCGGCCGACACGATGGAGACGGCCGAATGCTGGCAGATCGCGCTCGAGCACGCGACCACGCCGTCGGTGCTGGCGCTGACCCGCCAGAACCTCGCCGCCGTGCGCACCGAATATTCGGCCGAGAACCTGTGCGCGCGCGGCGCCTACGAACTGGCGCCGGCCGATGGCGAGGCGCACGTTTCCGTTTTCGCCTCCGGTTCGGAGGTGGCGCTTGCGCTGGCGGCGCGCGAGGAGCTGCAGTCGGCCGGTGTTCCCGCCCGCGTGGTCTCGGTCCCCTGTTTCGAGCTGTTCGCCGCCCAAAGCACCCAGTATCGCCGGTCGGTGATCGGAACGGCGCCGGTGCGGATCGCGGTCGAGGCGGCGATCGGCCAGGGCTGGGAGCGCTTCGTCGGCGAGGACGGCATCTTCGTCGGCATGAACGGCTTCGGCGCCTCGGCGCCGGGCGAGGCGCTCTATGAGCATTTCGCCATCACCGCCGCCGCGATCGTCAAGGCGGCAAGGTCCAGGCTCAGCTAGTTCGGCGGCGGCTCAGGCGCGCCGGTCGCATCGGGAGGCATCATCAATGACGAGAAAGGTCAGGATCGGCATCAACGGCTTCGGCCGCATCGGCCGCAACATCGTTCGCGCCATCTACGAATCGGGCCGCACCGACATCGACATCGTCGCCGTCAACGATCTCGGCCCGGTCGAGACCAACGCCCACCTGCTGCGCTACGATTCGGTACACGGGCGCTTCCCCCGCCCGGTAGAGGTCGATGGCGATTCGATCAGCATTGGTTCCGATTCATTCAAGGTGCTGGCCGAACGCGACCCGGCGAAGCTGCCGTGGAAGGAGCTGGACATCGACATCGCCATGGAGTGCACCGGCATTTTCACCGCCCGCGACAAGGCCGCCGCCCACCTTGCCGCCGGGGCGAAGCGCGTCATGGTCTCGGCCCCGTCCGACGGCGCCGACCTGACGGTCGTCTACGGCGTCAACCACGACAAGCTGTCGAAGGACCATCTGGTCATCTCCAATGCCTCGTGCACGACCAACTGCCTGGTCCCGGTCGCCAAGGTGCTGCACGATGCAATCGGCATCAGGCACGGCATGATGACCACCATCCATTCCTATACCAACGATCAGCCGACGCTCGACCAGATGCACAAGGACCTCTACCGGGCCCGCGCCGCGGCGCTGAACATGATCCCGACATCGACGGGCGCCGCGCGCGCCGTCGGTCTCGTCATGCCGGAACTGAAAGGCAAGCTCGACGGCATCTCCATCCGCGTACCGACGCCGAACGTCTCGGTCGTCGACCTGAAGTTCGTCGCCGCGCGCAACACGACGAAGGAGGCGGTCAACGCCGCGATCGTGAAGGCCGCCGACGGGCCGCTCAAAGGCATCCTCGGCTACACCAGCCATCCCAACGTGTCGCTCGACTTCAACCACGACCCGCGTTCCTCGATCTTCCACCTGGACCAGACCAAGGTCATGGACGACACCTTCGTTTCGGTGCTGTCTTGGTATGACAACGAGTGGGGCTTCTCCAACCGGATGGCCGACACGGCGGTCGCCTTCGGGGCGCTGATCTGAAGACCGTGGGAGGCTGAGCAATGGAACCCGGCCTCCTCATCGCGCTTGGCGTCGCCGCCGCCATCATCGTGCTGGCGGTGGTGTTGACGCGGCTGTTCCGGCCACGCCCCGACCCGCATGATCTCAATGCCTCGCAGGCCGACGGCCGCGCCTCCGCCACCTGGATCGGCATCCGCGCCTCCGGCGACGCCGACCATCCCCAGTAGCAGCGGGCGCTGCGCCGCCGCGGCGGCCGCCGCTGATGGGTGAGCTGAGTCATGATCGACCTCGAACCGCCGTTCCGCCTCGCCACTGCCGCCGACGCGCCCGTGCTGGCCGAACTGGTCAACCACGCCGGCGAGGGCCTGCCCGAATACATCTGGTCGACGCTGGCCGGGCCCGGCGAGGACCCATGGGAGTTCGGCCGCCGGCGCCAGGCGCAACGGGCCGAGCGCGGCGAGGTCGTCGTCATCGACGAGGGCACCGGTGCCGTTGCCAGCCTGACCGGCTATCCGATCGCCGCGCGACCCGGGCCGATCGCCGACGATCTGCCGGCGCTGTTCCGCCCCCTGCAGGAACTGGAGAACCTGGCGCCCTCGACCTGGTACGTCAACGTGCTCGCCGCCTTGCCGCACCATCGCGGCCGCGGCCTCGGCTCCGCCCTGCTCGCCCTCGCCGAGCGCATCGCCGCCGCTGAGCGGCTGTCCGGACTAAGCCTGATCGTCGCCGACAACAACGCGGGCGGCCGCCGCCTTTACGCCCGCTCCGGCTATCGCGAGCGGGCGCGCCGGCCGATGGTCAAGGAGGGCTGGGTGACCCGCGGCAGCGAGTGGATCCTCATGGTCAAGACCCTCTGACCGGTCGCGCAACGGGGACGGCGTCATCCCCGCCGGCCGCCCTGCCGCACAAAGACCACGTTCGCACCGCCGAATCGGCGCATGGTCTTGTCGCCGGCATTGCTTCGCGCCAGTAAGGCATAAGCCGGTTCGAGGCGGGGCAGGCAGTCGGTATGGGTCAGGAAGTCTACTTTATCACGCTCGTCGGGACGGCATTGGTGCTGCTTGCCGCCTTCTCGAGCCTGATCGCCCTGCGCGTCGGCACCCCGCTGCTGCTGCTGTTCCTGCTCATCGGGCTGGTTACCGGCACAGATGGGCTCGGCATCCAGTTCGACAACGCGCCTGTCGCCTATTTCGTCGGCTCACTGGCGCTGGCCGTCATCCTGTTCGAGTCGGGCTTCGGCACGCCGATTTCCTCGTTTCGCCAGGCTGCGGCGCCGGCGCTGGTGCTGGCCACCGTCGGCGTCGTGCTGACCACCGTCGTGCTTGCCGCAATCGCCTGGCTCGTTACCGGCTTCACCTGGCTCGAATCGCTGCTGCTCGCCGCCGCGCTCGCCTCCACCGATGCGGCCGCCGTCTTCTTCCTGCTGCGCGCCGGCAACCTGCACATCCGCGACCGAGTCCGCTCCACGCTCGAGATCGAATCGGGCAGCAACGACCCGATTGCCATCTTCCTGACGCTGACGCTGGTCAGCGTGATGTCGCTCGGCGCCACGCCCGGCCCCGGAACCCTGCTCGGCGAGATCATCGCCGGCTTTCTCGTCCAGCTCGGGCTCGGTGCCGCCGCCGGACTGATCGGCGGGCTGGCGATCACGCGTTTCGTGCGCGTGCTGGCGCTCGATGCCGGCCTGATGCCGATCTTCGTGCTGGCGCTCGCCCTGCTCGTCTTCGCCGCCGCCGGCGCCGTCGGCGGATCGGGTTTCCTCGCCGTCTATGTCGCCGGGCTGGTCGCCGGCAATCTGCGCCTGCGTGGCGCCGCCGCGCTGACTCGCTTCCAGAACGGCGTCTCCTGGCTCTCCCAGATCATCATGTTCCTGGTGCTCGGCCTGTTCGCCACGCCCTCCCAGTTCGCCCAGCTGCTGCCGGTCGCCATTGTCCTCGGCGTGGCGCTGATCATCGTCGCCCGCCCCGTTGCCGTGGGGCTGTGCCTGCTGCCCTTCCGCTACCAGCCGGCCGAGATCACCTTCATTGCCTGGGTCGGCCTGCGCGGCGCCGTCTCGATCCTGCTCGCCATCACGCCGCTATTGGGCGGGCTCGCCCACGGCCGCGACATCTTCAACATCGCCTTCCTGATCGTGCTGGTCTCGCTGCTGGTCCAGGGCTGGACCATCGGCCCGCTCGCCCGCCGGTTGGGCCTGGCGGTTCCCGCCCGCATCGGCCCGCTGGAGAAGGTTGAGCTGGAGCTGCCGGGCGCCGCCCATCACGAACTGCTCGCCTATACCGTCGTTGCCGGCAGCCCGGTCGAGCGCGGCGTGCGCATTCCACGCTGGGCACGGCCGTCGCTGGTGGTACGCGGCGGCCGCTCGATGAAGTACCAGGACGCCGGCCGGCTGCTGGCCGGTGACCACGTCTACATTTTCGTCGCCGACCGCTATCCGCGCCTGCTCGACCGCCTGTTCGCCAGTCCCACCGAGGTCGACCCCGAGGACCCCGACTTCTTCGGGACCTTCTCGCTGTCGCCAGACCAGCCGGCCGCCGAAATCGAGGCCGCCTACGGGGCTGTGATCCGGCCCGAGGAACGCGAGCTGAGCATTGCCGAGCTGATGGCCGGCCGCCTTGCCGGCAAGCCCGAATATGCCGATCGGGTGCCGCTCGGTCCGGTTGAACTGATCGCCCGCGATGTCGATGAGGCGGGCAGGATCGTCTCCGTCGGCCTGTCGATCGAACCCGACCCAACGCGCCGGAAGTTGCCGCGCCTGCTGCTGCCTGGCGAGATGCGCCGCCGCATCGCCGCGCTTGCCCGCTACACCGCCTCCCGCCGTGCCGCCAAGGCCGCGTTGGGCGACCCGCCGCCAGCACAAGATGTCGCGACCGCGCCGTCTGCCTTGCATCCGCCGGCGCCTCCGCTACAGCCTCATATCGCCGAGCGACAACGCGCGGCCGACAAGATGGCGGGACAAGACAAGCAGGCGGGGCGAAATCCCGGTCCCGTTGAATCACATTCTGCTTTAATGTCCGGTCGCGACCAGGAAGGAACCCCCGCCATGCCCAAATTCAGCACGCTCGACGATCTCGATCCCCGCGGCAGGCGGGTGCTGCTGCGCGTCGATCTCAACGTGCCGATGGAGCAGGGCGCCGTCGCCGATACCACCCGTATCGAGCGCGTGCTGCCGACCATCACCGAGATCGCCGGCAAGGGTGGCAGGGTGGTCCTGCTCGCCCATTTCGACCGGCCCAAGGGCCGGCCGGTGCCGGAGATGTCGCTGCGCCCGGTCGGCGCGGCACTGTCGCGGCTGCTGGGGCGCCCCGTCGCTTTCGCCGCCGACTGCATCGGCGAGACCGCGGCCGCCGCCATTGCCGCGCTCGGCGACGGCGACGTGCTGCTCCTGGAGAACACCCGCTTCCACGCCGGCGAAGAAAAGAACGACCCGGAATTTGCCCGCGCGCTCGCGGCCAATGGCGATGTCTATGTCAACGACGCCTTCTCCGCCGCCCACCGTGCCCATGCCTCCACCGAGGGGCTGGCCCGCCTGCTGCCCGCCTATGCCGGCCGCGCCATGCAGGCCGAACTCGAGGCGCTGGAGAAGGGGCTCGGCAGCCCCAGGCGGCCGGTCATCGCCATCGTCGGCGGAGCCAAGGTGTCGACCAAGATCGACCTGCTGGAGAACCTCGTCGCCAGGGTCGATGCGCTGGTGATCGGCGGCGGCATGGCCAACACCTTCCTGTTCGCCCAGGGCCTCGGCGTCGGCAAGTCGCTGTGCGAGAAGGACCTCGCCGACACCGCCCGGCGCATCATGGAGAAAGCCAAGACCGCCAGCTGCGCCGTCATCCTGCCGGTCGACGCCGTTGTCGCCTGGCATTTCGAGGCCGATGCCCCGCACCAGATCTATGGCGTCGACGCCATCCCAGAGGACGGCATGATCCTCGACGCCGGCCCGCAATCGTTGGAGCGCATCCGCGCGGCGATCGAGGACGCCGCGACGCTGGTCTGGAACGGCCCGCTTGGCGCCTTCGAGCTGAAGCCGTTCGACCAGGCGACCGTCGCCGCGGCGCAGCTGGCCGCCAGGCTGACCGGCGACGGCAAGCTGGTCTCGGTCGCCGGCGGCGGCGACACCGTCGCCGCCTTGAACCAGGCCGGTGTCGCGGGCGATTTCACCTATGTCTCGACCGCCGGCGGCGCCTTCCTCGAATGGATGGAAGGCAAGGAGCTGCCGGGCGTGGCGGCGCTCGCCAGGGGCTGACCGGCGCGGGTCGGGCGGCTGGCGGCCGGCAGACTGACGCCCCGATTTCCGTGCCCTGCTGAACGCTCCTGACAGTCAGCTGTCAGGAGGACCGTGCGATACTGCGTTTCATCAAGATTGCACGACCGGACACGGGAGCGGCCCAGATGCGCAACGATCTCGAAAGTTTCAGACTGGTCCCCGCCTGCGCGGCGCCGCGCCTGACCTGGCCGGCCGCCGCCCCGCGCGCTGGCGGGACCACCGGTTGCGCCGCCGGCACGCCTGCGCACGACAATCCCCGGCTGCGCGCCGCCGCCCAGGCCTTCCTGCTGCGCGTCGGCAGCCGCGCCGGACCGGCGGTCAGGCGGCAGCCTCCCGCGACGCGTAGAGCAGCTTGACGTAGGAGCGGAACAGCATCACCTGGTCGCCCAGCGATCGCGGGTCGTTCAGCGTCTTCGACATCACGATGCCACCTTCGACGACCGCGTTGATCATGTCGGCGAGCGCCTCGCGATCGACCTGGTCGTTGGGCGGATAGCGCTGCTCGATCTCGTCGATCATGGCGAGAAAGCGCCGCCGCCAGTTGAGCGCGCCCTCGCGCATCATCTCGCGGATGTCGCGGTCGAACAGCCGCTCCTGATAGCAATAGGTCGCCACGAGGCAGCCCGGATGGGCTGCCGGCAGATCATACATGGCCTCGGCGAACAGCTTGAGCCCGACCAGGAAGGCCTGCAGCGGGTCCTCGGCCAGCTCGCGCCCGCGCTCGAAGAAGCCGTCCATGATCCGGTCCTCGCGCTCGAGGTAGCGCACGAGTATGGCCTTGGCCAGCGCCGTCTTGTCGGCGAAATGGTAGAAGAAGCCGCTCTTGGTGATGCCGGCTGCGGCAATGATCTCGTCGATCGACGTGGCCGAGAACCCCTTCTCCAGGATCGCATTCTCGGCGATGTCCATGATCCGTTCGCGCGTGTCGGAGACCCTCGCCATTGCTGCCTCTCCTGCCGGAACCCGTCTGCGGTACCGCGATACTGTACCCGAGGTACAGTCATTTGCGCGAATTCCCTGGCGCGAGGCCGGCCCCTTCGTCGGTGGCGTTCCCAACTATCTGATTCCTCGGCTTTTTCAAGGTTCCCTGCGATCCGCACCACGGGTTCTCTGGCGCGCGGACGCCGATGCCACTATCTCAGGAGCCTGTCGGCCGCATGGCAGCGGGACGGGCGTTGCGCAGTCGCGCAGCGGTTGGTTGCCGTCGGCGACGTCACCCTGGGGCATTCGATCAGGCATCACCGGCCGTGTCGGCCGGCGGACGCCGACTTTTGGGAAGCGATAGATCAATGAGCAAGTATCGTAACAACCTGCCGCAGCTTTCGTCCGGCATCTTTCTGTCCGATGGCGGACTGGAGACGACCATGGTGTTCCACGAGGGAATCGACCTGCCCCACTTCGCCGCCTTCGACCTCATGCGCACGGTCGCGGGACGCCAGACCCTGCTCGGCTACTATCGCCGTCATGCCACCGTGGCCGCCCGCCACGGCGCCGGCTTCATCCTGGAGAGCGCGACCTGGCGGTCGAGCCCCGACTGGGGAGCGAAGCTCGGCTATTCGGCGGCCGCGCTCGACGCTGTCAACCGCGAGGCGGTCGAGATGCTGTTTGCCGTGCGCGACGAGTTCGAGCGCCCCGGCGCCCCGATCGTCGTCTCGGGCAATGTCGGCCCGCGCGGTGACGGCTATCGTCCCGACGGCTTCATGAGCGCCGACGAGGCCGAGGCCTATCACGCTGCCCAGATCGCGAGCTTCGAGGCGGCCGGTGCCGACATGATCTGCGCCATGACCATGAACTACGCCAACGAGGCAACCGGCATCGTTCGCGCCGCGCGCCGGGCCGCCATGCCGGTGGCGATCGCGTTCACGGTCGAGACCGACGGTCGCCTGCCTTCGGGCCAGACGCTCGCCGAGGCGATCGCCGAGGTCGACACGGTCACGGACGGCTATGCCGGCTATTTCATGGTCAACTGCGCCCACCCGGACCACTTTCGCCACGTGCTCGCCGGCGACGGCGGCTGGCGGCAGCGCATCTGGGGGGTGCGGGCCAATGCCTCGCGGCGCAGCCACAAGGAGCTCGACGAGGCGACCGAGCTTGATGCCGGCGATCCGGTCGAACTCGGCCAGGACTATCGCCGCCTGCGCCGGCTGCTGCCCAACCTGCGGGTGCTGGGCGGCTGCTGCGGCACCGACCACCGCCACATCGAGGCGATCGCGCTTGCCTGCGTGGCGGCTCACCCGGGGATCAGGGCGGCCTAGGCCGGCCGCCGGCGCGCGGTGTGCGCCAATGCACACCGGCCGCCGCGCCCCGCTGTATAGATGATGCCGACCGCGGCACCGGCTCGAGGAATGGCCGGTGCCGCAGTGCCGATAAGGCTCGTCGGCCAATCAAGGGAGAAGAAGAATGTACGGCATGATGGGCCGTGGCCGGGCGCGCAGTCGCGCCGATCACGGCGAGTTCAAGCCTGCCGAGGGCAGCTTTGAATTCACGGGCGAGAACGCCAACAACACCGCCCGCTGGAACCCCTCCGATCCGCGCATGCTGGCCGCGGCGAGGGCCTTCCTGCATCGCGTCGGCCGCTGACCGCGGCCATTCCGCGAGCCCAGACCACCGACACGCCCGCCGGCGGCCGCACCCCGCCCGGCGGGCTCCTTCATTCGAATCGATTGAGCGCCAACGAGCCCGGTTCCCCTCCCCGCCGCCCTCTGCTATCACCGCCGCCAGCAAGCGCATGCGGAGGACCTGCGATGACGACCAGCGAACGAATCGAAGACATTGCCATTGCCATGGTCGCCGAGGGCAAGGGCATCCTGGCGGCCGACGAATCGACAGGAACGATCAAGAAGCGTTTTGATTCGATCGGCGTCGAATCGACGGAGGCCAGCCGGCGCGACTATCGCGAGATGTTGTTCCGCGCCGGGGAGGCGATGAAGAACCACATTTCCGGCGTCATCCTCTACGAGGAGACGCTGTTCCAGAAGGCGGCCGACGGCACCCCGCTCGTCGACCTGATCCGCGACGCCGGCGCCGTGCCCGGCATCAAGGTCGACAAGGGTGCCAAGCTGATGCCCGGTTCCGAGGTCGAGACGGTGACCGAGGGGCTTGACGGTCTGCGCGAGCGGCTGATCCGTTACTACGCGGCCGGCGCCCGCTTCGCCAAGTGGCGGGCGGTGATCGCCATTACCGCCGACACGCCGTCGTGGAACTGCGTCAAGGCCAACGCCCACGCGCTCGCCCGTTACGCCGCGCTCTGTCAGGAGGCCGGCATCGTGCCGATCGTCGAACCGGAGGTGCTGATGGACGGCGAGCATTCGCACCACTCGATCGAACGTTGCTACGAGGTCACCGAATGGGTGCTGAAGACCCAGTTTTCCGAGCTCTATGACGCGGGTGTCAACCTGGAGGGCCTGGTCCTGAAGCCCAACATGGTCGTGCCCGGCCAGAAGTCGGGCCAGCAGGTCAGCGTCGAGGAGGTGGCCGAGAAGACCATGCGCTGCCTCAAATCGACCGTGCCGCCGCTGGTGCCCGGCATCGCCTTCCTCTCCGGCGGCCAGTCGGACGCGGACGCCACCGCCCACCTGTCGGCCATGAACGCGATGTTCACGCCGCCATGGAAGCTGACCTTCTCCTATGGCCGTGCGTTGCAGGCCGCCGCGCTCGCCGCCTGGCAGGGCAAGCCGCACAACGTCGCCGCTGCCCAGCGTGCCTTCGCCCATCGCGCCCGCATGAACGGCCTGGCCGCGACCGGTGCCTGGCGGACCGAGCTCGAACAGGCCGCCTGAGCAGGGACGGCGTTCATCGCCCGGCCATGCCGTCGGCCTTTATCATCAGGGTGACCTCGCCCGCCGATGCCGAGGCGGTGACGGCGCTGCTGACCGCTTCCTATCCGGTACTGATGGCGACCGCCTATGACGAGGCGGTGCTCGGCGCCGCGTTGCCGGCGATGACGCGGTCCAACCCGGCGCTGCTGTCTTCCGGCACCTTCTACGTCGCTGAACAGGACGACGGCGAACTGGCCGGCTGCGGCGGTTGGACGCGCGAGCGCCCCGGCACCGGCGAGGTCGTGCCGGGTCTCGGCCATGTCCGTCATTTCGCCACCCGGCCCGAATGGATCGGCCGCGGCGTCGGCCGCGCCCTCTACCGCCGCTGCGAGGAGGATGCCCGCGCCGCCGGCGTCAGCCGTTTTGAATGCTATGCCAGCCTCAATGCCGAAGGCTTCTACCAGGCGCTCGGTTTTGCGACGGTCGCGCGCATCGATATCCCGATGGGTGCACGGACGGCCTTCCCGGCCATGCTCATGCGCCGCGATCTCACCTGAGACGGACGGCGAAGCGCACGCCCAGCCAGTGCCCGATGGCGAGCGCGACCGCGATCAGACCGCTCACGGCCAGACCATGGTCCTGCGGCACGCCGAGCAGCACCGCCGCCGATCCGCCGACGGCCGACCACAGCACCGGCACCACCAGCAGGAACCTCACGATGCGCCAGGTCCCCATCACCAATACGCCGATGGTGAAGATCGTCGTCGGACAGGGAGCCACGCCGAACATCGGCACCGCCGGGTAGTGATGGCCGGCCGCCCAGCCCCACAGGGGATAGACGACAACGGCGAAGGCGATCAGCGCCGCGCCGGCGATGCCGCGCGCGTCGGCCACGAAGGCAAACCGCAGATCCCTCGCCCAGACGGCGCAAGCCGCGAGCAGCCCCGCCTGAATCAGGAACAGGGCACCGAACAGCCTGGCCAGCGGATTGATCGCCGAGAAGAAGTGCCAGTGATAGCCGACGGCGTTGACGGCCCACAGGCCGGCGAGCGCGAGCGTGATTGCGGCGGCCGATCCCCGGCCGGGCCGCGCCAGCAAAGCGACGATGCCCGCGCCTGTCAGATAGGCGAGAATCTGGAGCGGCCAGATCGCCTCGTTGTAGCGGGCAAAGACCGCAAGGAAGTCTTCC
The DNA here is from genome assembly GCA_016861165.1 of Alphaproteobacteria bacterium. GTDB lineage: Bacteria > Pseudomonadota > Alphaproteobacteria > Rhizobiales > Rhizobiaceae > BOKV01. The sequence continues at coordinate 42,822 of BOKV01000012.1, read as the reverse complement.
ACGGTGAACGGCATCAGCGCAATCCTTGTCGACCGGCCTCGATGGTCCGTGCACCTGCCGCCTCCGCCCGTGCCCTGGCGTTGACTCAGGTCAAGCCGGCGCGGCGCGGCGGACCCGGGACGGCCGAACGGCACTCCGCCCTTGCGGCATCACGCGAGGGCGGGTTGCCAGCTTCATCGGTGCCGCCAGCCGGCGGTGCCGAGCGCCATGAGGCGCGTGAAATGGCCCATCTTGCGGCCCGGCCGCGTCTGCGCCTTGCCGTAGAGGTGCACCAGGCAATCGCCCTGCCCGATCAGGTCCGGCGCCCTGTCGACATCGGCGCCGATCAGGTTCTCCATCACGCAGTCGCTGTGGCGCCCCGTCGAGCCGAGCGGCCAGCCGGCGACGGCGCGAACGTGCTGCTCGAACTGCGAGATCAGGCAGGCGGCCTCCGTCCAGTGGCCGGAATTGTGCACCCGCGGCGCGATCTCGTTGACCAGCAGCCGGTCCTCTCCGGTGACAAAGAACTCGACGCCGATCACGCCGCAATAGTCGAGCGCGTCGAGGATCCTGCGGGCGATCGCCGTCGCCTCCTCGCTCACCCTTTCGCTCACCGGGGCCGGCACGCGTGAGCGCCGCAGCATGCCGCCCTCATGCTCGTTCCAGGCCGGGTCAAAGGCGGCGAACCTGCCCGCCGCGTGGCGCGCGGCGACGACGGAGACTTCGATGGCGAAATCGGCGAAGCCCTCGAGAATGGCGGGCGCCCGACCGATCGCATGCCAGGCGGCGTCGGCCTCGCCGGCCGATGCGAGCGCCACCTGGCCCTTGCCGTCATAGCCGAGACGCCGCGTCTTGACGATGCCCCGGCCGCCGCAACGCTCCAGCGCTGCGCCTAGCGCGGCGGCCGAATCGACGGCGAAGAACGGGACGGTGGCGATCCCGAGGTCGCGCAGGAAGGTCTTCTCGGCCAGCCGGTCCTGGCTCACGGCCAGCGCATTGGGGCCCGGTCGCACCGATGTCAGTGCGGCGATCGCCTCGGCGGCGGCAACAGGCACGTTCTCGAACTCGTAGGTGACGACGTCGCAGGCCCGGGCGAAGTCGCCGAGCGCGGCGGCGTCGTCATAGGCGGCGGCGAAATGACGGCTGGCCAGGCCCGCGGCGGGGCAATCGGCCGCCGGCTCGTAGATGGCCGTCCGCAGGCCGAGCCTGGCAGCCGCCATCGCCAGCATCCGGCCGAGCTGGCCGCCGCCGAGGATGCCGAGCGTCGCGCCGGCGGCAAGCGGGCGGGCCGGCGGCGCGTTCAACGGCTCATTCCTCGCCGGCTCCGCCGACCTTGTCCGCCGGGCGGAGCGGCACCGCCGCGGCCTGGGCGCCGCGCCATGCCTCGAGCCGGGCCTCCAGCGCCGGGTCCGACAGCGCCAGCACGGCCGCGGCGAGCAGCGCCGCGTTCTTGGCTCCCGCCTCGCCGATCGCCAGCGTGCCGACCGGCACGCCGGCCGGCATCTGCACGATCGAAAGCAGGCTGTCCTGGCCGGAAAGGGCCTGGGAGCGGATCGGCACGCCAAGGACCGGCAGCGTGGTCATCGCCGCGGTCATGCCGGGCAGATGGGCGGCGCCGCCGGCGCCGGCGATGATGACCTTGAAGCCGGCCGAGCGGGCCGAGCGGGCGAAATCGTAGAGGCGCTGCGGCGTGCGGTGGGCCGAAACGATCCTCGCCTCATAGGCGATGCCGAGTTCGTCGAGCAGGCCGGCGGCGTGCTTCATCGTCGCCCAGTCGGACTGGCTGCCCATGATAATGGCGATGTCGGCGGCGCTGGCGTTCATCGGGTCCTATCAGGCTGGAAAAAGGCGCATTCCTTAGCGGCTCGGCCCACCTGCCGCAAGCGCGCATCAGGCGATGATGTCGGGAATGATCTGCGCGCGCAGGCGCACGATCTGGTCCTTGAGCGCCAGCTTCTTCTTCTTGAAGCGCTGGATGCGCAGCGCATCGACACCGTGGGCGATCATGGCGTCGATGGCGTGGTCATAATCCTCGTGCTCGATTTCCAGCCGCGCCAGCCGCACCCTCAATTCCGCCTGGTCCTGGTCCGACATCCTGGCACCGCATCCACGCCGCAACATCCGCCCGGGCCGCGCTCGGCCGGTCCGCTGGCGGCGTCCATCTTAGCGCGATTGTGCGATTCGGTGCAAAGCCGCCGACCGCCGCGGCAACGCCGCAGCCCATGCCAAATCGGCCATCCACAGGCGGAGCGGGAAAAACCGTCCCGATTCCCGCGAGATAGGCAAGTGGTAACGATCGGGGCGGGGCGGGGTTCGACACAAAGCCCGTTCTGTGTTCCTATATTGGGTGCATGGTGTGCGACCATCGAACTTGATCATGGAGGAAATCATGCCAGTCGGTTCCCATATCGCCCAGCTTGAACAGCGCCATCGCGAGCTCGAGGCCCGGCTCGACGAGATCATGAGCCATCCGAGCGCCGACGATATGGAAATCGCGGAGATCAAACGTCAGAAGCTGATGATCAAGGATCGGATCAGCGAGCTCAAGCGCGCCGAATCGCTGCATTGACGGCCGGCCCGGGCGCCGCCCTAGAGGAGGGCGGCGAGCCCGTCGTGGACCAGCTTCGATCCGACCAGGATCATGGCGGCATAGGTGATGTTGTAGAAGGCCGCCTGCGAGACCTTGCGCACCGCCCACACGCCGAGCAGGACGCCGATGACGGCCACCGGCAGCAGCGTCGCCGCGGCGGAGAGAGTGGCGCGGTCGAACTGGCCGAGGGCGAAGTAGGGCACCAGCTTGGCCGCGTTGACGGCGGCGAAGAAGACGACACCGGTGCCGGCGAACATGAGCTTGTCGAGTCGCAGCGGCAGGGCGTAGGCTTGGAAGGGCGGGCCGCCGGCGTGTGACACGAAGGAAGTGTAGCCGGCAAAGGTTCCCCAGAAGCTTGCCCGCGTGAGGTTCTCGGCCGCCGCCTGGCGCTGCCGGCAGTCGGCGGCGAACTGCTGGATGGCAAAGCCGATGGCGATGGCGCCGACCACGACGCGCAGGAAATCATCGTTGACGTGAGCCGCCGTCGCCCAGCCGAGCGCGATGCCGATGAGCGCTCCCGGCATCATCTGGGCGATGACGCTCCATTTGACGTGCCGGCGGTAGGACCAGACGCCGATGGCGTCCATCGCCACCAGCACCGGCAGGAGAATCGCGGCCGCCGTCACCGGTGGCACGGCGAGCGCCAGCAGCGGCGTGGCGACCATGCCGATGCCGCCGCCGAAGCCGCCCTTGGAGAGGCCGGCGATCAGCACGGCGGGAATGGCGGCAAGATAGAATTCGGGAGACATTCGGCCGGTCGTTCGCGCTGGTGCCCTTGGAATTCATCCGCCGGGCGGCATCGCTAGGCGGGCCGGATGGTGCGACACACCGCTGGATGTAGCAGAATCCCGGTCCGGTTGGATCGGATTGTGCTCCTAGCGCATCGCGACGGCGAATGCGAGGGCCGGCTGCCGACTTGACAGGCGCCGGCCGGGCGGCGATGCCTGCGCCGGGTGGGCGGCCGCGCCAAGATGGGCTGATTGGCGTTTCCAGCGAGGCCATGATGAACCGGACGCAAGGCAGGCGGAACAGGTGCCGGCTGGTGCTGGTCGCGCCGGCGGTGGCGGGCGGCGAGCATCTCCTGGATGCCGCCCTCGCGGGCGGCGACGTCGCCAGCGTCATCATCGCCCCCGGCGATCTCGACGCCGCCGCCTACCAGCAAAGCTGCGAGCGGCTAGTCCCGATCGCCCAACACCATGGCGCCGCAGCACTCGCCTGCGACGACAGCCGTATCATGGGCCGCAGCGGCGCCGACGGCGTGCTGCTGACCCAGCCGGGCAGCGACCTGAAGGACATCATCGCCCAGCTTTCGCCAAACAGAATCGTAGGCTGCGCGGGTGCGCGCGATCGGCACCGTGCGCTGGAGATCGGCGAATGCGATCCGGATTTCTTGTTTTTCGGCCGCCTCGACGGCGACATCCGCCCGCAGCCGCACCCGAAGAACCTCGCGCTGGCGCAGTGGTGGTCGGCGATGATCGAAATCCCCTGTGTCGTCATGGGCGGCAGCGCTGTCGACAGCGTCGTCGAATGCGCCGCCAGCGGCGCCGAATTCGTCGCGCTCGGCCTGGCGGTGTTCACCGCCATCGATGGACCGGAGGCGGCCGTGCGCCAGGCTAACCTGCTGCTCGACGAGCATGCGCCGATCTTCGCGGAGAACTGAGGTGACGGCCCGGCGCACGGCATGGATCATCTTCCTCGGCATCGCCGCCGGCGTACTGGTCGCGGCGGCTGCCCGTGCCCAGGAGGAGGGCTCGGCCGAGCCGCTGTCGCGCGGCCCCAGCCTGCCTGAGATCGCCCTGTTCGATCCACGCGCCGACCCCGCCTATGGTGCCTACCAGCGTGGCTACTACCTGACGGCGCTCGAACTGGCGCTGAAGCGGGCGGAGGCGGGAAACGCGGCCGCGCAGACCCTGATCGGCGAAATCTACGACCGTGGGCTCGGCATTCCGCGTGACGGCAAGGAGGCGGTCGCCTGGTACCGGCTGGCGGCCGACGCCGGCGACGGACCGGGCCGGCTCGCCTATGCCCTCAAGCTGATCGAGGGCAAGGATGTCGAGCGCGACCTGGACGAGGCGCGCCGGCTGCTCGAACTGGCGGCCGGCGACGGCCTGGCACTGGCCAGCTTCAACCTGGCGCAGCTCATCGTCGAGGAGCGGCCCGACCCGGACGGCCTCGCCAAGGCCCTGGCCCACTACCGCGCGGCGGCCGAGAGCGGCGTCCCCGACGCCGCCTATGCGATGGCGCAGATCTACGCCCAGGGGCTGGGCGTCGAGCCCGACGACGCGATCGCGCGCCAGTGGATGCTGAAGGCGGCGCGGGCGGGCGTCGACACCGCCGAGGTCGAGCTCGGCATCTGGCTTGCCAACGGGCGCGGCGGCGACAAGGACGAGAAGGCGGCGTTCGGCTGGATCGCCAAGGCGGCGCGTGGCGGCAACGCGATTGCCCGCAATCGGCTGGCCAAGATGCTGGTCCTCGGCATCGGCACCACGCCCGACGTGGTCGAGGCTGCCAAATGGCACATCCTCGCCCGGCAGTCCGGCCTGACCGATCCGTGGCTCGACGAGTTCCTCGCCAAGCTCGACGAAACGAGCCGCCAGAAGGCGATCGCCGCCGCGCAGAACTGGCCGTCCGGCTGACGCGAACGCCCGTCGACGCCCCGTCTGCCGCGCTGAGCCATCCATGGGGGCGGGACTTGTTTCGCCGCCTGATTTGTGGTCAACAGGCGCCGCCCGCCCCGCCGCCCAGGCCGGCGACGTCGAGCGGCGCGCGGACGGACGGTTTCCATGAAGATCAACGGCAACGAAATCAGACCCGGCAATGTGATCGAGCACCAGGGCGGCATCTGGGTCGCGGTCAAGACTGCCGCGGTCAAGCCGGGCAAGGGTGGCGCCTACAACCAGGTCGAACTGAAGAACCTCGTCACCGGCACCAAGCTCAACGAGCGCTTCCGCGCCAGCGAGTCGGTCGAGCGGGTGCGCCTCGAGCAGAAGGACTTCCAGTTTCTCTATGCCGAGGGCGACAGTCTGGTGTTCATGGACACGGAAACCTACGAGCAGCTGCAGCTCGATCGCGATTTCGTCGGCGAGCGCGCCGCCTTCCTGCAGGACGGGATGACGGTGACCGTCGAACTCTACGAGGACAAGCCGATCGGCATCGCCCTGCCCGACCAGGTGACGCTGACCGTCGCCGAGGCAGACCCGGTGGTCAAGGGCCAGACGGCTGCCTCCTCCTACAAGCCGGCGGTCCTCGAAAACGGCGTGCGGGTGATGGTGCCGCCGTTCGTCGCCGCCGGCGAGCGCATCGTCGTCGACACCAACGAAGTCACCTATCTGCGCCGCGCCGACTGACGCATGGCCCGCTCGGCGCTCCTCAACGTGATGGTCGGCGCCGCCATGAAGGCCGGCCGCGGGCTGGCGCGGGATTTCGGCGAGGTGCAGAACCTGCAGGTCTCGGTCAAGGGGCCGGGCGATTTCGTCTCCAGCGCCGACCACCGGGCCGAGGCGGTTATCCGCGCCGAACTGCAGCGCGCCAGGCCGGACTACGGTCTGCTGATGGAGGAGAGCGGCGCGATCGCCGGCCGTGACCGCCAGCATCGCTGGATCGTCGACCCGCTCGACGGCACCACCAACTTCCTGCACGGCATCCCGGTGTTCGCCGTGTCGATCGCACTGGAGCGGGAAGGCCAGATCGTTGCCGGCGTCATCTACAATCCGGCGATGGATGAGCTCTACACCGCCGAGCGCGGCGCGGGCGCCTATCTCAACGACCGCCGGCTGCGCGTCGCCGGCCGGCGTGATCTGTCGCAATGCGTCATCGGCACCGGCATCCCGCATCTGGGACGCGGCGACCATCGCCGCTTCCTCGAGCAGCAGCGGCGGGTGATGCTGGAGGTGTCGGGCATCCGCCGCATCGGTGCCGCGTCGATGGACCTGGCCTATGTCGCCGCCGGCCGCCTTGACGGCTTCTGGGAACAGGACCTGTCGGCCTGGGATGTCGCCGCCGGCATCCTGCTGGTGCGCGAGGCGGGCGGTTTCGCCAGCGACTTTGCCGGCGGCGCGACAATGCTGGAAAGCGGTGAAATCTGCGCCGGCAACGAGTTCGTCCACGGCCGCCTGCGCGAAATCCTGTCGCAGGCAGGCTGAAGGCCGACCGGACCCCGCGCGGCGCCGCGGCCGGCCGCAAATGGCGGTTCCAATCGCGCGCGGGCGCGTATACCTTCAATGCCACCCACGCGGCCAGTTGAAGTTCCGGAGGACAGTCCTTGGCCAGAGGCTACGATCCGTACAGGCTTTCCAGCCCGCGCGTGTTCCTGCTGTCGATGGTCATCTTCCTGATCATCGTCGGCTTCGTCGCCGCCATCCTCTACCGGCAGATCGCCGCCGCCTTCATCACCAATCCCGGCCTGAACGGCCTCATCATCTTCGTCCTCGTCGTCGGCATCCTGCTGGCGCTGGTCCAGGTCATCAGGCTGATGCCAGAGGTCGCCTGGGTCAATTCGTTCAGGTCCGGCAATGCCGATATCGAGATCGGCCGCGAGCCGGTGCTGCTCGCGCCGATGAAGGGCCTGCTCGGCCAGAGCGGACGCGACATGTCGCTGACCACCGGCTCGATGCGCTCGATCCTCGATTCGATCGGCACCAGGCTCGACGAATCGCGCGAATTGTCGCGCTACCTGATCGGCCTTCTGGTCTTTCTCGGCCTGCTGGGCACCTTCTGGGGACTGCTGCAGACGATCGGGTCGATCGGTGCCACCATCCAGTCGCTCGACCCGCGCTCCGGCGATGCCAACGACGTGCTCGACGCGCTGAAGAGCGGCCTCAGGACGCCGCTCGACGGCATGGGCACGGCCTTTTCGTCATCGCTGTTCGGCTTGGCCGGATCGCTGGTGCTGGGCTTTCTCGACCTGCAGGCCGGGCGCGCGCAGAACCGCTTCTACACCGAACTGGAGAACTGGCTGTCGTCGGTCACCGACATGAATGTCGAGATCGCCGCGGCCTCGGGCGCCGTCGGCAGCACGGCCGAGGAAATCCGCGCCCATCTTGAATCGCTCACCCGCAACATGCAGGAGGGCAGCACCGGCGGCAGCAGCCGGGCCACCGCCGCCATGGCGACGCTGGCCGAGGGCATCCAGGGCCTGGTCCAGCACATGCGCAACGATCAGCAGATCCTGCGCGAGCAGATGAACCGCCAGCACGAGCAGCAGGCGCAGATGGCCGAGCTGCTGAAGCGGATCAACGCCTTCTTCGACCGGGCGGCGAAAGGTTAGCGCCATGGCGCTGGGCAGGACGCGGCGTTTTCGCGAGCGGGTCGACTACTGGCCCGGCTTCGTCGACGCGCTGGCGACGCTGCTGCTCGCGATCATGTTCCTGCTGTCGGTGTTCGTGCTGGCGCAGTTCCTGCTCAGCCAGGAGATCACCGGCAAGGACGCCGTGCTCAACCGGCTCAACGCGCAGATCGACGAACTGACCAACCTGCTGGCGCTCGAACGCACATCCAAGCAGGACATCGAGGACAATCTGGCGACATTGCAGGCTTCACTGGTCGAGACCGAACGCGAGCGCTCGCGCCTCCAGCAGATGCTCGAAGCCGGCAGCGGCGACGATGCCGCCCACCAGGAACGCATCGGCGCGCTGACCGGCCGGCTCGAGGAGGAGCAGCAGCTGTCGCAGCGCGCGCTCAGCCAGGTCGAACTGCTCAACCAGCAGATTTCGGCCCTGCGCCGCCAGATCGCCGCGCTCGAGGACGCGCTCGACGCCTCCGAGTCGCGCGACCGCGAGAGCCAGACCAAGATCGCCGACCTCGGCCGGCGGCTTAACGTGGCGCTGGCGCAGCGCGTGCAGGAGCTCAACCGCTACCGCTCCGACTTCTTCGGCCGCCTGCGCGAAATCCTGTCGGAGCGTCCGGACATCCGCATCGTCGGCGACCGTTTCGTCTTCCAGTCGGAAGTGCTGTTCGGCTCCGGCTCGGCCGAGCTCAACCCGGACGGACGCGACGAGATGACCAAGGTGGCGCAGGCGCTGCTGCAGATCGCCGCCGAAATACCCGACGACATCCAATGGGTGCTGCGCGTCGACGGCCACACCGACAACATCCCGCTGTCGGGCGCCGGCCAGTACAAGGACAATTGGGAGCTGAGCCAGGGTCGCGCGCTTGCCGTGGTCAAGTTCTTCATCGAACAGGGGGTGCCGCCCGACCGGCTGGTGGCGGCCGGTTTCGGCGAATTCCAGCCGATCGAGCAGGGCGACAGCGACGAGGCGCGGGCCAAGAACCGCCGCATCGAGCTGAAGCTGACCGAGCGCTAGGCCCCGCCGAGCGGTACCGCGAGGCGGGATGAGGCTTCAAGGGGGGTGGGGAATGGCCGACGACGCCGACGCGATCATCGTTGGGGGCGGGCTGGCGGGGCTGGTGGCCGCCTGCGAACTGGCACGCCGCGGCAGAAAGTGCCTCATCCTCGACCAGGAAGGCGAGAACTCGCTCGGCGGCCAGGCGTTCTGGTCGCTCGGCGGGCTGTTCATGGTCGACACGCCCGAGCAGCGCCGCCTCAGGATCCGCGACAGCCGCGATCTGGCCTGGCAGGACTGGCTCGGCTCGGCCGGCTTCGACCGCGCCGTGGACCACTGGCCGCGCCTGTGGGCCGAGGCCTATGTCGACTTCGCCGCCGGCGAGATGCGCGGCTGGCTCGCAGGCCTTGGCCTGCGCTGGTTTCCGGTCGTCGGCTGGGCCGAGCGCGGCGGCGGCCTGGCGCACGGGCACGGCAATTCAGTGCCGCGCTTCCATATCACCTGGGGCACCGGGCCGGGCGTGCTGGAGCCGTTCGTGGCACGCGTGCGCGAGTCTGCCGCCCGGGGGCTGGCGACGCTGAAGTTCCGCCACCGCGTGTCGCGGCTCGTCACCACCAATGGCGCGGTGACGGGCGTGGCCGGCGAAGTGCTGGCGCCGTCGGCGGTCGGGCGCGGCCAGCAGAGTTCGCGCGAGGTCGTCGGCACCTTCGAATTCGCGGCGCCGGCGACGATCATCGCGTCCGGCGGCATCGGCGGCGACCTCGACCTGGTGCGCCGCAATTGGCCGCGCGACCGGCTCGGGCCGGCGCCGGCGACGATGGTCGCCGGGGTGCCGCATCATGTCGACGGCCGCATGCTGGACGTGGCCCGCGAGGCCGGCGCCTCGCTGATCAACGAAGACCGCATGTGGCACTACACCGAGGGCGTCAGCAACTGGGACCCGATCTGGCCCGGCCACGGCATCCGCATCCTGCCCGGTCCGTCGTCGATGTGGTTCGACGCGCGCGGCAACCGGCTGCCGCCGCCCTGCCTGCCGGGCTTCGACACCATGGCGACGCTCCGCCACATCCTGGCGACCGGCCACGACTATTCCTGGTTCGTGCTGACGCAGAAGATCATCAAGAAGGAGTTCGCGCTCTCCGGTTCCGAGCAGAACCCGGACCTGACCTCGGGGAGCTGGCTGCAGGTGCTGAAGGCACGCCGCGGCGCGGCGGCCACCCCACAGGTCGAGGCGTTCAAGCGCCACGGCGCCGACTTCATCGTCACCGCCGATTTCGGAGAGATGGTCGAACGCATGAACGCGCTCGCCGGCGGGCCGCTGATCGACGCCGGCCATCTGCGCGCCCAGATCGAGGCGCGCGACCGCGAGATCGACAACCCGTTTTCCAAGGACGCACAGGTGACCGCCATCCGCGGCGCGCGCGCCTATCTCGGCGACCGGCTGATCCGCACGGCCAAACCACATCGAATCCTCGATCCGGCCAGCGGCCCGCTGATCGCGGTGAGGCTGCATGTCCTCACCCGCAAGACGCTGGGCGGCATCGAGACCAATCTCGATTCGCAGGTGTTGCGCGCCGGCGGCGAGCCGGTCGCCGGGCTCTACGCGGCCGGCGAGGTCGCCGGCTTTGGCGGCGGCGGCTATCACGGCTACAACGCGCTCGAAGGCACCTTCCTCGGCGGCTGCATCTTCTCTGGCCGGGCGGCGGGGCGCGCGGCCTGAACCGACGCGGAAGACCTACTCCGCCGCGCGGAAGGCCACCGCCCCGGTCTCGAACTGCAGGCGCGCCAGCCGCGCATAGAGGCCGTTCTTCTTGACGAGCGCCGCGTGGCTGCCCTCCTCGACGATGCGACCGCCATCCATGACGAGGATGCGGTCGGCCTTGAGCACGGTGGCCAGGCGGTGAGCGATGACCAGCGTCGTGCGGTTCTTCATCAGCCGTTCGAGCGCCTCCTGGACGAGGCCCTCGCTCTCGGCGTCGAGCGCCGAGGTCGCCTCGTCGAGCAGCAGGATCGGCGCGTCCTTCAGGATGGCGCGGGCGATGGCGATGCGCTGGCGCTGGCCGCCCGACAGCGTCACCCCGCGCTCGCCCAGCGGCGTGGCATAGCCCTGCGGCAGCGCGGCGATGAACGCGTCGGCATGGGCCGCCTTCGCCGCCGCGATCGCCTCTGCCCGCGACGCGTCGGGGCGGCCGAACAGGATGTTGTCGAGCGCCGAAGCGGCGAACACCACCGTGTCCTGCGGCACCAGCGCGATCCGGCCGCGCAGGTCGAGCGGGTCGAGCCCGCGGATGTCGACGCCGTCGACGGTGATGGTGCCGGCGTCAGGTTCGTAGAAGCGCAGCAGCAGGGCAAACAGCGAGCTCTTGCCGGCGCCCGACGGCCCGACGATGGCAACCGTCTCTCCCGGTCGCACGGCAAAGCCGATGTCGGCCAATGCCGCTCGCTCTGGCCGGGCGGGATAGGCGAAGTCGACCTGATTGAAGGCGATCGCCCCGGCGACCGGTTGTGGCAGGGAGACGGGCCGCACCGGCGCGGCGATGGCCGACTTCTCGGCCATCAGTTCGGCCAGCCGTTCGGCGGCGCCGGCGGCGAGCGACAGGTCGCCCCAGACCTCCGACAGGGCGCCAAGCGAGCCGGCGGCGAAGACGGCATAGAGCAGGAACTGGCCGAGCGTGCCCTCGCTCATGGTGCCGCCAAGGACGAGGCGGGCGCCGTACCAGAGCACCGTGACGACACTGGCGAAGACGAGGAAGATGGCGAACGCGGTCAACAACGCGCGGGTGCGCACGGCGGCGCGGGCCGCGCCGAAGGCGAACTCGACCGCGTTGGCGTAGCGCGCCTCGACCAGCCGCTCATTGGTGAAGGCCTGCATGATGCGCACCGCGCCGATCGCCTCGGAGGCGAAGGCGGTGGCCTCGGCCAGCGTGTCCTGGGCGGCGCGGGCGCGCCGGCGCACGGCCCGGCCGAAGGCGACCAGCGGCAGCACAATCAGCGGTATGGCGCCGAGCACGATCAGCGACAGGTTGGGCGCGGTGACCACCATCATGATCACGGCGCCGATGCCGAGCAGCGTGTTACGCAGCGCCATCGAGGCGGTGGCGCCGACCGCCGACTTGACCTGCGTGGTATCGGCCGTCAGCCGCGACACGATCTCGCCCGACTGGGCGGTGTCAAAGAATTGCGGCGACAGCCGGGTGACATGGGCGAACACGTCGCGGCGGATGTCGGCGATGACCCGTTCGCCCAGCCAGATGACGAAATAGTAGCGGCAGGCGCTGGCGACGGCGAGCAGCAGTGCGATCGCCACCAGCATGGCGAAATAGTTGTCGACGAACTCGGCATTGTTGGAACCGAAGCCCTTGTCGATCATGCGGCGCACGGCGACGGGCAGCGTCAGCGTGGTGGCTGTGGCAACAAGCAGGAAGAACAGCGCCGCGGCCACGTGGGCGCGGTACTTGCCGACATAGGGCAGGAAGCGCGCCAGCGGCCGCAGCGAGCGGCGCCGTTTCTCCTCCTCACGGATCGCAGGATCTGTCGCCATTGCCGAACCGAGCGTCTGACCGGGGCACTGGTGGGGGCACGGGCACGCCGGCGGGCCGCGGACTTGTGCCCCGTTTAACAGTCATGTATAGGCTCCGCCAGCTTTTTTGTGGCCGGCCTCAGCGCCGGCCGCGCGGCCCGTGCCGGGCCATTCATCCAGGACAGCACGATGAAGAAAGACATCCATCCCGACTACCACAAGATCACCGTCGTCATGACCGACGGGACCGACTATGTCACGCGCTCGACCTGGGGCAAGGACGGCGACACGCTGCATCTCGACATCGATTCGAAGTCGCATCCGGCCTGGACCGGCGGCAGCCAGCAGATCGTCGACCGCGGCGGACGCGTCTCCCGCTTCAAGAAGAAGTACGAAGGCCTCGGCATCTGACCCGGCCGGCCGATCGACCGGCCCGGCGCCGCATGGGCCCGTCGGCTAATCCTTGCGCATGGCGCCCAGCGCCGTCGACAGCAGGTTGATCTGCTGGTCGACCGGGTTTTCGTTGGCCTCGGGCCCCGCCTCGCGGATGCCGTAGATTTCCTGGTCGAGCGTCAGGATGCGGTTCTGCAGGGTCAGCGAACGCGTGACCAGTTCGACAAATGCCGGTGGCAGCGCGTCCCAGCCCTGGCCGTCCGCCGACCGGGGCAGCGTCTCGAGTCTGACCTTCTTCTTTTCCTCGATCACCTGGTCGCGGGTCAGTTCGCCCTCATTGGCGGCGCGCTGGAGCAGCAGCCATGAGGCGAGCTGCATCAGTCGCGTCGTCAGCCGCATCGATTCGGTGCCGTAGATGAGCGCGGCCTGGCGCGACAGTTCCCTGGCCGCCTGGCGGCCCGGACCGTCGAGATAGTTGGCGCTTTGCTCAACCAGGCTCATGCCGTCGGCGAAGAGCTGCTTGAAGCGCCCGGACAGCGCGAACCGCTCGGAAAGGTTCACGGTCTGGCCTGCTTCCGGTATCTGGATGGCCTTGCCGCCTCTCTTGTTGTGCTCGCTGTTCATGCTCGTCCCTGCTCGCGCGCCTGTTCTATCGCCGCCCGCCAATCCGGTAAAGTGCCGGGCGCGGCCGCACCGGCCTTTTGACCGGCGAAGCTGCCGGAAAGGCACTGGAATCTGGCAACATGGTTAGCCCCGCCGCCGCCCCGGACCAGGCGCGGGGAAAAAAAAAGAGCCGCGAAACGCGGCTCTGAAGAGTTAACAGGGAGGCGTCAAACAGGGTGGACAGGGGCCACCCGGAGTGAATCCAGCAAAACTGGATCGATTCCTTAATACCCCATAAAGCTTAACCGAAGGTTAACGCCAAAGCGGGCTCGGCGGCGCTGCCGGGCTATTTCTTCGAGAAAAGCGCCTCGGCGGCAGCCATGTGGCCGGACTTGGCCTCGCGGGCCCGCTCTAGCCGCTCGATCTCGGCCCTGAGCCGGTCGATGGTCTGGTTGATCTCGGCCACCGACATGGCATCGAGCTTCTGGCCGATCATGTATCCAGGCTGGCGCGCCGGCGGGGTTTCCTCGTCGAACATGGCTTGAACCTCCCATTCGAACGAAGCATCACTATAGTCCATCGAAGCGGCGGCCAAAACCGCGCGCGGACTCGGGGGAAGCATGGAACGGCCGGAGACCATGGAGGCGATCGCCATATCGCGACCGGGCGGACCGGAGGTACTGGTCGTCGAGGAGCGGCCGGTGCCACGGCCGCGCGAGGGCGAAGTGCTCGTTCGCGTGGCGGCGGCGGGCGTTAACCGGCCCGACTGCCTGCAGCGCCAGGGCGCCTATCCTCCGCCGCCCGGCGCCCCTGATATTCCGGGGCTGGAAATCGCCGGCGAGGTCGCGGCGGCGGGCGCCGGCGTCGACGCGGCCGCGGTCGGGCGCAGGGTCATGGCGCTGGTGCCGGGCGGCGGCTACGCGCAGTGGTGCGTCGCCCACCTGTCGAACACGCTGCCCATCCCCGCCGGACTGTCGATGGCGGAGGCGGCTGCGGTACCGGAGACCTTCTTCACGGTCTGGCACAACGTCTTCCAGCGCGGGCGCCTGACGGCCGGCGAGACGTTCCTGGTCCACGGCGGCACCAGCGGCATCGGCACCACCGCCATCCAGCTCGCCAAGGCGTTCGGCGCCACGGTCATCGCCACCGCCGGCTCGCCGGCCAAATGCCGGGCTTGCCTCGATCTCGGCGCCGACCAGGCCATCAACTACCGGACCGAGGACTTCGTTGCCGCCAGCCACGACTTCACCGGCGGCCGCGGCGTCGACCTCATCCTCGACATGGTCGGCGGTGCCTATATCGAGCGCAACTGGGACGCCGCCGCGCCTGACGGGCGGATCGTGCAGATCGCCTTCCTCGCCGGGCCGAGGGCGGAAGCCAATTTCGCCAAGCTGATGACCAAGCGGCTCACCCATACCGGCTCGACGCTGCGCCCGCGCCCGGTCGAGTTCAAGGCGGGGATCGCCGCCGAGCTGGAAGCCCGGGTCTGGCCGCTCGTCGAGGCCGGCCGCGTGCGGCCGGTCATGGACAGCACCTTCCCGCTGGCCGAGGCTGCCGCCGCCCATGCCCGCATGGAAGAAGGCCGCCACATCGGCAAGATCGTGCTTGCCGTCGACTGACGCGCACGGCTGACCTGTCTCGGACAGACATGCGACGGAGTGACGTGAGGATTCGCCGCAGCATGGCGCTCTTCGACGGCAAGCCCCCGATCCACCGTCTCCAAGCCAGCCGAGCCAAGGAGCGCCCGGCGTCTCATCTTGAGCGAGGACACCGCTTTGACATCGCTCACCCATCCACCGTAGGTTCGCGCGGCCGAACCCGGCGCGGGAGGACCCTCATTGCAGGCGGACGGCAACCTGACCGGCAGCCTGATCTACGCGGCGCGGCTGTGCCGGACGCTGCGCGCCGACCTCCTGCTGCAGCTCGGCATCTATTCCGGCCAGGACACCCTTCTGAAGACGCTCGCCCGCCAGGACGGCCAGTCGATGAGCGAACTGGCGGCGGCCCTCGGCGTGCGCCCGCCAACCGTCTCCAAGATGGTGGCGCGCCTGGAGGCGCAGGGCTTTGTCCGCCGCCAGGGTTCACCGCGCGACAGCCGGCGCGCCCACGTCCATCTGACCGAGGCCGGCACCGGCCTGCTCGAACGGATCGACCAGGCCTGGGCAAGGGCCGAGGCGGTTGCGTTCGGCCGCCTGTCGGACAAGGAGCTCAAGCGCCTGCGCAAGATCCTGAGAAAGGTCAGGATCGGGCTCGCGGGCGGCCGCGGCGGCGACAGCGTGCCGGCCTCCGGCCCGTAGCGGCGGCGCGCGCGCGCCCCGCGCTTCCCGTCCCCGCCATTGGATGGCATAAGGATCGCAGCGTACAGGAGGGCGACCGGGCGTGGGCAGCAAGACCACCCTTTCGACCATAGCCGAACATCTCGGGGTCTCGACGGCGACGGTGTCGCTTGCCCTGCGCGACAGCCCACTGGTCGCCGAGGCGACGCGCGAGCGCATCAAGAGGAGCGCGGTCGAGCTCGGCTACATCTACAACCGCCGCGCCGCCAGCCTGCGCACGTCGCGCTCCGGCATCATCGGCGTCGTCGTCCACGACATCATGAACCCGTTCTTCGCCGAGATCCTGATGGCGATCGAGGACGAACTCGGTGCCCACCGGCAGACCTTCCTGCTGTGCAACCACCGTGACGACATCCTGATCCAGACCAACTTCATCGACACCCTGCTGCAGTTCGGCGCCGATGGCGTCATCCTGTCGCCGGCGATCGGCACCACGGCCGCCGACATCGCCAAGATCGAGAAGAGCGGCCTGCCGGTGGTGATGATCGCCCGCTGGGTGCCCGGCGCCACCGCGCCGGTGTTTCGCGGCGACGACAAGCAGGGCATCCGCATGGCCACGACCCATCTCATCGAGCTCGGCCATCGCCGCATCGCCTTCATCGGCGGCCGGCGCGAGACCTCGACCGGGCGCGACCGGCGCGAGGGCTACCTCACCGCGATGCGCGAACACGGGCTCGAACCTGACCCGGCCTGGCAGATGGGCTCGCAGGCGACGCGCAAGGCCGGCTATGACAGCGTACGCGCCATGTTCGAGGCAGGCATCCGCCCGACCGGCATCGTCTGCTTCAACGATCTGGTGGCGATCGGGGTGCTGAGCGGGCTGCGTTCGCTCGGACTGGTGCCGGGCCACGACGTCGCCGTCACCGGCTATGACGACATTTCGGAGGCCGAGATCGCCTCGCCGGCGCTCACCACGGTGTGGAACGGCCAGCAGGAGGCGGGGCGGCGGGCCGCCCGTGCCATGCTGGCGATCCTCGCCGGGCAGCCGGTGGCGCGCGACAAGGTGCTGATCGCGCCGCAATTGCGGGTGCGCGAGTCGACCTGCCCGCCGCCTTCCGAGGCCGGCTGATCAGCGGCTGGCCAGAGAAGCGCGGACGTCGCCGAGCCGCCTGATCTGGCGTCCCTCGGCATCGAAATTGCCCGGATCGAGCCAGGCCGCCAGCGCGGCGCGGACCAGCGGCCAGTCGCGGTCGATCATCGCGAACCAAGCGGTGTCGCGATTCTTCCCCTTGACCACCATGTGCTGGCGGAAGACGCCCTCGAAGGTGAAGCCGAAGCGAAGTGCCGCGCGCTTCGACGGGGCATTGTCGTAATCGCATTTCCATTCGAGGCGGCGGTAGCCGAGGTCGTCGAAGACGTGCGCGGCGAACAGGAAGAAGGCTTCCGTCGCCGCCGGCCGGCCCGCCATCAGCGCGCTCCACAGGATGGCGCCGATCTCGATCACGCCGTTGCCCGCGTCGATGCGCATCAGTGTCTGGCGGCCGGCCACGCGCCCGCTGGCCAGATCGATGACGGCGAAGTAGAGCGGATCGTCGCTCGCCTGCACCCGTTCCAGCCATGGCTGGAACGACCGCCGGTCCGCTGGCGGCTGCTCGGCCAGCCAGCGGAAGCGCTCGCCGGCATCGGCCATGGTGGAAACGGCGTAGAGAGCGTCGCCGTGGGCATCCGCGTCCAGCGGCTCCAGCCGCACGCGGCGGCCTTCGAAGACCCGGCGTCGCGGCCGGGGACGCGGCGTCCAGCCGGAGAGGTTTTCTGGCGACATGTCGCAACTCTTGTCTTATGGCTGCATGGCAATGTGTGCCTCCTAGCAAGGAAGCCCATGGGCCGGACCAATGGCGATTACCATACCCGACAAGAAGACCGAAGCGCTGATCCGAATGATCGGGCGCCGCACCGGCGAAAGCATGAGCGTGGTCGCGCGCGGTCATCCCGGGCAGCTCGAATTCGGCGACTGCCTGGTCTGCGCGGTCGCCAAATACCGCGATCTGCCGCTGCTCTTGGCCCGCAACGATTTCTTCCACACCGACATCACGCCCGCACTGGCGCCGGAAACCTGATCATGCTCCACACCATCGCCGCCTTCGACCGCATCGGAGAGGAAAACGCCTTCGCCGTGCTCGCGCGGGCCACCGCGCTTGCCGCGCGGGGCCGCGACATCATCAATCTCGGCATCGGCCAGCCGGACTTCCAGACGCCGCCGCATATCGTCGAGGCGGCCGTCAAGGCGCTGCGCGACGGCCATCATGGCTACACGCCAGCGACCGGCATCCTGGCCCTGCGCGAGGCGGTCGCCCGGCGCACGCTGGCGACGACCGGCGTCGAGGTGTCGCCCGACAGCGTCGTCATCGTGCCCGGCGGCAAGGTGACGATGTTCGTCGCCATCCTGATGTTCGGGGAGCCCGGCGCCGAAATCCTCTATCCCGATCCGGGCTTTCCGATCTACCGCTCGATGATCGAGTTCACCGGCGCCACGCCGGTGCCGGTGCCGATCCGCGAGGAGAACGGCTTTGCCTTCTCGGCCGAGGAGACCCTGACGCTGGTCACCGGGCGCACCCGCCTCCTCATCGTCAATTCGCCGGCCAACCCGACCGGCGGCGTTACCCCGCGCGCCGAGATCGAGAGGCTGGTGGCCGGCCTCGCCGACAGGCCGGACCTGGCCATCCTCTCCGACGAGATCTACGACGTGATGACCTATGACGGCGAAGAGCATGTATCGCTGCTCACTTTCCCGCAGATCCGCGACCGCCTGATCCTGCTCAATGGCTGGTCGAAGACCTGGGCGATGACCGGCTGGCGCATGGGCTGGTCGGTCTGGCCCGACCGGCTGATCGACAAGGTCCGCAAGCTCGCCGTCAATTGCTGGTCCTGCGTCAACGCCCCCACCCAGCATGCCGGCATCGCCGCGATCGACGGCCCGCAGGACGCCACCGCCGCGATGATGGCCGCCTTCGACCGGCGCCGCCGGCTGGTCGTCGATGCCGTCAACGCCCTGCCCGGCGTCTCCTGCCGCGTGCCGAAGGGCGCCTTCTATGCCTTTCCCAATATTTCGGCGACCGGCTGGCAGGCAAAGAAGCTCGCCGCCGCGCTGCTGGAGGAGGCCGGCGTCGCCACCATTGGCGGGCCCGATTTCGGCGTGCTCGGCGAGGGCTACATCCGCCTGTCCTATGCCAATTCGGAGGCCAACATCGCCCGCGCGGTCGAGCGGATCGGCGATTTCCTGGCGCGCTGACCGTGCCATCCCGGCCTACAGCCGCTTTTCGAACCAGTGGTGCGCGTAGGGGTTGTCGTTGTAGCGGGCGATCTCGCGATAGCCCCGCCCGGCGTAGAGCGCGTGCGCCTCGGTCAGCGTGCGGTTGGTGTCGAGCCGCAGGCGCGCATGGCCCTGGTCGCGCGCAATCGCCTCAAGCTTGGCCAGGATGGCGCTCGCCACCCCCAGCCCGCGCATGGACGGCGCCGTCCACACCCGCTTGATCTCGCCCGTTGCGGCCGCCAGCCGCCGGAGCCCGCCGCAGCCCACCGGCTCGCCGCCAATGCGCGCGACGACGAACGCGCCCGATGGCGGCGCCAGTTCGGCGGCGTCGTCCGGGCCGGCGAAAAAGCCGGTCTCGAACCGTTGCTCGAGTTCCGCATAATATTGCCGCAGGCAGAAGCGCGCCGCCTCACCGTCGGCCGGCTCGATCGCGACCGTCAGTTCCGCCGCGCGGATGAGCCGCTCGATCTCGCCCATCGCCGCAACCAGCCGGTCGCGCTGCGCGGCGCCGAGCGGCGCCAGCATCGAGCGGGCCAGTCGGTCCGACAGCCTGTCATAGGCAGCGAATTCCTCGCGACCCCTGGCGGTTAGCACCACCCGCCGGGCCCTGCCATCGTCCGGCTTGCGGGCAACCGCGACGAAGCCGTCGGCTTCGAGCGCGCGCAGGAGCCGGCTGAGATGGCCCGAGTCGAGCCCGAGCCGGCCGCGCAGGTCGCGCAGATCGATACCGCCGGCCGCGCCGGCCTCGAAGATCACCCGTGCCTGTGACAGCGGCCGGCCACGCTTGAGATAGCTGTCCTGCAGCGCGCCGACACGCCTGGTCAGCAGGCGGTTGAAGCGGCGAACCTGATCGATCTGGTTCCGTTGCATTATCTGACTTTAGTCAGATAATTGTTCCCGAGCAAGGGCGTCGGAACGGGCCGGCGCCGGTCGCTAGAGCCCGTACCAGAACCAGATCGCCGCGCAGCTCGCCACGCCGACCGCGACATTCATCGGCACGCCGACCTTGAGGAAGTCGGTGAAGCGGTAGTTGCCGGCGCCATAGACCAGCGTGTTGGTCTGATAGCCGATCGGCGTGGCGAAGCTCGCGCTCGCCCCGATCATGACGGCGATCAGGAACGGTCGCGGATCGACGCCGATCTGGGCGGCGAGCCCGAGGGCGATCGGCGCCATCAGCACGGCGACGGCGTTGTTGGTGACAAGTTCGGTCAGCACCGAGGAGATCGCGTAGATCGCCACCAGCGTCACCAGTGGCGGCAGCGTCGCCAGATGTGGCGCGATCGTCTGGACGATCAGCTGGACCCCGCCCGATCGCTCCAGACCGGCGCCGATGATCAGCATGGCGAAGATCAGCACCAGGATCGAGCCGTCGATCGAGCCCCAGGCCTCGTCGCTGTCGAGGCAGCGCAGGAGCAGTATGGCGGCGACGGCGAGCAGCGCCAGAATGGCGATGTCCATGACGTTGAAGGCGGCAAGCCCGACCACGGCGGCGAGCGCGCCGACGGCGACCGGCGCCTTGTCGCGCCGATAGGGCCGCGCGCTCGGCCGGGTCACCGACACGAGGTCGGCATGCTCGGTCAGCACATCGAGATTGTCGGGCGGCCCCTCCAGCAGCAGCTTGTCGGCTGGCCGAAGCTTGACGCTTTCGAGGTCGGAGCCGGGGATGTGGCGGTGGCGATGGGCGCCGAGGATGCGTACGCCGTAGCGCCGCCCGAGCATCAGGTCGCCGATGCGCTCGCCCGCCGTCGCCCGATGCGGCGCTACCACCGCCTCGACGACGATCTTGTCGCCAACCCGCTCCTGGCTGCGGCGCAGGCCGACATGCAGGCCGCGCTTCTCGTTGAGGGTCAGTATCTCGGCGGCCGCGCCCAGCACGATCAGCGAATCGCCCTTCTTCATCACCCGCTCGGCAACGTTGTCGCGGATCACCTCGGTGCCGCTGCGCAGCCCGAGGATTTTGAGGCCGGGCCGCTTGAAATCGCTGATCGCGCCGATCTTGGCCTGCGTATGGCGGCCCTCGGCGCGCACCGTAACCTCGGAGAGGAACTCGCTCTCGCCCGACAGCAGCGACTCATTGCCGTTGCGCCGGTCGGGCAGCAGGTAGCGGCCAAGCAGCAGCATCACCAGCGTTCCGGTCAGCGCCACGACGATGCCGATCGGCGTCATCTCGAAGATGGTGAAAGCGGGCTGCCCGGCGCCGCGCGCCACGCCGTCGACCAGGATGTTGGTCGAGGTGCCGATCAGCGTGCAGGTGCCGCCGAGGATGGCCGCGTAGGAGATCGGTATCAATAGCCGGGTGGCGGCGATGTCGAGGGAGCGAGCGAGCCGGATCACGATCGGGATCAGGATGAGCACCACCGGGGTGTTGTTCATGAAGGCCGATGCGGCGACCGTGCCGCTGAGCAGCATGGCGATGACCAGCGTCGGCCGGCGCGAGGCGCCGGCGGTCAAAGCGCCGGCGAGGCTTTCCAGGACGCCCGTGCGCACCAGCGCCCCGGACAGCACGAACATGGCGGCGATGGTGATCGGGGCCGAGTTGGAGAAGGCGCGCATGGCGTCCTGCGGCGAGGTCAGCCCCAGCAGGAGGAACAGCGCGGCCCCTCCCACCGCGGTGACCTCGGGCGGATAGCGCTCCACCACGAAGGCGACAAGCAGCACCACCAGCAGCGCCAGCGCGATATAGGGCTGGGCCCCGCCCAGAAGCGCTTCCATCACGTCGGCCTCCGCAAGGTTCCACCGTGCCCCTGGCCGGCACGGCCTGGCGCGCGGCGGGCCGGTCCCGTCCCCTTCCGCGTGCCGAATAGAAACCGCGGCCGCGCCCGAAAGTCCAACAATCGCGTGCCGATCTGGCGCGGCACCCGGGCCGTTTTTGCTCACCCGCGCCCGACGAACGGCATTTTCGTTGCCATCACCGTCATGAACAGCACATTGGCGTCAAGCGGCAGGCCGGCCATGTGGACGACGGCATCGGACACGAACCGCGGATCCATCGTCGGCTCCACCGCTATCGTGCCGTTCGCCTGGCGCACGCCCCGCGTCATCGGTGCCGCCATTTCGGTCAGCGCGTTGCCGACGTCGATCTGGCCGCAGGCGATGTCGTAGGGCCGCCCGTCCAGCGCGATCGAGCGGGTCAGCCCGGTGATCGCGTGCTTGGTCGCGCTATAGGCGGCGGTTCCCGGCCGCGGCGCGTATGCGGAGATCGAGCCGTTGTTGATGATACGCCCGCCTTGAGGCCGCTGCGCCCGCATCTGCCGGAACGCCGCCCGCGCGCACAGGAACGAGCCGGTCAGGTTGACCGCCACCACCCGGTCCCAATCGGCCGGATCGATCTCGTCGATCGTCGCCGCCACCGGCGATATCCCGGCATTGTTGAACAGGAGGTCGATGCGCCCGAACCGCTTCACCGCCGCCGCGAACAGGCTGTCGACATCGCCGGCATCGGTGACGTCGCAGGCAACGGCGAGCATGCGCCCGGCCGCTTCACCCGCCTCGGCCGCTGTCCGCGCCAGGGCGGCGGCGCGCCTTCCGGCCAGCACCACGTTCCAGCCGGCCGCCGCCAGCGCCAACGCCGACGCCTGGCCGATGCCGCTGCCGGCCCCGGTCACCAATGCGGTTCTGGCATCGCCGGCCATCGCCGTCCTCCCCGGGTTTCGCTGCCGGAACGTACATTCCGGCGCCCGGCCTGTCACGACCCTTGCCTGGCGCGGCAGCGCTGCCGCTGTCTGTCAAGCGATGTCGCGGGCGGCGCCTCGGTCTTTGGGGGTTTCGCGGCCGCGCGCTCAGGTGTTATCGTCTCTTTGTCGTCCGGCGTCGGGGAGGGGGATGCCGGACTTCGCCAGGAACATCGGGAGGTTGTTGATGAACTATCTTGCCAAATCTGTTTCCGCCGCCATTCTCGCCTGCGGGCTCGCCGGGGGGGCCGCCGCCCAGGACCGGTCCGACTGGCCGGCGAGCATCACCATCGGCACCGCCAGCCAGGGCGGCACCTATTTCATCTACGGCAATGGCCTGGCGGGTTTCATCTCCGAGAACCTCGGCATCAACGCCTCGGGCGAGGTGACCGGCGGACCGGTGCAGAACGTCACCCTCGTCCAGACCGGCGACCATCAGCTCGGCTTGGTCACCATGGGGCCGGCCTTCGATGCCTGGGAGGGCCGCAGCGAGCTGGCGCCGGGCCTGGAACACCGCGATGTCCGCGCCCTGTTCCCGATGTACCAGACGCCGTTCCAGGTTATCGTGCTGCGCAGTTCCGGCATCAAGTCGGTCAGCGACCTCAACGGCAAGCGCGTCAGCGTCGGCCCGGCCGGCGGCACCCCCGGCACCTATTGGCCGCAGTTCATGGAAGCGCTCGGCGTCAAGGCCAACATCTCCAATGCCGGCGCCGCCGACGCCGCCGGCCAGCTCAAGGACGGCCTGATCGACGCCTTCGCCTTCGCCGCCGGCGTGCCGATCTCGGCCTTCGCCCAGCTCGCCGTCGAGAACGACGTGGTCATGTTCGGCTTCACGCCCGAGGAACAGGCGAAGGTGCTGGAGGCCTACCCGGCAATGGCACCCTACACGATCGCGGCCGGCACCTATCAGGGCCATGACTACGACCAGCCGACCGTCGCGCTGTGGAACTTCGCCATCGCCCACAAGAGCGTGCCGGAGAGCCTCGCCTACGAGATCACCAAGCTGGTGCTCGAGAACCACGACCGCATGGTCCAGATCCACGCCGCCGCGAGCGAGACGCTGCTGGAGAACTGGGACAAGAACACCTTCATGCCGTTCCACCCCGGCGCGGTGCGCTATCTCGAGGAGAAGGGCCTGGCGGTTCCCGACAAGCTGAAGGACTGAGCGCCGACCGGGGGCGGTTCGCCCGGCGCCGGACGGCTTGCCCGCCGTCCGGCGGTCTGTAGCAAAACCCGATACAGATGATTCGGGGTCACGTTCCATCGATTTGTCTTGTCGCGTCATCCTTTCCGCCTCGCGTTGCCGCTCGGCGGGATGAAGCTCTGGTGGTGCGGGGGAGGAAAGCATGAAGGAAGCAGCCGCGCCGACCGTTGAAACGGTTGCGGGTCCCAACATTGCTGCCGGCGTCGACGTCGATCCGGAGGCCGCCAATCAGCGGGCCTATCGCGGCTGGTTCCACACCGCCGTCGTCGTCGCCTGCATCGTCTACACGGCATTCCACATCGGGGTGATGAACCTCTACCCGCTGGAGACCTGGACCTACCGGCTGATCCACATCGCCGGCGGCCTGGCGCTCGGCTTCGTCCTGTTCGCCGCGGCGCCCTTCGCCGAGGACGACATGCGTCGCTCCGACCGCGGCCTGCCGGCGCTGGCGCTCCTGTTCGCCGCCGCCGGCGGCATCCTCTACGGCGCGGTCTGCATGATCGTCGCCTGGAGCTACTGGTGGTTTGCCGGCCAGGCCCAGCCGCCGGCCTTCGCCTTCACCACCTTCGGCATCCCGCTCACCGTCGGCACGGTGCTGGCGATCGTCCATGGCTGGCTGTTCCGCTCGCCCGACCGCGCCGGCATCAGCCTCGCCGACATCCTGCTCGCCGTGGCGGCGGGCGCCGTCTGCCTTTACATCATCTTCAACGCGCCGATGCTGCGGCTGAGAGCCGGAACCGCGCTGGCGCAGCCGGGCGACATGTGGGCATCGATCGCCGGCGTGCTGCTGATCCTGGAGATGACCCGCCGGCTGGCCGGGCTGGCGCTGGTCATCATCGCCGGTCTGTTCATTGTCTACAGTTTCGTCGGGCCATGGCTGCCGGGCTTCCTGCAGCATCGCGGCTACACGATCTCGCGCTTCTTCACCTATGTCTACACCGACCAGGGCATCCTCGGGCCGACGACCGCGATTTCGTCGACCTTCATCATCATGTTCGTCACCTTCGCCGCCTTCCTGCAGACCTCGAAGGCGGGCGAGTATTTCGTCAATTTCGCCTTCGCTACCGCCGGCCAGACGCGCGGCGGGCCGGCCAAGGTCGCCGTCTTCGCCTCCGGCCTGATGGGCATGATCAACGGCACCTCGGCCGGCAACGTCGTCTCGACCGGCTCGCTCACCATCCCGCTGATGAAGAAGGTCGGCTACAAGCCGCAGACCTCGGCGGCGATCGAGGCGGCGGCCTCCTCCGGCGGCCAGATCATGCCGCCGATCATGGGCGCCGGCGCCTTCATCATGGCCGAGATCACCGGCATCCCCTATACCGAGATCGTCATCGCCGCGATCATTCCGTCGATTCTCTACTTCGCCTCGATCTACTTCATGGTCGATCTGCAGGCGGTCAAGCTCGGCATGAAGGGGATGAGCCGCAGCGAATTGCCGCAGTTCCGGGCGCTCGCCCGCCAGGTCTTCCTGTTCATCCCGATCGTCATCCTGATCTATGCGCTGTTTGCCGGCTATTCGGTCATCCGCGCCGGCACGCTGGCGATGGCGGCGGCCGCGGTGGTGAGCTGGCTCACCCCCAACCGCATGGGGCCGCGGGCGATGCTCTACGCCTTCGAGATCGCCGCCAAGATGTCGCTGCAGCTCGTCGCCGTATGCGCGGCGGCCGGCATCATAGTCGGCGTCATCGCACTCACCGGCGTCGGCACCCGTTTCTCGGCCGTGCTGCTGGCGATCGCCGAGCAGAACCAGCTGCTGGCGCTGTTCTTCGCCATGTGCGTATCGATCATCCTCGGCATGGGCATGCCGACCACCGCCGCCTATGCGGTGGCCGCCTCGGTGATGGCGCCCGGCCTCATCCAGCTCGGCATCTCGCCGCTCATCGCCCATTTCTTCATCTTCTATTTCGCGGTGATGTCGGCGATCACGCCGCCGGTGGCGCTGGCTGCCTATGCCGGAGCGGCACTGGCCGGCTCCGACCCGATGCGAACATCCGTGGAGAGCTTCCGCCTCGGCCTTGCCGCCTTCGTGGTGCCGTTCATGTTCTTCTATTCGCCGTCGATGCTCATGGAGGGCGACTGGCTGGAGATCGCCCATGTCGGCGTGAGCGCCATGGTCGGCATCTACCTGCTGTCGTCGGCCGTGCAGGCATGGTTCTTCGGCCGGCTCGGCTGGCCGGCGCGCATTGTGCTGTTCGCCGCCGCGCTAGCGATGATCAAGGGCGGGCTAATCTCCGACGCCATCGGCCTCGCCGCCGGCTTCGCCCTGTTCCTCTACCAGAAGCGGTTGGTCTCGACGGGGTCGCTGGTACGCGGCGCCGACTGAAATGTCCGCGTTCAGCGCCTGAGCGCCGCCGCCTCCTGGGCCAGTTTGGTGATCGCGTCCCAGTCGCCGGCCGCCACCGCTGCTTCCGCCGCCAGCCACGAGCCGCCGACGCAGGCGACGTTGGGCAGCGCCAGGTAGTCGCCGGCGTTTTCGGCGCTGATGCCGCCGGTCGGGCAGAACTTGACCTGCGGCAGCGGCGAGGCCAGCGCCTTCAGATAGGCCGCGCCGCCGGCAACCGAAGCGGGAAAGAATTTGAGGTGCCGGTAGCCGCGCTCCATGAGCGCCATCATTTCGGTCGCGGTTGCCGCCCCCGGCAGCAGCGGCAGCGGACTTGCCGCCGCCGCTTCGAGCAGCTTGGGCGCCGCGCCGGGGCTGACCATGAACTTCGCTCCGGCCGTCTCGACCGCCGCCACCTGCGCGCTCGTCAGCACGGTGCCGGCGCCGGGTATGGCGCCCTCGACCTCGGCGGCGATCGCTGCCAGGCATTCGAGCGCGCGCGGCGTGCGCAGCGTGACCTCGATCGCCGGGATGCCACCGGCGACGAGCGCGCGGGCGAGCGCCACCGCCTTGGCGGGTTCATCGACGATCACCACCGGAATGACCGGCGCGGCGGCCATGACCGCCTCGACCTGCTGCTGCTTGTCCATGGCGATTGCCATACAGCAAAGGCGGCCCGATGCAAGCGCCTCGCGCCGCTCAGGCCGCCACCGGCGCCGGCGGCAGCCGGCGCGCCATCGCCTCGGCGGTCCTCGGACCGAACACGCCGTCGGCAACGAGCCCGGCGTCGCCCTGGAAGGCCTTGAGCGCCGTTTCGGTCGCCCGCCCGAAATCGCCGTCGGCGATCAGCGGGAAACCGAGCATGCGCAGGTTGCGCTGCAGTTCCTCCACTGCCGGGCCGCCCGTGCCGAAGGCGAGCAGCGCCGGGTCGTGGCGGCCGGGCCGGCGCGGTTCGCCGCCATGGCGCCGGTAGGCGGCGGCGATCTTCTCGTCGTAGCGCTGGGCGCGGTAGCCGGGCCCGTTATAGGCGCGGGCAAAGCCCGCCCAGTCCTGTTCGACGATGAGCCGGCGCAACCCGGCCCGGTCGATGTAGCGGGCCATCAGCCGCACCTGCCCGGCCGGGCTGCTGCGCGCCTCGGCCACCAGCGCGTCGATGCTGGCAAGGCCAAGCCAGCGCCAGTGCAGGCCCATGACCTGGCCCACGCCCCACGAGGTCGCCGCCAGCGCTGCCGGCCGGTCGATCAGGCCGGCCCGTTCGACCAACTTCCAGCGCGCCGTCTGGCTGGGCGGGTTGGCTACACGCCCGGCGAGCGGATGGGCGAGGCCGACGACGACGGCGCGGTTGCGTTTGAGCCGGGGGAGTTGACGGTAGAAGACGTGGCCTTCGAAGCGGATCAGCGGCTCTGCCTTGCCATTGACGATCGCCACCAGCCGGCCGCCACTTTCCACTTCCGCGACCGCCGCCAGCGCCGCCGGCTCGATGTCGTGGAGTTCGGCGATCTCGGCGATGGCGGCCACCAATGCGGCGTCGAACATGACAGGGCTCCTTGCTGGCGCCATGATCGGCGCTGCCGAGTCGGCGGGGACAGCTGCGTGTCGCCGACGCCCGGTCCGCGCCGGCAAGTCCCTGTGGCGGCGGCGCTTTCGGCCTGCGGCCGGCCGCGTGCGGCGACAGCCCTGTCCCCGTGGGCCAGGAGTGGGCCAGGAGTGGGCCAGGCCGGGGCGCGGGACTTTCCGTTGCCCTCCAATCCTGATAGTCAGTCGGCCGGCAAGGAGGGCGCCGTGGCCAGGACGGTTCTCATCATCAACGGACCCAACCTCAACCTGCTCGGCACGCGCGAGCCGGAGGTCTATGGCTCGCGGACGCTCGCCGATCTCGAAGCCGCCTGCGCCCGCCACGCGCGCGCGCTCGGGCTCGATGTCGTCTGCTTCCAGTCCAACCACGAAGGCGCCATCATCGACCGCATTCACGCCGCCCGTGGCGAGGCCGCCGCCATCGTCATCAATGCCGGCGCCTACACCCATACTTCCGTCGCGATCCGCGACGCGCTCACCGGCGCCGGCCTGCCCGTCTACGAGGTGCACCTCTCCAACATCCACGCCCGCGAGCGTTTCCGTCACCACTCGCATGTCTCGGCGGTGGCCCGGGCGGTGATCTGCGGCCTCGGTTTCCGCGGCTACCTGGCCGCCCTCGACCACATCGCCGAAACCGCCTGAGGCGCAGCGACCATGACGCCGCCAGCGGCCACCTCGACCCATGACAGCCGGGCCGGCCCGCGCAACGAGGCGATCCTGATCTACGTCAACGGCACCATTGTGCCGAGGGCGCAGGCAGTGGTCTCGGTCTATGATTCGGGCTTCCTGCTCGGCGACGGCGTCTGGGAGGGGCTGCGCCTGCACAACGGTCGCTGGGCCTTTCTCGACGCCCATCTCGACCGCCTGTTCGAGGCGGCGCGTGCCATCGACCTCGACATCGGGTTGGACCGCGCCGGCCTGAAGAGGGCGCTCGACGACACCGCCGCCGCCAACGGCATGCGCGACAATGTCCATGCCCGGCTGATGGTCACCCGCGGCGTCAAGTCGAAGCCGTTCCAGGACCCGCGCCTGTCGAAGTCCGGGCCGACCGTGGTCATCATCATGGAACACTCGGAGCCGTCGGTCGACACCTTCGCCAGCGGCGTCCGCCTCGCCACCGTGCCGATCCATCGCGGCCTGCCGCTGACCCAGGACCCCAAGCTCAACTCGCATTCCAAGCTCAACTGCGTGCTGGCCGGCATCCATGCCCAGAAGGCCGGCGCCGACGAGGCGCTGATGCTCGACCCGCACGGCTTCGTCAACACCACCAATTCCTGCAACTTCTTCATCGTGCGCCGCGGCGAGGTGTGGACCTCGACCGGCGACTACTGCATGCCAGGCATCACCCGGGCCAACGTCGTCGCGCTGTGCCGGGCGAACGCCATTCCCGTGTTCGAGAAGAACTTCTCGCTGGTCGAGACCTATGGCGCCGACGAGGCCTTCCTGACCGGCACCTTCGGCGCGCTGACCCCTGTGGCCGAGATCGACGGCCGGCGGCTCGAGCCGCTGCCCGGCCCGGTGACGGTGCGGCTGCGCGCCCTCTACGCGGCGCTGGTGGCGTCCGCCGGCGATTGAACCCCCTCAGCCCTGCGGCGTCATCACCCTTCTGGCGCGTTTGCGCTCGATGCCGAGCCGGCGCTCGCGATAGACGATGACGAGCCCGGCCGCGACGATCAGCGCCGCGCCGGCCAGCATCGCCAGCGTCGGCACCTCGTCGAACAGGAAATAGCCGACGGCCAGCGCCATCAGCATCGACACATATTCGAACGAGGCGATGACCGCCGTCTCGGCGTGCCGGTAGCTCTGGGTGAGCAGGATCTGCCCCAGTCCGCCAAGCAGGCCCGCCGCCACCAGCATGACCGCCTCGCGCCCGGCCGGCATCACCCAGCCGAAGGGCAGCGACAGCAGCGACAGCACCGTTGCCAGCAACGAGAAATAGATGACGATGGTCGCAGTGCGCTCCACCTGGACCAGCTTGCGCACGAACACCTGGGCCAGCGCCGCGAAGACGGCGCCCATCAGCGCACACAACGCACCGACGGCCGCCACGGCGCTGGCATTGCCGGTCTCCAGCACGCTGAGGCGGGGCGCCAGCACGATGACGACGCCGATGAGGCCGGCGAAGACGGCGCTGAGCCTGTAGAAGCGCAGCCGCTCGCCCAGGAACATGGCCGCCAGGATGGTGGCGACCAGCGGCGCGGCGTAGCCGATCGTGACCACTTCCGGCAGTGGCAGCAGGCCAAGCGCGGTGAAGCCCAGATACATGCCGGCCACGCCGATCAGCCCGCGCCACAGATGGGCGAGCGGATTGGCCGTCCTCAGGCTGTCGCGCAACCGACCGCGCCAGGCGAGCCACGCCACGATCGGCGGAATGGCGAACAACGAGCGGAAGAACACAGCCTCGCCCGGCGGAACATGCGGCGCTGTCGCCTTGATCAGCGTCGCCATCGCCACAAAGACGGCCACCGAAAGTATCTTGAGCGCGATGCCGTAGAGCGGGTTGTAGCCGTCATCGTCTTCGTCCATGCGCAACGCTTACCGGCTTTTCGCCAGTGCCGGAAGTGGCGCGCGCTGGGCAGGGCCAAGGGCGAGGCAGCGGCGAGGTCCTGGCGCGTTCCCGGCGCGGCCGCGGTGGACAACCGCGCCGCGATTTGCTATGGAGCCGCCGCTCGCGGCGACACCGGCCGCGGGAACGGTTGATTGCATCCTGTCGTCACGACGCTGCTCATGGCTGACATCCGGGATGGCAGCCGGATCGACGGAATGCGGCAAATCCCGTCCGTTTCCGGCCGCAATGGGAAACCGGGGACCGTTTGACCGGTTCAAGCGTCGCGGCCGCAACAGACGCCAGCAAGGAACGAAACGTGCAGGTACTTGTACGCGACAACAATGTTGACCAGGCGCTGCGCGCCCTCAAGAAGAAGCTTCAGCGCGAAGGCGTCTTCCGCGAGATGAAGCTGCGCAATTTCTACGAGAAGCCGTCGGAGAAGCGCGCCCGCGAAAAGGCCGAGGCCATTCGCCGCGCCCGCAAGCTCGCCCGCAAGCGCGCCCAGCGCGAAGGCCTGATCCCCGGCAAGAGCCGCTGAACGGATCTGGCGCCGGCCAGCATGCGGTTGCCGCCGCGGGTCGTTTTTTTGCCCTTATTGTTGCCTAGTCGCGAGCGCAACGGGCGGGGGCGACCGTGATTCGGCCGCGCCCGGGAGTGGCGGCCGAGCCGGCGCCGATGGCCGGCTTCCGCTTTGCTGAAGTGTGATGCGACAACACCAGACAGCGCAGAATCCCCGTCCCGTCGGGTCGGATCTTGCGCCAAAGAGGCGTGCACGCTTGTCGAGCGACCAGCACCGGGCCAGGACGCCGACCCTCGTGGTGGCGCTGGTCGTCGTCCTGTCGGCCTGCCAGGCGGCGACCGTGGTCGACTCGGTGCAGCTCGATCCCGACCAGGGTTCGGAGACCAACATCGCCTCGCTGACCGCGGTCGTCGAGAAGAATCCCAACTCGGCCGAGGCTTACAATGTGCGCGGCACCGCCTACGGCAAGGCCGGCCGCAACCGCGAGGCGATCGCCGATTTCACCCGGGCGCTGCAGCTCAATCCGCGCTTCTACAAGGCCTACGCCAACCGCGCGCTGGTCTACCGCGCCATGAACGATCCGGCGGCCGCGATCAACGACTACACGGCGGCGCTGAAGATCAACGCACAATATGACGAGGCCTATATCGGCCGCGGCAATGTCTATCGCCTGGCGGGCAAGGACGAGCAGGCCTTCCGCGACTTCGAGCGCGCCATCCGGCTCGGCACCACCAATCCGCGTGCCTACCATTCGCGCGGTCTGATCCTGCAGAAGCGCGGCAACCATCCCCAGGCGATCGAGGATTTCTCCACGTCGATCTCGCTGCAGGCCGATGCGGCCGAGCCCTATAACAGCCGCGGTGTCTCTTATCTGGCGCTCGGCGACCTCGACAATGCGCTGGAGGATATCAACCGGGCGCTCCGCCTCAACGAGCGCTATGCCGAGGCCTGGGCCAACCAGGCGCTGGTCTACGAGAAGCGCGGCGACAAGCCGCGCGCCTTCAAGTCCTATGCCCGCGCCCTCGCGCTCGATTCGACGCTGTCCATCGCCCGCGACGGCATGAACCGCACCCGGGCGTAAGCCGGCCCCGCTTAGGCCTCAGTCCAGCGACTTGACGATCGTCTCGACCATCTTCTTCGCATCACCGAACAGCATCATCGTGTTCGGTTTGTAGAACAGCGCGTTGTCGATGCCGGCATAGCCCGAGGCCAGCGAGCGCTTGACGAACAGGCAGGTCTTGGCCTTGTCGACGTCGAGGATCGGCATGCCGTAGATCGGCGAGGAGGGGTCGTCGCGCGCTGCCGGGTTGGTCACGTCATTGGCGCCGATGACGAAGGCCACGTCCGACTGGGCGAACTCGGTGTTGATGTCCTCCAGTTCGAACACCTCGTCATAGGGGACGTTGGCCTCGGCCAGCAGCACGTTCATGTGGCCCGGCATGCGGCCGGCGACGGGGTGGATGGCGTATTTGACCTCGACGCCCTCGTGCTTGAGCTTGTCGGCCATCTCGCGCAGCGCGTGCTGGGCCTGGGCGACCGCCATGCCGTAGCCGGGCACGATGATGACCCGGGCGGCATTCTTCATCAGGAAGGCGGCGTCGTCGGCCGAGCCCTGCTTGACGGTGCGATCCTCGATCGCCCCGGCCGCTGCCGCCGTCTCGCCGCCGAAGCCGCCGAGGATGACCGAGATGAACGAGCGGTTCATCCCCTTGCACATGATGTAGGACAGGATCGCGCCCGAGGAGCCGACCAGCGCGCCGGTGATGATCAGCGCCAGGTTGCCGAGCGTGAAGCCGATGCCGGCCGCCGCCCAGCCCGAATAGGAGTTGAGCATCGAGATGACGACCGGCATGTCGGCGCCGCCGATCGGGATGATGATCAGGACGCCGAGCGCGAAGGACAACAGGGTGATCACCCAGAACAGGAACTGGCTTTCCGTGCGCACGAACAGCACCACCAGCACCACCAGCGCCACCGCCAGCGCGATGTTGATGAGATGGCGCGCCGGCAGCATGATCGGCTTGCCCGACATGCGGCCGTCGAGCTTCAGGAAGGCGATGATCGAGCCGGTGAAGGTGACGGCGCCGATGGCGACACCGATCGACATCTCGATCAGGCTCTGCAGGTGGATGGCGCCGGCCTCGCCGATGCCGAAGGATGACGGCGCGTTGAGGGCGGCGGCGGCGACCATGACCGCGGCCAGGCCGACCAGGCTGTGGAAGGCGGCGACGAGCTGCGGCATCGCCGTCATCGGAATGCGCCGCGCCACATAGGCGCCGAAACCGCCGCCGGCGGCGAGCCCGACGATGATCAGCGCCCAGCGCCCCAGTCCCGGCGCGGCCAGCACCAGCGTGGTGGCGATGGCGATGCCCATGCCGGTCATGCCGTAGATGTTGCCCTGGCGCGAGGTTTCCGGATGTGACAGGCCGCGCAGCGCCAGGATGAAGAGGACGCCGGAGGCCAGATAGAGCAGTGCTGTGATGTCCTGCATGGTCGACCCCGGCCCCTAGCGCTGCTTTTTCTTGTACATCGCCAGCATGCGCTGGGTGACGAGGAACCCGCCGAAGATGTTGACGGAGGCGAGCACCAGCGCGACGAAGCCGAAGACGGTGGCGACCCCGCCCGCCGCCGCAATGCCGACGGCGAGCAGCGCGCCGACCACGATGACCGAGGAGATGGCGTTGGTGACCGACATCAGCGGCGTGTGCAGCGCCGGCGTCACCGACCACACGACGTAGTAGCCGACGAAGATCGCCAGCACGAAGATGGCGAAGCGGAAGACGAACGGGTCGATTGCCGCGCCGGTGACGCCGTGGACGGCGACCGCCGCGGTCTGGATGGCGTCGGTCGCGCTTGCATCGCCCACCTGCGCGGCGGCGGCTTGGAGGAGGGCCGGCGCCTCAACGGCGAACGCGCCGAATTCGGCGCCGCGCACCGCCGTGTCGAATGCAAT
Organism: Alphaproteobacteria bacterium; assembly: GCA_016861165.1. Classification (GTDB taxonomy): domain Bacteria; phylum Pseudomonadota; class Alphaproteobacteria; order Rhizobiales; family Rhizobiaceae; genus BOKV01. Next base: position 9,079 of record BOKV01000012.1, on the reverse strand, counting down.
GCTCATTGCCCCCCTCCCTTGCGTCCTTTGGGCTTGTCGGCGCCGCCCGCGGCCGCCGCCGGTGGTTCCTTGGCCTTGCCGGCAAAGGCGGGGTGGACGATGGCGCCGTCCCGCGTCAAGAGCGTCGCCTTGACCAGTTCATCGTCCCAGTTGACGGCCAGTGCCTTCTTCTCCTTGTCGACCATCGTCTCGACGAAGGCATGAAGGTTGCGCGCATAAAGAAGCGAGGCAGAGGCGGCGATGCGGCCGGCCATGTTGAGGTGGCCGACGACGGTCACCTCGCCGATCGTGACCACCTCGCCGGCGAGCGAGCCCTCGACATTGCCGCCGCGCTCGACCGCGAGATCGACGATCACCGATCCCGGCGCCATCGAGGCGATCATCTCCTTGGTCACCAGCAGCGGCGCCGGCCGGCCCGGGATGAGCGCGGTGGTGATGACGATATCCTGCTTGGCGATGTGGCCGGCGACGAGTTCGGCCTGCGCCCGTTTCTCCTCGGCGGTCAGTTCGCGGGCATAGCCGCCCTCGCCCGAGGCGTCCTTGAGCGCGTCGGTCATGATGAATTTGGCGCCAAGCGAGGCGACCTGCTCGGCGGCCGCCGCGCGCACATCGGTCGCGGTGACCTGAGCGCCGAGCCGGCGCGCCGTCGCTATCGCCTGCAGGCCGGCGACGCCCGCCCCCATGACGAACACCTTGGCCGCCGGCACGGTGCCCGCCGCGGTCATCATCATCGGCAGCGCCCGGTCGTAGGCGGCGGCCGCCTCGATCACGGCCCGGTAGCCGGCGAGGTTGGCCTGGCTCGACAGCACGTCCATCACCTGGGCGCGGGTGATGCGCGGCATGAATTCCATGGCGAAGGCGCTGATGCCGGCATCGGCCATCGCCTCGACCACGTCCTCATGGCCATGGGGGTCCATGGTGGCAATGACCAGCGCGCCCTTGCGGCAGGCCCTGGCCTCGTCGGCGGTTGGCCGGCGCACGCGCAGCACCACGTCGGCCTTGCCGGCATCTCCCGCCTTGCCGATCGCCGCGCCGGCCGCCTGGAAGGCCGCGTCGCTGATGCGCGAATCGCGGCCGGCGCCGGCCTCGACCGTCACCTCGAACCCGAGCTGAATGAGCTTCTTGACCGTCTCGGGCGAGGCGGCCACGCGCGTCTCGCCGGCGGCGCGTTCGCTCGGCACGAAAAGTCTCATCCCCTGCCTCCCCTGTCGCTGCGGCCGCTGCGCTCCGGCCCTGCGGCGGCGCGGCCCGGCGGTGACTGCTCCCCGGTCCGGCCGGCGACCTTGCTCAGACGATGAAGTAGGCGACGATCATCAGGATGATGAAGACGAGCAGTCCCCCGACGAGGCCCATCCCACCGAAAAAGCCCGCCAGCATGGCAATCAGCACGGCCGCTACGGAGGCAATGGTCCACTTGGTCAGCCACAGGAAATTGGCGTAGGTCCGATCGTGCTCGGCATAGTCCATGCCGTTTTCCTTCTCCGTGACATTGCCCGCTTTTGCCATCTGCGTCTCCCGCGACAGAACAAACCCGCTGGAGGCAATACACAATGGCGTACCGCTCGGCAACTGGCCGCCTTCGTTTGAGTCCGTCCTGTGCCCGCGGAGCCTGCGGCGGCCGCCGGCAGTCGGTCAGGCGGCACGCCGGCGCAGCGTGAACGACCGGCCGCCGGCATCGGTGCAGTTGAGCACTTCCGGGCTCGGCCGATTGCATTTGGCGCTGTTCGGCTGGCCGGTGATGTTGCTGGTCCAGGACAGGTCGACCTGCTCGGCCGACTGGGCGATGTAGCTGCCCTGCGAGATGACATTGCCGGTGTCGGAGGCCACCGTCTGGAACACGCCGTTGCGGAATGTCGCCGTATAGCCGCCGCTGTCCGGCGTCCAGTCGCCGGCCAGGCCGCCGCCGCCGGCCGTCGGATTGATCTTCGCCGTCTGACAGGCCGCCAGCGTCAGCACCGCCGCCGCCAGCGCGCCGTGGACGATCCGTCTGGTCATTGGGTCTTCCCTCCTGTCGTCATGCCGCAACGCCCTTCCCGATGCCCTCCAGTTCGTCGATCAGCCCCTCGATCACCGAAAGCCCCTTCTGCCAGAAGGCCGGCTCGGACGCGTCAAGCCCGAACGGCGCCAGCAGCTCCCGGTGGTGCATGGTGCCGCCCGCCTTCAGCATCGCCAGATAGCGCGCCTCGAAGCCGTTTCCCGCCGACTGGTAGACGGCATAGAGGGAATTAACAAGGCAGTCGCCGAACGCATAGGCATAGACGTAGAACGGGGAATGGATGAAGTGCGGTATGTAGCTCCAGTAGGAGCGGTAGTCGTCGTCGAGAGTGAAGCTGTCGCCAAGGCTGTCGGCCTGCACGGCCATCCAGAAATCGCCGAGTTGGTCCTGCGTCAGTTCGCCGTTGCGCCGCTCGTGATGGACCTTTCGCTCGAACAGGTAGAAGGCGATCTGGCGCACCACCGTGTTGATCATGTCCTCGATCTTCTGCGCCAGCAGCACCCTGCGCTCCTGCGGCCCGGCGGCGCGTTCGAGCAGCGAGCGGAAGGTCAGCATCTCGCCGAACACGCTCGCCGTCTCAGCGAGCGTCAGCGGCGTCTGCGCCATCAGCGCCCCCTGGTCGGCGGCGAGCACCTGGTGGACGCCGTGGCCAAGTTCGTGGGCAAGCGTCATCACGTCGCGCGGCCGGCCGAGATAGTTGAGCATGACATAGGGATGAACGCTCGGCACGGTCGGGTGCGAGAACGCCCCCGGCGCCTTGCCGCGACGTACCGGCGCGTCGATCCACGCCAGGTCGAAGAAGCGCCCCGCGATCTCGGCCATCGCCGGCGAGAAGCGCTGATAGGCGTCGAGCACCACCGCCCTGGCGTCCTCCCAGCCATATTCCTTTTCCGGCACGTGCGGCAACGGCGCGTTGCGGTCCCAGAACTGCATCCGGTCGAGCCCCAGCGCGCGCGCCTTCATGCGGTAGTAGCGGTGCGAGATGCGCGGGAAGGCCGAGCGCACCGCTTCTACCAGCGCCGCCACCACCTCGGGCTCCACCCGGTTGGCCAGATGGCGCGAATCGGCCGGATCGCGAAAGCCGCGCCAGTCGTCGGAAATCTGTTTGTCCTTGGCGAGCGTATTGGTGATCTGCGTGAACAGCCGCCCCTGCGATTTCAGGACGCGGGCGATTTCCCTGGCCGCCTGTTCGCGGACCGCCCGGTCGCGATCCTGCAGCAGGTCGAGCGCCGGCTCGAGTGGCATCGACCGGCCGCCGACGGTAAACTCCAGCTCGGCCAGCGTCTCGTCGAACAGCCGGTTCCAGGCCGCCCGCCCGGTCACCGATTTCTCGTGGAACAGCCGCTCGATACGGTCCTCGAGCTGGTAGGGTTTCTCGCGGCGCAGGTCCTCGAGCCACGGCCGATAGCGGCCGAGGACGGGCGACGCCGTCATCGCCGCCTCCAGCACCGCGTCCTCGATCAGGTTGAGTTCCAGCGTGAAGAACAGCAGGTGCGAACTTGCCGCCGTCATCCGCTCCTGGGCGTCGCCGTAGAACTTGGCGATCGCCGGGTCGACGGTGTCGCCGGCGTGGAGCAGGCCGGCATAGGAGATGACCCGGCCCATCCGTTCCTCGATCGCCTCGTATTCGCCGACCGCCCGGCCGAGCTCGTCGGCCGCGTCGGCCGCCAGGCCGGCGAGCCGCCCCTTGTAGCGCCGCTCGAAGTCCTCGGCCTCGATCTGGCTGCGCGCGACATCGTCGCGATAGGCCGGCGACTGCATGCCCGCATAGAGGTCGGCGAGGTTCCATTCCGGCAGCGCCCCCGCCGCCATCCCCGTGCCCTCGGCCTCGCGCGGCACCTCACTGTCCCTGTCCGCGTTCATCGCCTGTCTCCTCCAGGGGGCCGGTCGCGGCGCGCCGGTCGTCAGCGGTGCCGATCGGCCGGATTTTAGCGTTCCGATCCAGACTTGGTTGAGCCTGACGCTTAAAGCCATGTTTAGGCGAACCGCATAGAACAGTCCAGAAATGGGACAGCCCGGGCGGCGAGCCCGCCGGGCAATGGGTCGGGGCAACGGTCGGGGACGGTTGAAGCCATGCCGGACAGGATACTGATCGTTGACGACGATCCGGTTCAGCGCCGTCTGCTGCACGGCCAGGTGAGCCGCATGGGCTATGAGACGGCCATCGCTTCCGGTGGCGTCGAGGCGCTCGACATGCTGTCGGGCCCGGCGCGCCGTTTCGCCGCCGTGGTCCTCGACCTCGTCATGCCCGATCTCGACGGGCTCGGCGTCCTCGCCGCCATGCGCGGGCGCGCGATCGTCGTGCCGGTCATCGTCCAGACGGCGCGCGGCGGCATCGACACCGTCGTCGGCGCCATGCGGGCCGGCGCCTTCGACTTCGTCGTCAAGCCGGTCTCGCCCGAGCGCCTGCAGGTCTCGCTCGCCAACGCGCTCAAGGTCGGCGCGCTGACCGACGAGGTCGCCCGCTTCACGCGGGTGGCCGAGGGGCGCCTGACCTTCAGGGACATCATCTGCGCCAGCCCGGGGATGGAGCGGGTGATCCGCATCGCCGAGAAGGCCGCCCGCTCGCAGATCCCGGTGCTGATCGAAGGCGAATCGGGCGTCGGCAAGGAGCTGATCGCCCGCGCCATCCAGGGCTCGTCCACCCGCCGCGCCAAGCCCTTCGTCACCGTCAACTGTGGCGCCCTGCCGGAGAATCTGGTCGAGAGCATCCTGTTCGGCCACGAGAAGGGCGCCTTCACCGGCGCCACCGACCGCCATGTCGGCAAGTTCGAGGAGGCCAATGGCGGCACCCTGTTCCTAGACGAGGTCGGCGAGCTGCCGCCCGACATTCAGGTCAAGCTCTTGCGCGCCATCCAGGAGGGCGAGATCGACCCCGTCGGCGCCCGGCGCCCGGTCAGGGTCGACATCCGCCTGATCTCGGCCACCAACAAGAACCTGATCGCCGAGGTGGAGGCCGGCCGCTTCCGCGAGGACCTCTACTACCGGCTCAACGTGCTGGCCGTCACCGTGCCGCCGCTGCGCGAGCGCCGGGCCGAGATCCCGCTGCTGGTCCGCCACTTCATGCAGCGTTTCGCGGCGATGGAGAACCGGCCGCAGCTGCGCGCCGTCACCGCCGAGGCCGAGGCGCTGCTGTGCGCCCATGACTGGCCGGGCAACATCCGCCAGCTCGAGAACGCTGTGTTCCGGGCCGTCGTGCTGGCCGAGGGCGACGTGCTGACCGTCGACGAGTTCCCGCAGATCGCGGCGCAGGTCGCCGGCCTCCGCCGGCCGCCGGCGACGCTCGCCGTCGACGCCCCGCCGCTGCAGTCCGCCCCCGAGGAGACATGGCGACCGGAGCCGCACTTGGCGCCGGCCGCGCCGCCGGACCAGCTGACGCTTCTGTCGGGGGGCGGCCATGTGCGGCCGCTCGATGAGATCGAGGCGGCGGCGATCCGTTTTGCCATCGACCACTACAATGGCCGCATGGCGGAGGTCGCCCGACGCCTCGGCATCGGCCGCTCGACGCTCTACCGCAAGCTGCGTGACTACGGCCTGGACGAGGCCGGCCCGGCTTCCGCCGGCGACGCGCACTGAGCTCTGTCAGCCCCGCCTGCTCAATCCGGTGAGAGTGCCGGCGTTGCCCATCCACTTGCCACGGTCTCCGCCATCGCCTATCGGCGATGGCGTCAGACGCCAAGCCTGCCGGGAACGACGGATGATCACCATCGCAGCAATCGGGCCGGGTGACTGGCCGGCGGTCGTCGCCCTCAACAATGCCGCAACACCGCATGTCAACGCGCTTGGCGAGGCGCAGATGCGCCGCCTCGGCGCCGAGGCCCGGCTGGCGCTGCGCGCCACCGCCGACCGGGAGATCGCCGGCTTCGTGCTCGCCCTGGCCCCCGGCGCCGACTATGCCAGTCCCAACTATCGCTGGTTCGCGGCGCGCTATCGCGACTTTCTTTATGTCGACCGCGTCGCGGTGGCGTCGCGCTGGCGCGGCCGCGGCATCGCCTGGCGCCTCTACGAGGCGGTGTTTGCCGCCGCCGGCGCCGCGCCGGTCTGCTGCGAGGTCAACCTGCGTCCGGCCAACGACACGTCGATGCGTTTCCATCTCGGACTGGGCTTTGTCGAGGTCGGCCGCCAGATGGTCGAGGACGGCGCCAAGGAGGTGGCGCTGCTTGCCGCGTCACCTCCGGCAGCGACACCGCCTCGACGTTGAAGGGCCCGGCTACCGCTCCGGCGAGCCGGCACGAGCTGGCGTATTCATTGCCCCGCGCCCGTGTCCAGCGATCCGGTGAAGGGCCGCCAGGACCGTCCGTCATCGACGCTGGCCACGATGCGCCCCTCCTCGTTGACGGCGAAGAGGCGCTCGGGCCTGGCAGGATCGGCGGCCAGGTGCAGCAGATAGCCGCTGCCGAAGTCGGCCGAGACCGTGTCGAAGCGGATCGGCGGCTCGCTCGCCCGCACCAGCCCCCGCCCCACGACGAAGGCATGCAGCGTGCCGTCCGCCGTCACCTCGACCAGGCTCACGGGCCCGTCCCGCAGCAGGGGGTGCCAGCTGCTTCCGCCATCGGTGCTGACATAGAGCCCCGTCTCGGTCGCGGCGTAGACCGTGTCGGCGTCGACGGCCGAGGCGGCAAGGTCGATCAGCCGCGCCGGCGGCCGGCCCGCCGCCATCCAGTTGCGGCCGGCATCGCGGCTGACCTGCAATTGGCCGTAGGCACCATAGATCGTTCGCGGGTCGGCCCGGCTCACCGTCATCTGGTGGAAATCGACGGGCCCGTCCAATCCGGCCGAAATCTGTGTCCAGCTCCTGCCGCCATCGTCGGAGGCAATGAAGCCGAGATTGCCGCCGTCGACCGGGTGGCCGCTGGCATAGAGGATCGCCGCGTCGACCGGGTGCGGCGTGAACCCCATGAAGTCCTGGACCGGCGATATCCGCTCGGCGCTGCCGTCCGGGCCGGTGCGGAACAGGCCGTGGTGGGTTGCCACGAGCAGGCGCGTGGCGTCGCCGGGGTCCACGGCAAGGCCGTGGATGTGCGTGCGCTGCGACAATTCGGCGATCGACACCGTTTGCGCGGCAGCCGGGTCACCGTCGACCGAAGCCGCGCCGATCATGGTGGCGAGGGCCGCCGCAAGCATTCTCTTCGCATTCCTGTTCACTGTCGTCATCTCCATTTGCGAGACGGCAGGCTGCCGTGGCTCGTCTGCCGACCGATCGGCCGGCGAGGGTGTTTGTCGGTTGGTACCGGCGGGAAGGCGACGCGGCGACGATGCCGCCATCGTGTCTCTTGCCCTTCAGGCGGCCGCCCGCCTCCTCGGCGGGGGCGGATCGGCGCAGGCGAGGTCACCCGCATGGGTCGGCGCGGCGCGGAGCTCGAAAGCCACGACCTTGACGCATTCGCGCCTGCACTCCGGCGCCAGGATGGCGGCGCAGGCGCCGCAGGCCGTCACCATGCAGTCCGCCGACCCGGTGGGATCCGGACAACAGTCACCGGTCACGGCGGGATTGGCGCGCTCGGTCATGGCCATGAGCTGGCCATCCGTGCCCGGAGCCGGTGCCGAGGCCGGCGCTGCCTGGCCGAGCGCGAGCCCAAGGACCAGCAGCCAGCAATGCAGGGAACGCAGCATCGGACCAGAATGGCGCAGCCAGGCGTCCGACGCAACGCGTCAAATCCGGCCGGCAACACCAAGGCCTCAGGCCAGCGCCCGTTCCCAGTTCTGTCCGACCAGATCCTTGCCGAACGAATGGTGGCGGTCCTCGCCGACGAGGCGAAAGCCCGCCGCCTCGTAGATGCGCCGGGCCGAAGTGAGCACGTCATTGGTCCACAGCGTCAGCGTCCGGTAGCCCCTGGCGCGGGCGAAGGCGACGCATTCGGCGACCAGCCGCCGGCCGATGCCAAGTCCGCGCGCCGACGGCTCGACATAGAGCAGCCGCAACTTGGCCACCTCGTCGGTCTGGCGCACCACGAACACCGAGCCCACCACCTCGCCGTCGCGTTCGGCGATCCAGGCGGCCTCGCGGCGCGGGTCGAAACCGGTGACGAAGTCGGCGAGGATGCGCGCGGCCAGCGCCTCGAACTCCTCGTTCCAGCCATATTCGGACGCATAGAGCAGGCCCTGGCGGTGGGTGATCCAGCCGATGTCGCCGCTCCTCAGCGGGCGCAGCACATAGGTGACGGGCTCCGCCGGCCGGTCACCGAGCAGGCGGCGCACCGCCGCCATTGCCGCCACCAGCCGGTTGCGCTCGCCGCCGTCGAGGTTGGCCAGCATGCCGGCAACCTGGTCCCTGGAGGCCTGGTCGAGCCGCCCGAACGCGGCCTTGCCGGCCGGCGTCAGCGTCAGGATCGACCGGCGCCGGTCGCTCGCCGAACGCGTCCGGCCGACCATGCCCGCCCTTGCGAGCCGGTTGACGAGGCGGCTGAGATAACCCGGATCGAGGCGCAGTTCGCGCGCCAGCGCCGCCGCGCTCAGCCCCTCGCCATGCGCCAGTTCATAGAGAATGCGGCCCTCGGTGAGCGAGAAGGGGCTGTTCAGCAGCCCCGCCTCCAGCAGCCCGAGCTGGCGGGTGTAGAAGCGGTTGAACGCGCGCACCGTTTCGATCTGCCCGGACGCGGCTGCGGAAGGGATCATGACATGTTCGAAATTAATTGCCTACAGCAATTAATTAAATGCTAAAAGCAATCAATGTCAACCGCCGGCGCCGGCCGGCAGGTCAACGCAAAAGGCCCCGGCGCTGCCGGGGCCCTTTTGCAGTCCTTGGCGAAGTCGGCCGCGCTCAGTAGCCCCAGTAGTAGTGGTGCTTGCGGTACTTCGGATAGTAGTAATACGGCTTGTAGTGGTAGTAGTAGCCGTAATAGCCGACATTCTCCGCCTTCTGGGCGGTCTCGACCGGCGTCGAGCGGATCATGGTGGCGGCCGAGGCGGCGACCGGCGCGGCAAGCGAACCGGCGACAACCGAAAGGGCGACGGCGGCGATGATGTTCCTGGCGATCATGGTTTCGTCTCACTCTGGTTGGGCTGGCCGGACACCGCGTCCCGCCATGACCGGAAGATGGCGCGTTTCACCACCGCCCGCTGTGCATTGCCGCACAGGCCGGC
>BOKV01000011.1 GCA_016861165.1 Alphaproteobacteria bacterium | reverse complement strand
CGCCGCCCACCCGGCAATCCCCGAAAGCGTGTCAAACGGCGCTTCATCCCCGGCAAACTGCGCCAGAAATATCCCCGGCCCCTTCATCGTCCTCGGCATCGTCGGTTTCCTCCCCTTGTCGACCGCCCGCCGGCCGGCGGCGTCCGTGCCTGGCACGCCATAATGTATTCTGGTAATACCAAAATGAGCGATGGCGTCAAGGCGGCACGGTCACCGCCGTCACACCATGATGCTTCAACGTCACCGCCAATGCCATTAAAAATCAATCATGTAATACGCAAACGCCTCCATTCATGGCAATTCTTGCATGCAGTGCATGAATGCGATAGAGGTGTTTGGGCAAGGAATTGGTAGCACCAGATTGGCCCGACCAGGTTTGTCGCGAGCCTGGCGCGGCGGGCGCAGAAAAAAGCAGGACCGGGAGGAAAACGGCACATGCACCTTTCAACACACAACTGGATGCGCGCCGAGCCGCTGGCGACGACACTGCGCCGCATCAAGCAGTTCGGCTACGAATCGATCGAGATTTCCGGCGAGCCTGCCCAGTACGAGGTCAAGGAGACCCGCGCCCTCCTGAAGGAACACGGCATCCGCTGCTGGGGAGCGGTGACACTGACGCTGGGCGAGCGCAACCTTGCTGCAAAGGACGAGGGCCAGCGCGCCCGCACGGTCGACTACGTCAAGGCCGTCATCACCATGGTGTCCGAGCTGGACGGCGAAATCGTGACGCTTGTTCCGGCCACCGTCGGCAAGGTGGTTCCAGACGCCACCGAGGCAGAGGAATGGAAATGGGTCGTCGACGCCACGCGCGAATGTTTCGGCCATGCCCGCAAGAGAGGGGTGCGCATCGCCGTCGAGCCGCTTAACCGCTTCGAGACCTATCTGTTCAACCGCTGTGCCCAGGCGCTGGCGCTGGCCGATGCGGTCAGCCCGGAATGCGGCGTCTGCCTCGACACCTTCCACCTCAATATCGAGGAGGAAGACATGTATGAAGCGATCCGGCTGGCCGGCAGGCGTCTCTATGATTTCCACGTCGCCGACAACAACCGCTTCGCCTGCGGACTTGGCCAGCTCGACTGGCCGAAGATCGTCTCCACGCTGAAGCAGATCGGCTATGACGGGGCGCTGACCAACGAGTTCGTGGCGCCGGTCGACCGCACTCCGGCGGCCAAATATCCCGACATGGTTGACCGCAATCCGGTCGACATTCCGCCCGAGCAGCTGAAGTTCATCCAGGACCACGGCTCCAGCGTGCTGACGGAGGCGTTCTACGCCGATCAGATGCGCATCACGGCCGAGACCATCCTGCCGTTGATCCGCTAGCGCAGCCACGTTTGGCGCCGGGCTTAAGACCATGCGATCGGCTACGAAACTGCGCTCCCGGCCGCCGGTGGACACTGTTCCGCCGGCGCCAGATTGCGGCGAGGCCTGAGATGCGCATCGTGTCGGCACGGGCATGGTGGGTGCGCATCCCGATCGCGGCGAGCCGCCAGCACCGCAGCGATTTCGGCCAACTGACCACCTTCGACGCGGCGATCCTGCGCATCGAGACCGACGACGGCCTGGTCGGCTGGGGCGAGGGCAAGAACGCCGCAGGCAGCGCCGGCACCTATGCCGGTCTCGTCCACATGCTCAACGAGGAGGTGGCGCCGCGGCTGATCGGACGCGATCCGGCCGACATCGTCCAGATCTGGGAGATGCTCTACAACGGCGTGCGTCACGAGACGGCGGCGGCCGCCGGCCATGCGATGCCCGAGCTGTCGCGCCGCGGCCTCTCCGTGGCGGCGATCAGCGCCGTCGACATCGCGCTGTGGGACATCCTCGGCAAGTCGCTTGGCCAGCCGGTCTGGCGGCTGCTGGGCGGCCGCAAGGCCGAGCGCATGCCCGCCTATGCCTCCGGCGGCTGGGCGCCGGCCGAAAGCATCGGCGAGCAGCTCGGCTCCTACGTCGCCGCCGGCGGCTTCCGTTCGGTCAAGATGCGTGTCGGCGCCATGGACGGGCCACCGCATGTCTCGGCCGCCAGGGTCAGGGCCGCGCGCGCCGCGTTGGGCCCCGACATCGCCCTCATGGTCGACGCCCACGGCACCTTCACCGTGGGCGACGCCAAGCGCTTCATGCACCTCGTTGCCGATTGCGACCTCGCCTGGTTCGAGGAGCCGGTGATCGCCGACGACAAGGCCGGCCTGGCAGAGGTGCGTGCCACCGGCGCGATGCCCATTGCCAGCGGCGAATCGGAATCGACCCGCTTTGCCTTCCGTGACCTCGCCGTGCTCAAGGCCGTCGACATCTTCCAGCCCGACCCCGCCTTCTGCGGCGGCATCACCGAGGCGATGCGCATCGGCGCGCTTGCCAGCGCCTTCAATCTGCGGCTCTCGCCGCACCTGTGGGCCGGCGCGCCTTGCTTCTTTGCCGGCCTGCATGTATGCGCCGCCTCGCCGGCCAGCTTTGTCGTCGAATACTCGTTGGGTGCCAACCCGATGATCCATGACCTCGTCGTGGAGGAGGTTTCGGTCAGGGACGGCCTCATCGCGATCCCCGAGCGCCCTGGCCTCGGATTCACCATCGCCGAGAAGTTCCTGGAGGCTCACGCGCAGAGGACCTGACCAATGAAGGAGAACAACCTGCTGCCCGACTTGGCCGCCTTCCTCTATTCGCGGTCCAAGGTGCATGGCGGGCGGCTGCCTTCGGAGCGGGAACTGGCCGACCACTTCTCGGTCAGCCGCGGCCAGATCCGGGAGGCCCTGGCCATCCTGGAAGCCATGCGCATCGTCGAACGCCGCGCCAAGTCCGGCATCTACCTGACGACGAACCAGGCGAGCGTCGACGCGCTGGCGCTGTTTGCACGGGCCGGCGTGCCGCTCGATCCGGTCCAGATCTACGAGACCGTGGAGCTGAGGAAGATCCACGAGATCAAGGCGGCCGAACTTGCCTGCGTCCGGGCAACGGAGGAGAACTACGCGCGCCTTCGCGAAATCCTCAAGGCTTCGGAGGAACGGATCGCCGCCGGCCAGGGCATTGCGCGCGAGGATCGCGACTTCCATCTCGAAATCGTGCGGGCGACCCAGAACAGCGTCTTCCACAAGGTGTGCAGCGTCTACTACATCATGGGCGAGCAGCGCCTGCCCATCTATTTCAGCGACCCGGAGCGCAGCCGGCGTTCGCATGCCGAGCACATCCAGATCTTCGAGGCGCTGCTGCGCCGCGACGGCAATCTGGCGCAGGCGTTGATGAGCGCGCATCTGCAGGGTGCCGAGAGCTATTGGAAGGGGCTGATCGGCGCGCCGGGCAGCGACGCGCCCGCCTGGCCCGAGCCGGACGTCGTCCGCGAACGGGCCTGAACACCATTGGCCGTGATCTTCTCCACGCATGACATCCATCCACGCGCCGCCGACCTGCTGCGCGGCGCCGGCGACCTCGTCGTGGCGAGCGCGCCCGACCCCGACACGCTGCGGGCCGAGGGGCGCCATGCCGACATCATCATCGTGCGGGCGCCGTTGCCGGCGGACCTGTTCGAGGCGCCGGCGCGCCTGCGCGCCGCGATCCGCCACGGTGCCGGGCTCGACATGATTCCGGTCGAAGCCGCCACGCAGGCCGGCGTGCTGGTCGCCAACGTTCCGGGCGTCAATGCGCAGACGGTCGCCGAACACGTGATGATGGTCACTCTGGCGCTGCAGCGCCGGCTGCGCCTCGTTGACCGAGACCTGCGCCGGCTGGGCTGGACGGCGGGGCGCGCGCATGCAGACGCCGGCCACGACCTTGCCGGGCGCACGCTCGGCATCGTCGGCATGGGCAATGTCGGGCGCGCCGTGCTGCGCATCGCACGCCATGGCTTCGGGCTTGACGTGCTCGCCGCCACCCGCAGCCCCGCTTCGCTGCCCGACGGCATGCGCGGCGTCGATCTCGACACGCTGATGGCGCAGAGCGACGTGGTCGTGCTCTGCTGCCCGCTGACGGCCGCAACGCGGGGCATGGTGAGTCGGCAGCAGATCGCGCGGATGAAGTCCGGCGCGTTCCTCGTCAACGTCGCGCGCGGGCCGGTGGTCGACGAGACGGCTTTGGTCGATGCCTTGCAGAGCGGCGCCATCGCCGGGGCAGCGCTCGACGTGTTCGAACACCAGCCCTTGGCGCCCGATCATCCGTTGCTCGCGCTCGACAATGTCATCCTCACCCCGCATGTCGCCGGCATCAGCGCCGATTCGATGGAGCGCATGGGGATGGGGGCGGCGCGGGAAGCGATCCGGGTGCTGGCGGGCGAACTGCCGGTCAACCTGTGCAACCCCGAGGTCGAGGCGCGATACCGCGCCCGCTTTGCCGCCGCGCCGTGACGATCCGGCGTCCGGCGGGAGCCGACCCCGATCCAACCGGGTCGGGACTCTGCTCCATCCATATCGTTTGGTCGCATCGTCTTGTCCGCCGCGCGTTGACACTCGGCGGGCTGAGGCTCTATTGCCGCAGCGAGGTCCCGTCGGCCCGGTCGAACAGCAGCACCTTGTCCGGCCGCCACGAGAAGCGGACGGGCGCGTCGATGTCGAGCTGCTGGCGAGCCGAGGTGGTGGCGCGCAGCAGCATGTCGCCGACCCGCAGCGTCACCACTTTCTCGACACCGTAGTTTTCGACGTCGTGGACACGCGCCTCGGCGGGTGCGTCGCGTTCGATGAGCAGGTCCTCGGGCCGGACGCCGAAGATCAGCGGCCGGTCTGTGCCGGCCTCGCCGCGGGCGGGCACCGGCAGTGCAAAGCCGGCTTCGGCCACGGCACGACCGTCGCGGATCGCCCCGTCGATGAGGTTGATCGGCGGCGAGCCGACCGAGCGGGCCACGAAGGTGTTTTTCGGACTGGTATAGATTTCCGCCGGCGTGCCGACCTGCACCAGCCGCCCGCGGTCGAGCACGCCGATGCGATCGCCCATCGACATCGCCTCCACCTGGTCGTGGGTGACGAACAGGAAGGTGGCGCCGAGGTTCATCTGCAGGTTTTTCAGCTCCGTGCGCAATGCCTCGCGCAGCTTGGCGTCAAGCGCCGACAGCGGCTCGTCCATTAGGAACACGCGCGGCTTGCGTACGATCGCCCGACCGATCGAAACGCGCTGCATCTCGCCACCGGAGAGCAGATCGGTCTTGCGGTCGAGCAGATGCTCGATGCGCAACGTCTTGGCCGCCCGCTCGACGCGCGCCCTGATCTCGTCCGGTTCGACGCGGCGGATCTTCGACTTCAGCGGGAATTCGAGATTCTCGCGCACGGTGTAGCGCGGGTAGAGCGAATACTGCTGGAGCACCAGCGCGACGTCGCGCTCGGCCGCGCTCCAATCGCCGACATCGACGCCGTCGATGAGCACGCTGCCCCCGGTCGGCCGTTCCAGCCCGGCGACGATACGCAACGTCGTGGTCTTGCCGGCGCCGGTCTCGCCAAGCAGGACGAAGAACTGGCCGTCAGCCACTTCCAGATCGAGGCCTCGCAACGCGGTGTTGGCACCGAAGGTCTTGGTGATATTCCTGAGTTCGATATGTGCCATCGCCTTAGAGCCTCACCCCGAGCGAGCGACCGCTCTGCGCGTCGAAGAAATGCGCCTGCGCCGGATCGATGCGCGCGTGCACCCTCTCGCCCGGCCGCGGCACAAAGCCCGCCGCGGTGCGCGCCCGCAGCAGCCGTTCACCGACCTTCAGATCGACGATGTCGTGCGAGCCTAGCGGCTCGATGATGTGCGCCTCGACCGGCAGATAGCCGTCGCGCGGCTCGCGCGAGACCAGTACGCCCTCCGGGCGGATGCCGAGCGCCAGCGCCTCGCCGGCGCCGTGGCCGTTGAGCCTGGACAGCAGTTCGCGCGGGAAGTCGAAGCCCGGAGTCGCTGGATCGACCGACACGCGCACCGCGCCCCCCTCTTGCCTGACCTGCGCCGGCGCAACATTCATCACCGGGCTGCCGACAAACTGGGCGACGAACAGGTTCTGCGGCCGTGCATAGACCTCGTCGGGCGAGCCGACCTGCTGGAGCACTCCCTCGTGCATGATCACGATGCGGTCGGCGAGGCTCATGGCCTCCACCTGGTCGTGCGTGACATAGATGGTCGTCGAGCCCTGCTTGAGATGCAGGCGCTTGATCTCGGCGCGCATCTCCTCGCGCAGCTTGGCGTCGAGCGCGCCGATCGGTTCGTCCATCAGCATCGCCTTGGGGCGCCGGACCAGCGCCCGGCCGATGGCGACGCGCTGCATGTCGCCGCCCGACAGCGCCGAGGGTCTGCGGTCGAGCAGATCGGCGATACGCAGCACGCGCGCGATCTCGCGCACTGACTCGTCGACCGCCTGCCTGCTCATGCGTCTTGCCCGCAGCGGAAAGGCGATGTTCTCGTACACCGTCATGTGCGGGTAGAGCGAGAAGGACTGGAACACCATGGCGATGTCGCGGTCCGATGCCTTCATGTGCTGCACCGGCTTCCCGTCGATCAGGATGTCGCCCTCGTCGATCGTCTCCAGTCCGGCGACGGCGCGCAGCGTCGTCGTCTTGCCACAGCCTGACGGCCCGAGCAGGACAATGAACTCGTTGTGGTCGATCGACAGGTTCATGTCTTTGATCACCTGGATCGGACCGAACCACTTCTGGACGTCGCGTAGCACGATGTCGGTCATGCCTTGCCCTCGTGGTGGTCGGACACGTCGAATACCTTGCTGCCCGTGGCCTTCGCAGGCCCGATATGCGACGTGATCAGGAAGGCGATAAGACCGACGAGAATGACGGTGACGCCATAGCGATGGAGGAACAGGTTCCAGGGCTGGCATAGGGCGGCGATGCCGAAAATCATCGTCCACATCGATATCGTCTCGATCAGTCGCGCGTTCAGCTTCATGCCGGCCCCCTATTTCCGGATGGCGCCGAAGGTCACCCCGCGCAGCAGGTGGTTGCGGAGCGCGAAGGTGAAGATGGCGACGGGCAGCAGGAAAAGCAGTGTTCCAGCGGCGATCACCGTCCATTCGGGCAGGCCCGAGCCGATCTGGCTCGGGATGAAGGGCGGCGCCGTCTGGGCGCGGCGGTTGGTAAGGATGAGCGCGAAGGCGTATTCGTTCCAGGCGGTGATGAAGCAGAATACCGCCGTCGCGGCAATCCCGGTGGCCGCCTCCGGCAGCACGATCTTGAAGAACGCCTCGAGCCGCGAATAGCCGTCAACGAGCGCGGCTTCCTCGTACTCCTTCGGTATCTCGTCGATGAAACCCTTCATCAGCCAGACCGAGAAGGAAAGGTTGAACGCCGTGTAGAGAATGATGAGTCCGACGTGAGTGTCGGTAAGCCCGAACGTCCGGTACATCAGAAACATCGGGATTGCGACGACGATCGGTGGCAGCATGCGCGTCGACAGGATGAAGAACAACAGGTCCGCCTCGCCGGCCATCTTGAATCGCGAGAACCCGTAGGCGGTGAAGGTTCCCATGCCGACCGCCAGGACGGTCGAGATGACCGCCACGATCAGGCTGTTGAGGAACCGGTTCGGGTACTGGCTGAGCTGCACATCGTCGCCGACCCGCAGCACGCGCTCGCCGCCGTCGAGGATCGTCTTTTCCCACCAGGGCGCTGCCTCGTAGGCCTCCGGCGTCGGCGGCTCCTTGAGCTGCACGCGCTTGGTGAAGAGCTTGACGAAGGGCGTGACCTCCGGCGTGAACACCACCGTCGGCGGTACCGAGGTCGCAATCGCCCGCGGCTTGAACGCGGTCGAGGCGATCCACAGGATCGGCGCCAGAAAGATCAGCGTTGCGGCGGCAATCGCGACGATGGCAATCGGGTGGGCAGCGCGTTGGGCGCGTGATGTGACGGCCGGCATCTCAGCGCTCTTTCACCTTGTTGAGATACTTGACGTAGATGTTGGTGATCGCCAGCACGACGATCAGCACGATATAGGCGAGCGCCGAGGCGCGGCCGGTATCCCAGCTCTGGAACGCCATCTGGTAGAGGCGAATGGCGATGGTCTGAACATTGGCGGTGCTCATCACAAAGGGCAGGTCGAACGTCTTGAATGCCTCCATCGTGCGGAAGATCAACGCGATTAGGAGCAACGGCGTGATCAGCGGCAGCGTGATACGGAAGAAGGTGTAGAACGTGCCGGCACGATCGATGGCGGCGGCTTCGTAAAGGTGCTTCGGCACTGCCGACAGGCCGGCCAGGGCCAGAAGCATGACGAAGGGAGACCACATCCAGATGTCGGTGAGCGCCGTTGCGATCAGCGCGTTGGTCGGATTGCTCAGCCACTCGAACTTGCCGATCCCGAGGGCGTAGTTGATCGGCCCCCAGGACGGGTCGTAGAGCAGCTTCCAGAACAGACCGACCACTGCCGGTGACAGCATCATCGGTAGCAGCAGCAGCGTGGTGACCAGCCCCTTGAACGGGAACTTCCGGTTGAGCAGCAGCGCCAAGCCGAAGCCGACGATCATCTGCCCTCCGACCGACAGGATGACATACTGCGCGGTGATGGTGAAATTGTTCCATATGTCCGGGTTGGACAGCAGCTCCCGGTAGTTCTGCAATCCGACGAACTCGGCCGGCCGGTTGACCGACGCGCGGTAGTTGGTGAACGAAAAGCCGAGGGAATAGACCAGCGGGAAGATATTGAAGACGATCAGGAATATGATCGTTGGCAGGATGAACGCATTGCGGATGGTCAAGTCGCTCCAACCGCGGGACGCAGCGCGCGAATTGGGATCGAGCGTCGCCAGGACTGCCACCGGTGCCTCCGTTGATATCCGATCTTGCCGGACCGGGGATTGCTCCCCGGCCCGCTTTCGCCTGAGCAGTTCGGCCTAGTTGTTGCCGAGCGTCCTGTTCCAGTCGACGACGAGGGCGTCGAGCGCTTCCTTGGCGGTCCCCTGCCCCGTCGTGATGTAGGGGTGGAGACGGTCATTCATCTGGAAGAGCATGTCCGCGAACACCGGATTGGCCCAGAAGTCCTTGACGATCTTCATCGAGTCGGCGAATGCGCGGTTGTAGGGCGTTGCGTTGAGGAATTCCTCGGACTCGAGCACCGCGGCGCTGCAGGTGTAGCCGCCAAGCTCGGCCCATTTCCGCTGGACGTCGTCGCGGATGAACCACTCCAGGAACTTGAACGCCTCCTCCTGGTTCTTGCTGTAGCTGATGATCGAGATACCCTGGCCGCCAAGGGCCGCGTGCTGGTGGCCGTCGGGGCCGGGCGGGTTGGCGAAATAGCCGGTCACGTCCGCATACGGGTTGGTCGCCTTGTTGGCCAGCGCCGGGAAGAAGGCGAAGTAGTTCATGTTCAGCGCCACGAGGCCCTCAGTGAAGGCCTGGTTGTTTTCGGCGAAGAACGCCTGGTTCCAGTTCGGCGGGGTGAACGTATAGAGCTTGCGGTAGGCCTCAAGCGCCTTCACGTTCTGCGGCGAGTTGAGAATGCCGTCGACCTCGTTGGTCTCGTAATTGCCAAGGTCGCCGCCATAGGTGAAGATCGTCTGCTCGAGACCCATCG
Source organism: Alphaproteobacteria bacterium (assembly GCA_016861165.1). Lineage (GTDB taxonomy): Bacteria > Pseudomonadota > Alphaproteobacteria > Rhizobiales > Rhizobiaceae > BOKV01. The sequence continues at coordinate 99,781 of BOKV01000011.1, read as the reverse complement.
CCATGCCGTCATACGCGGTCTGGGTGTAGAGGGCGACCCCGTAGCGGTTCTCGTTCGGACGGGTGAAGAACTCGGCGATGTCGATGAGCTGCTCGAAATTCTGCGGCACGCCGAGGTCGTAGCCGTACTTGGCCTTGAAATTGGCCATCTCGGTCGGATCCTCGAACCAGTCCTTGCGGTAGGCCCAGCCATTGGCATCGCCTTCGGCGGGGATCGACCAATACTTCCCGTCGTAATGGGCGTAATACTGCAGCGTGGCGGGAACGAACGACTTGTCGACGCCATGCTTCTTGATGAAGTCGGTCAGGTCGACATAGTGGCCGGCGGTCGAGGCCGCCCCCAGCCACTGCGAGTCGCCGACGACCATGTCATAGGCGTCGCCCTTGGCGTTGAGCTCGGCGAAGGTCTTGGTCTGGAAGTCGCCCCACGGCGTTGTCTCGACCGTTACCTTCACGCCGGTTTCGGCGGTGTATTCGTTGACCAGTTCCTGCAGGTAGTTGGCCGGGTCCCATTCGGCCCAGAAGATCGTCAACTCCTGCGCGCTTGCCGAAGCACAATAGGCAAGCATCGACATGCCGGCCAATAGGCCTTTCACTCCATTGCGCATAACCACTTCCTCCCGTTCATGTTCTACGCTTGTCCATCCGCTTGCCGGCCTTCCGCCGGCAATCTTCTCCTGGCCGATAGCGGCCGGGCCGAAGGACTCCTCACCATCCGCGGATGCAACTGCGGTGCAGCGCCCGGCAGTCTTCAACGATCCATCTGGTAGTACCAAACCTCGACTCTCGTCAAGGCATTTGTGACCTCTCCAAGGCTGCGACCATCGCCAAAACTCGTCGCATTGCGCGGGTACATGGCGAATTTCGTTCACTATTCAGTCGCCTCAGCCACCAGATGCATCCGGGATGCAGTTCCGTCTGGTTCCAATTCTGGTCGAACCAGATCGTCGTCTACTTGCCTCTCTCCCTGTTTGCCGAAATGGCCGCGCCCACCAGCGCCGTGGCGGCCCAGACCGCTACCCCTTCCGACTGCCTGCTGGTCAGGCCCCAGATATCCTTGAGCACGACCAGCGCCTCGATGCCGAACACCAGCGACAGCGCCTGCGCCAGGCGCTCGGCCTCCTTCTTTGGCAGCTTCGCGCGCACGGGCGCCAGCGCCTCGCGCAACACGTCCCTTCGGTGCCCGCGCATGAACGGCACTTCGCCGTCGAGCGCGCCGGCCTGGCGCCTCGACCACTGGTCGAGCGACAGCTTGAGCGCGGCCTTGAACGTTGCCTCGAACCGGTCGATGCGCGGCAGCGAGGTGCGCAACAGGTCGGCGACGCGCTCGGCGGCGTCTTCCGATCGGCTGGTCCAGTTCAGGATCGGACCCAGCGCCTGCTCGACGACGGCGTCAACCAGCGCGGCCTGGGTGGGGAAATAGCGATAGGCGGTCGCTCGCGATACGCCGGCGGCCTCGGCCACCTCGCTGACGGACGGCGTCGCGCCGGCCTGCATCAGCCGGCTGGCCGTCTCCAGCATCAGCCGTCGCGTGCGCGCCTTCGGCCCGCGTTCCGTCACGGTTGCGCTCGATTGACGTGAGATGTCCATATCATTATGATACGCTCGTCTCAAAAATTTGCAACAGCCGGCTTGCATCGGCTGGGGACGAACCGGGCGGCCCCGCGGGGGAGCCGCCGCTAGGGGAACGTCGGTTGAAGCGGGTCTATGTCGTCGGAACGGCCGACACCAAGGCCGATGAGCTCGTCTACCTGGCCGGCCTGATCGAGGCGAACGGCCTGCCGGTCACCCGCGTCGACGTTGCCACGCGCCCCGGCGCATTCGCGGCTGAGGTGGCGCCCGCCGAGGTAGCCGCCTTTCATCCGGGCGGCGCGGGGGCCGTTCTCGGCCTTGACGACCGCGGCACCGCCGTCGCGGCGATGGCGGTGGCCTTCAGCCGGTTCATCGTCGCGCGCGACGACGTCGGCGCAGTCATCGGCGTCGGCGGCGGCGGTGGCACCTCGATCATCACCGCGGGCATGCGGGCCCTGCCCTACGGTCTGCCCAAGCTGATGGTCTCGACGCTCGCCTCCGGCGACGTGTCGGCCTATGTCGATGTCGCCGACATCATCATGATGCCCGCGGTCACCGACCTCGCCGGCCTCAACGGCCTCAGCCGCATCATCCTCCACAATGCCGCGCAGGCGGTCAGCGGCATGGCCGCCCGCCCCGCCGAGGGAACGCGCGGCAGGCCTTCGATCGGTCTCACCATGTTCGGCGTGACGACGCCCTGCGTCACGGCGATCACCGAGCGCCTGCGCGACGCCTATGACTGCATGGTTTTCCACGCCACCGGCACCGGCGGCCGCACCATGGAGAAGCTCGCCGACAGCGGCCTGCTCGCCGGCGTGATCGACATCACCACGACAGAGGTCTGCGACTTGCTGTTCGGCGGGGTGCTGCCGGCCACGCGCGACCGTTTCGGCGCCATCGCCCGCACCCGCATTCCCTATGTCGGTTCGGCCGGTGCCCTCGACATGGTCAATTTCTGGGCGCCGGAGACGGTCCCGCCGCGCCTGCGCGGGCGCCGGTTCTACCAGCACAACCCCAACGTGACGCTGATGCGCACGACGGTGCAGGAGTGCCGGGCGGTCGGCGAATGGATCGGCGACCGGCTCAACGCCTGCGAAGGCGAGGTCCGCTTCCTGATCCCCGAAAAGGGAGTCTCGGCACTCGACAGCGAGGGCGGCGCCTTCTTCGATGCCGAGGCGGACGCAGTGCTGTTTGCCACGCTGGAGGCGACGATCCGCCAGACTGACCGGCGCAAGCTGATCCGCCTGCCGTTCCACATCAACGACCCCCAATTCGCCGAGGCCGCGACCGCGGCCTTTCTGGAAATCGCACGACATTGAGAGGAAGGATGCCAGCGATCCCCCGCAAGGCCATTATCGAGAAGTTCCGCCGGATGATCGCCGAAGGCAGGCCCATCGTCGGCGGCGGCGCCGGCACTGGCCTATCTGCCAAGGCCGAGGAGGCCGGCGGCATCGACCTCATCGTCATCTACAATTCGGGCCGCTATCGCATGGCCGGGCGCGGCTCGGCGGCCGGGCTGCTCGCCTATGGCAATGCCAACGAGATCGTCAGGGAAATGGCCTCCGAGGTGCTGCCCGTGGTCAGGCACACACCGGTCCTGGCTGGTGTCAACGGCACCGACCCGTTCGTGCTGATGCCGCGGTTCCTCGCCGAACTGAAGGCCATGGGCTTCTCCGGCGTCCAGAACTTCCCGACCATCGGGCTGTTCGACGGCACCATGCGCACCGCCTTCGAGGAGACCGGCATGGGCTACGGGCTCGAGGTTGACATGATCGCCGCCGCCCATCAGCTCGACCTGCTGACCACGCCCTATGTGTTCAATCCCGACGAGGCCGTCGCCATGGCCAGGGCCGGCGCCGACATCCTGGTCGCCCACATGGGGGTGACCACCGGCGGCTCGATCGGCGCGACCTCGGCCAAGTCGCTCGACCGGTGCGTGGTCGAGATCGACGCCATCGCCGCGGCCGCCCGCGCAGCGCGCCCCGACATCATCATGCTGTGTCATGGCGGCCCGATCTCGATGCCGCAGGATGCCCGCTTCATCCTCGAACGTTGCGAAGGCGTCCACGGCTTCTATGGCGCCAGCTCGATGGAGCGCCTGCCGGCCGAGACCGCGATCCGCGACCAGACGGCCGCGTTCAAGGCACTGGCGCTGCTCCGCTAGCGCAAAATCCGATCCAGATGAATCGGGTTTTTGCCCTATCTGTTTGTTTTGGCGCGTCATCTTGTCCGCCTCGCGGTACCGCTCGGCGGGATGAAGCTCCAGTCCAGGCCCGGAACGGCGCCCGGTGGCGTGGCCTGACCGTCGGGCTGGCGCGAGAAGCAAAGGGCCCGTGGCCCGATTCGATCGGTAGAGGCATGTGGAGGCAAAGCGATGAGTGAAGCTGGCAGGTACTTCGTCTATCCCCGGGACGTCGACACGTTCGCGTTCGACTGGGGCAGGCTGGCGCTGACCGTCGCGCCGGAGGTCAACGGCGCCAGGACGTTTTCGGGCGGTGTGGTCGATCTGCCGGCCGGCCAGGGCCACGCTCGCCACAACCATCCCGGCTCGGAGGAGATCATCTTCGTCATCTCCGGCCACGGCGAGCAGATGGTCGAGGACGAGGACGGCAATCCGCTCACCCGTCAGGTCGGGCCGGGCTGCACGGTCTACGTGCCCGAGAGCCGCTACCACTCGACGCTCAACACCGGCGACGGCCCGATGCAGCTGTTTGTCGTCTATTCGCCGGCCGGCCCCGAACGGCTGTTGCGCGACCTGCCCGACTTCAGGCTCGTGAAGGCCGGCAGCACAAACTAGGCCGCAGTGGCGCTATCGGGCGGTGCCGCCGCGGTTCCAGCCGCGGCCGCGCTCGCCGAACATCTCGTAGCCGTCCGCCGTCACCGCAAGCGTGTCCTCGAGCTTGATGAAGCCGCGCGAGGGGTGCAGCATCGTCGTCTCCACGGAGATGACCATGCCCGCCTCCAGCGGCCGCTCGGCATCGACGCCCTCATAGGCCACCGGGTGGTTGGTCATCAGGAACGGCGCCTCGTGCGAGATCAGGCCCATGCCATGGGCAAAGAAGTCGGTGAAGGCTGCGACCTTCGAAGCCTTGAGCACGCGCTCGGCATTGGCGATGAGGTCGCCGCCGGCGGCACCGGCGCGGACCTTGGCGAAGGCGGCCTGCTGCACCGCCTCGACCTCGCCCAGCAGATCCTCCAGTTCGGCGTCCGGCTCGCCCAGCACGCCCATCCGGCACAAATCACCGATATAGCCGCGATAATTGCCACCCGAGTCGATCGACAGCACCTCGCCCCTGCGCCAGGCCTGGTCGGAGGCTGCCCGGTTGTGGCTCGCTCCGAGCGTCAGCAGGCAGTATTCGAACAGCAGTCCGCGACTGGTCTCCTCGCGCCGCAGCCGTTCGATGATGTCGGTCTTGGTCGAGCCCTCGCCCGCCCAGCCGATCGTTGCGATCATCGCATCGGTGATCAGTTCGGAGGCCTGGCGCAGCAGGGCCAGTTCGTGCGGCGTCTTCAGCGCGCGCATGCGCTCCATCGTGCCGGTGGCGTCGACCAGCCTGGCGCCTTCGAGCCCATCCGACAGCGCCTTGTGGGCGTCCGCCGGCAGGAAGGCCGGCTCGATGCCGATCCTGGCCGATGCCTTGCCGATCTTCCGCAGATGCGCGACGGCGCGGGCGGCGGCGTCGAGGGTGCCCCAGCATTCGGGGTAGAAGGCCGGCGTCCAGAACGGATGGTTGTGATGCTCGCCCGCCTCCATACGGTTGGCGACGTAGGCGGCGCTGTCAGGTCTGCCCCGTTCGTAGACGACGACCGGCAGATAGCGGCTGTGGCCGATCGCGTCCATCGCCGCGAAGAAGATGAACCGATAGCCGCCGAGCAAGTATTGCGTGTTGTGCTTGGACGTGGCGAGCAGAACGTCGATACCGGCCTGCTCCATGAGCCGGTCGAGGCGCCCCGCATCGAACGGGACGGCCGGAGCGGCGGCCCCGCGTCTGGCGGCGATGTTCACGTGGCTTTCCTCCCGCGGCCGGCTCCTCGGACCGCATGTCGAAACTGGTTGGACCAGTTTCATGTTCTGACCGGGCCCGGCTTTCTGTCAAGCCTTGACGACTTTCTGGTCCGTGGCGCCGAACAATGGTGTGCCGTCAGGAAGTCGGGCCTCCATGCGCACGCGATCACCGAAGCGCATGAAGCCGGTTTCCGGTTGGCCGAGATCGATCATCTCGATTGCCCGCCGCTCGGCGATGCAGGAGGAACCGACCTCGCGGTAGTTGTCGTTCGAAACGGTTCCCGATCCGATGACGGTGCCGGCGACGAGATCACGCGAATAGGCGGCATGCGCAACCAGTTCATCGAAGCCGGCGCTCATCGCATAGCCGCTGGCCGCGCCGAAAAGCGCACCGTTCCAGGCAACGCACAGGGGAAGGTCGACGCGGGCATCGCGCCAGCATTGGCCCAGTTCATCCGGTGTCACCGCGACCGGGGCCATCGAGCATGCCGGCTTGGCCTGAATCCAGCCGAAACCGGTCTTCATCTCGATCGGGGCGAGCTTGCGCAAGCTCCAGTCGTTGATCTGAACGATCAGGCGGATATGGCCGAGGGCCTGGGCAGGCCGGGCGCCCATTGGCACGGCATCCGTGATGATGCCGAACTCCCCTTCGAAATCGATGCCGTCTTCCTCCGACGGCAGTCGCACATCGTCGCACGGGCCATAGAAACGGTCGGAGACGCCTTGATACATCAGCGGCCGGCCGCCGGTGTCGATCGGCGGAAGGTTGAACACCCTCTGCATCAGCGCGCCGTGGCTGTCATAGGCCGAGCCGTCGAGCCATTGCCAGGCGCGCGGCAGCGGTGCCATTGCACCGGCAGGGTCGAACGGCCTGCCGCCGCCGGCGTTCAGCGCCGTGTATTCGGCGGCAAGCAGCGCTTCCAGTTTTCCCCATTCGTCCAAGGCCGCCTGCAAGGTCAGCGCGGCGCCTGCCGGCGTGCAGCGCGCGTGATCCCGGCTGACGATATGCAGCCGGCCGTCGGGCGTACCGTTGGGAAGCGTTGCCAGTTTCATGCCGCGCGCAAACCGGTTCTAGAGACCGAAGATGGCGACAGCCCGTGTGGAACCGGCTGATCCGGCACGGACCTTTTGCGGGAAGCAGGCGATGGTGAAGCCGGTCGCCGGCAGGACCTCCAGATTGTGCAGCTTCTCCATGTGACAGTAGCCGATGTCGCGGCCCGCCTTGTGGCCCTCCCAGATCATCGTCTTGTCGCCGGTCTTGCGCACGCGCTCGGCCACGAACCGCGTCGGCGGGTCCCAGCTCCAGCCATCGGTGCCGGTCACGCGGATGCCGCGCTCAAGCAGGTACATGGTTGCCTCATATCCCATGCCGCAGCCGGAACTGACGTAGTCATTCTGACCGTAGCGCGCCCCGGCACGAGTGTTGATGATCACAATCTCGAGTGGCCTCAGTTCGTGGCCGATGCGTTGCAGCTCGGCTTCGACATCGGCCGCCATCACGCGATAGCCATCCTCAAAATGGCGGAAGTCGAGTTTGACACCGGGCTGGAAGCACCATTCGAGCGGCACCTCGTCGATGGTCATCGCTCGCCGCGGTCCGCCGATCCTTGCATCCATGGTCGAATGATAGTGCCACGGCGCGTCGAGATGCGTGCCGTTGTGAGTCGTGATCTCCAGCCTTTCGGCGGCCGCCGCCTCTCCGTCGGGGTAGTCTTGCGGCGTCGTGCCTGGATAGAGGTGAGCGAACTCGGCGATCGTATCCTTGTGGCTCTGGTAGGTGATCTTCGGAGCGAACGGCGGCGGATCGGACAGTACCTCGTTTTCCAGGTAGATGGAAAGGTCGACGATCCGCCGCGGACTGCTCGGTCGCCGCTCCATTGTCAGGCGGCTTTCTGCATTGCCGCGGCCGGCCGCAGGCGGGCCTGGCTGAACAGGGCCACGGCTCCGACCGCAATGATACATACCGCGACGCCGATTGCCGGATAGCCGGATGATTTCACCAGCGTTCCACCGAGAATCGGACCGATCGCGGCGCCGGCCATCAGCATCGCCGGCGTCGCCGCCAATGCGCGGCCGCTTGCGTCAAGCCGGGACAGAAGTCCGAAGGCAAAGGTGTGGGTGAAGATCATCACCGCAACGTACACCGCGCCCGCGCCGGCATAGGCCGGAAATACCGCAACCATGGTGATGACCAGTGCAAGTGCGGCCTGGGCGACTGGCCCGGCGAGAACGACCTTCTCGGCGCTCAGTCTCTTTTCCAGGATCGCCGCCAGAGGAGCGGGGAAGAGATTGACGAAACCCAGCGCGATCAGCACCGCCGTCACGAGTTCAACACCGTAGCCCCGATCGGCGCCGATGCGCTCGAAGAAGCTGAAGACCATGGCCTGATTGAGCGCCATCAGGCTGACGCCGAATACTCCGGCCCATACCGCGCGGCTGAGCCTCGGATGCACGATGTCGAAATCGACACCCTGCGCACGCGCGGGCGCCGGAAACAGCAACGCCGCAACGATCGCTGCAAGGGCCATGACGCCGGCGAATATGCGGAACAGCGCCGCGCCTCCGACCGCCGCGACGATATTGGGAGTGGCGCCGAGGAAGACGATGGCGAATATTCCGAGCGCCAGCCCGACGATGGCGAACATGCGATGCGGATTGGCGCTTCGCCCGATCGTGCCATGGGTGAACGACAGTGCCGTGCCCGCCGAAAGGCCGGCGACGGCATGGCAAATAGCCATCATCGCGAACCCGGTCTGCAACGAGGCGAGGCCGAAGGCCAGCGCCGAAGCCACAAACCCGACGGTTGCGGCCATGCGCGCATTGATGCGGTTGAAGCGGGGCGCGAAAAACAGGCTTGCTATCACCGCTCCGGCCAGGAACAGCGTCGCCAGCGCGCCGGCCTGCTGCGGATCGAACTTGTAGGCCGATATCAGCGTCCCCACCCAGACGGGCAAGGCCACCAAGTCAACCATGCCGGCGCAATGGGCGACCATCAGCGCGATGCGTCCAGGCCATTTTTCTGTCGTAGTCATTTGATGTCTCCCTCCCGCTTCATCTAGATCGGCGCAGCCAGCGCGATGATCGACTCACGCATGATGGCCGCATGCTCCTGCTTGTCGCCGTCAGTGATCTCGATCTCGCCGAGCCGCAGCGAGTTTTCGACCACCATCCGGCAGCGCTCCCAGCGGCGTGCCTCAAATGCGTTCAATCCGCTTTCGATGTCGGAAGCGCGGCCCAGTTCCTCGGCCAGCACGATGGCATCCTCGATGCCGATGCAGGCGCCGGAGGCGAGATGCGGCGTGGTCGCGTGCACGGCATCGCCGATCAGCACGACGCCGTTCCGGTGCCATGGCCGCGGCAGCAGCATTCCTTCGAGCGGCCGGTAGACGATCTGCGATTTCTCGCCGAGGCGCTTGCCGAATTCGACCACTTCGTGCGCCGTGAATGGCTCGAGCAGCTTGCGGAAGGCGCTCAGATATTCGCTTTCGGCCATGCGATGCCTGACCGGCCTGTCCTCGGTTATGAAAAGGTAGGCCTGGGTCCGGGAAACGGGGTTGATACCGACCTTGACCTTCGGCCCGACCCACATCATCGCGGTTTCGACGCCCGGCGGGCGGTCGATCACCGCGCGCCACACGCCCTGGCCGGTGTAGGCGGGTTGCGGTGCATCGGGAAAGACGGTCTGGCGTACCTTCGAGAACAAGCCGTCGGCGCCAACGACAAGATCGTAGTTCCCGGTCGTGCCGTTGGTGAGCTCGACCCTGACGCCGTCGCCGGCTGGCGAGATCGACTTGAACGTTTCGCCGAGGGTCACGTTGGCGCCGGCCGCCCGGGTTGCGGTTGCCAGGATTCGCGCAAGCGCAGGGCGCATGATCGCACCGCCACCCGGCACGTCCGCGCCAGCCAGGCGCGGCGTCGGCAGCGTCGCGAGTTGCATGCCATTCGGCAGCCGCACATGCACGCCGTCGGCGGCGTTGCCCTGCTTCAGGAAGTCGTCAAGAATTCCGAGAGTCCGGAACGCCCGCAGCGTTGCCCCGCCAAGGGAAATCCCCGCGCCATAGGAGCGCCAGTCCGGGTCGATCTCGACCAGATCGACGTCGATGTTTCGTTTTCGCAGTTCGATCGCGGCGGACATGCCGGAAAACCCGCCGCCGATGACCAGCGCCTTGCTGACCGGTCCGTTCATGCCGGTTCCTCCACCGCCGATTCCAGTTGCAGTTCGACTTCACCGAGGGCCGACACGCGCAACGGCACCCTGGTGAGCGATTGGCCGAGGCAGGGCCCGAGCACGCATTCGCCGGTCTCGACGTCGAAGAGCGCGCCATGCGAATGGCAGGCCAGATGTGTGCCTTCGCCGTTCAGATACCGGTCGGTGCGCCAGGCCATCGGCGTGCCGCCCTCATAGTGCGGGCAGGAATCCAGATAGCCGAACACGCGCCCGCTCTTGCGGACGACAACCACCTTGCGCCGCAGGCCGGGAACCGCGAATCCGCGCGCCTGGCCTTCAGCCACTTCGGCGATGCTGCACAACCTCACCTGGCCGCTCCTCCCAATCCCGTGCGCTATTGCTTCGGCCCCGGCCCCGGTGCCCACTTGTCGCGATGCTGGAGCAGGAACATCTGCGAGGCTTCGGGCCCCATCGGCGCGGCGCGCGCGACCCATTCGTCGTCATGCTTGTCCATGTCGGCGTCGTATTCGAAATGGGTGCCGAGCGGGCTGTTGAAGTACCAGAACCAGTTCGAACCGAACTTGTGGCGGCCCGGGCCCCAGAAACTTTCATATCCGGCTTTCACGAATCGCGACCCGGCGACCATCAGTTCGGTCGGCCCGCCCATGTGGAAGGCGAGGTGCTCGATCCCCTTCATGTATTCCGGAGTGCGGATGAAGAAGAGCGTGTGGTGGTCGTCATTGGCCTTCGGCCGCAGGAACGGACCGGCGCCGGTGAGTTCGTCGGTGATCACGAAACCGAGGCGGCCGCAGTAGAATTTCACTGCGACGTCGAGGTCGGGCACGAACAGCACCTGGTGGCTCAGCGAACGGGGCTTGGCCGGCATGCCGTCCCAAACACCGAGCTCGTTCGGGCCGCGCTGGGCCGGCGCGCCCGGCGCGTTGATCTTTTCGGCCGGCATCTCCAGCTTGCGCCGCTTGGTCACCTGGAACTTCAGCGCGAAGCCGTGATCGTCGATTGTCTCGATCGTGCCGTCGGCGAGTTGGTGGACCTTGCGGTCCTTGCCGAGTTCGGCGGCGATCGCCTCGATGTCGGAAGCATCGCGAACGCCGTAGACCTGCTGGCGCAGCATGGTGGCCGTCGGCAATGGAGCAGGCAGTTCCGGATCATCTTTCTTGCGAATGATAAGGCCGGTTCCGTCGAGCGCCTCGAACAGGCCGCCATGGTCGTCGACGCCGACCGGGCTCAGCCCGAAGGCGGTCAGGAACTCGGCGCAGGCGGCGAGGTCGTCGACGCCGAAGACCAGATAGTCGGGTCCGATGATGTTCATTCGGCTGTTCCTTTTGAGACGCCTGTCCTGCCGCCGAGCGTTTCGGCCACCCAGTCGGCGATGTAGGTGCCGGCATTGATTGAGTTGTCAAAGCTGGCGTGCTGCACGCCGCCTTCGCGCTCGGTGAAGATCTTGAGTTCGCGCTTCGGGCTGTTGACGAGCTGCTCGTAGGTCCGCTGTGCCCATTTCAATGGGATCTGGCTGTCCTTCTCGCCGTGGGTGACGAGGAAGGGTACGCGGATGCGGTCGAGGATGCCGTCGAGATGGACGTTCTCGGCGATCTTCATGAACTCGTCGATGTCGCTGGCGCCCCAGACCCAGCAGACGTGTTTCCAGTAGTGCGGGACCGGGAAATCGCCTTCGCGTTCCAGCCGCTTCTTCTGGACATCGCGCCAGTCGTGGTTGGCGCCCCAGGCGACGCCGCAGGCGAAGCGCGGCTCGAAGGCAACGGCGCGCGGGCAATAGTAGCCGCCGAGCGAAACGCCCTCCAGACCGATGCGCTTCGCATCGATGTCAGGCCGGCTCTCCAGCCAGTCGACAATGCGCGAGGCCCAGTGCTCGCTGTCGTGGCGCGCGGTCAGCCCCTGCAGGCGGAGCGCCTCGCCCGTGCCGGGCTGGTCGACGATGAGCGAAGCGACGCCGCGCTTGGCCAGCCAGTCCGGCAGGCCGACCAGGTATTTCATCTCCTTGGTCGAATCGAGCCCGTTGACTTGCACCAGCACGGGCTGTGGCCCGGCAACCCCGATCGCCGGTACATGCAGCGCCGACAGATGCACGCCAGCGTACGGAATCTCTACGCGTTGTGCGGGCGCCCCGGATTGCGCGATGCCATTTTCGAACGTCGCCAGGAAGCGCTTGTAGAGCGCCAGCCGCCCCTCGGCATCATGGGCCTGGAGCCGCTCGGCGGTCACCATGTAGTTCGCCGCCCGCAGCAATTTCTCCCCGGACGAGATCAGGCGACCGCGCGCCTCGTCCTCACCGGCAAGCACGATGAGCTTGTCGGCCATCCTCACCCAGGTCTGGCGGAACGCCGCGGTGCCGGCGGCGTCGGGGGCTTTCGCCGCCTCCTGCAGCGGCGCGCACATCTCCTCGATCTCGCCGATGCGCGCGCCCATCTCGATCGACAGATCGACCGACAGGTTCCAGACATAGTTGGTGGGGAAATATTTGAACAAGCTGGCGGCCCTCTCCCGTCGGCCCCTCCGGTCGAAAGCGGCACCCTCGCGCTGTCACAGAACGCGCTGGGCGATATCGTCCGCCGGCAGGGGATAGCTGATCGCCCGCCAGTTCGACTGGCGGAAACCTCCCGCCAATCGGAATAGATCATCCGCATATATTTCGAAAATTGATTGTTGAAATAGTTTGCATTCACAACGTGAATATGCCTACGGGAATGCCATGCGATTCAGGAACCTGGACCTTAACCTGCTGGTGGCGCTGGATGCCTTGCTGACCGAGCGCAATGTCAGCCGCGCCGCCGAGAAGTTGCACATCACCCAGTCGGCGCTGAGCAACGCGCTGGCGCGATTGCGCGGCCATTTCGGCGACGAACTGCTCGTCAAGGTCGGGCGCCGGCTCGAGCTTACGCCGCGCGCCGAACTTCTCCGGGAGCCGGTGCGCGACATACTGGTGCGAATCGAGGCGTCAGTGACGGCCAAGCCGGAATTCGATCCGGCGTCGTCGGATCGCACTTTCCGGATCTTCGTTTCGGATTTTTCGCTGGCAACGCTCGTTCCCCAGTTCCTGCGCGATATCGCGCCGGGCCGGTATCCGATCCGGTTCGAGTTTCGGCCGCAGACCTACGAACCGCATCGAACTCTGGAGCGTGGGGAAGCCGATCTCCTCATCATTCCGAGCGATTTCGCTTCGAAGGACCATCCGTTCGAAGTCGTTTATTCCGAAGATTTCGTCTGCATCGCCGACATCGCCCATCCGCGGATCGGAGCGACGCTCGATCTCCAGGCCTACTGCCGCGAGCGCCATGCGGTCATGGTGCCGGCAAGCAATGCGGCGGCGTACGAGACGCAAGCGATGCGAAAGTTGGGCATCGTTCGCGATTTCGACGCGACCACATTCAGTTTCGTGGCGCTGCCCCGGCTGGTGGCCGGCACGCATCGCCTGGCGACGGTTCACCGCCGGCTTGCCGAACAGGCCGCCGAACACCTGCCGATCCGCGTCCTGGAACTGCCGTTCGAGATTCCGCCGATGCGCCAGGCGATCCAGTGGCACACATATCGCTCGAACGATCCGGCGATCATCTGGCTGCGAGGCGCGATGGGCGAGGCCGCTGCCGCGCTGGGCTGAGCGATGTGACGCTCTCGGGCGCCTTCCTCCGACAATGCAGTCGAATAGGCGAATGCCGATCTCTCAGCGCCTGCCGCCGGCTGTCTCGCTGCTTCGGAGCAATCGGCGTCCGGCAGCGTCGAAAAGGTGAGCCTCGGCCCGATCAAAGGTCAGGCCGACCTTTTCGCCAGGCTTCAGCCCCGCATCGCCCGCAACGATGGCCAGAACAGCCGCGCCGCTTGCCAGTTGCGCCTTGATGACAGTCTCGTTTCCAAGATGCTCGACTAGCTTCACCTCGGCCGGAATCTTCGCCGCGCCGGCCGCGACAACGCGCAACGAATGAGGGCGGATGCCGAGCACGAGCTCCTTCGGCGCCCCCGCCGCCGCGGCTCCGATATCGAAGGGCGTCGCCATGACGTCAACGGAACCGATCTGGATGGAGCGTCCTCTGCTGCCGGTGACGTTGACCGGCAGGAGGTTCATCTTGGGCGACCCGATGAACCCTGCAACAAACAGGTTGGCCGGTCTGTGGTAGAGTTCGAGCGGCGCACCGACCTGCTGAACCTCGCCGTGATCGAGCACCACGATCTTGTCGGCCAGCGTCATCGCTTCGACCTGGTCATGCGTCACGTAGACCATGGTCGCGCCCAGCTCCTGATGCAGGCGAGCGATCTCCATGCGCATGTCGACACGCAGGGCGGCGTCGAGATTCGACAGCGGCTCGTCGAACAGGAAGACCTTGGGATGGCGGACGATCGCCCGGCCGATGGCGACCCGCTGGCGCTGACCGCCCGACAGTTGCGCGGGCCTGCGGTCGAGCAGGTGCTCCATCTGAAGTATCCGCGCCGCGTCGCGGACCTTGGCGTCGCGTTCCTCCCTCGGCACCCTGGCGAGCTTGAGTGAAAAGCCGACATTGTCGTAGACGCTCATGTGCGGGTAGAGGGCGTAGGACTGGAACACCATCGCAATGCCGCGGTCGCGCGGAGCGATGTCGTTGCAAAGCCTGCCGTCGATGCGCAGTTCGCCGCGGCTGATGTCTTCCAGCCCGGCGATCATGCGCAGGAGCGTGGATTTCCCGCAGCCGGAGGGGCCGACGAAGACGACGAACTCGCCATGCCCGATTTCGAGGTCGATGCCCTTGATGACCTCGACCGTGCCGAAACTCTTGGCAATCTCCTTCAACTGTACGTCTGCCATGCTTCCTCTCTGCGATGCGGCAGCTATTTGACCGCGCCCATCGTCAGGCCTTCGACGAGATAGCGCTGCATGATGAAGGCAAAGACGATGACCGGCAGCGAGACCATGAAGGCTCCGGCGCTGATCGTGTCCCACTCGATGCCCTGCGAGGTGCGGAAGCTCAGCAATGCCACGGTTGCCGTCGTCGTTCGCCCGCTGGTCAGGATCAGCGCGAACAAGAACTCGTTCCAGGCGCCGACGAAGACAAAGACTGACGTGGCGAAGATGCCGCCCCGCGCCAGCGGCGCCGCCACTTGCGTCAGAACCTGCCATTCGCTGGCACCGTCGATGCGCGCAGCGTCGACCAGGTTCGCCGGCAGATCGAGGAAGAAGCCGCGCACCATCCAGATCGCGAATGGCAGATTGAACGCCACCGTCACCACGATCATGATCTGGTAGGTGTCGAGCTGCCTTGTCAGATTGCCGATGATGTAGATCGGAACCACCAGCGCGATGGCCGGGATCATGCGCGCGATCAGCACGGTCAGCAGAAACGCGGTGCCGCCTCGGCTGATGCGGACCAGCGCATAGGCGGCCGGCGTGGCGACCAGCATTGTGATGGCAACACTGAACAGCGTGATGATGAGGCTGTTCATCAGATACAGCCCGAACACGCTCTGGCGGAATACGTTCCGGAATCCGTCGAAACTGATCTCGAAAAACAGCTTTGGCGGGATCGCAAAGGTGTCGGCCGGGTAGCGGAATGCCGACAGCACCATCCAGGTGTAGGGAAACAGGTAGACAAAGACGAGGACGACGACAGCGACCAGGCAGAGGAACTTCCTCATCTGCGAAGCCCTCCGCTCCCCGCGCCTCGCCCCCGCAGCAGATAGGCAACAAGCGGGGCCGTGACGACCAGCGTCAGAACCGCGATGATCCACGACACGGCCGAGATCTTGCCGATGTCGAAGCCGACAAAGCCCACCTTGAACGCATAGAGGCTCATGGTGGTCGTGGCGTCGCCCGGCCCGCCCAGCGTCAGCATGTAGACCTTGTCGAATTCCGACAGCGACCAGATCGCGCGGAACGCCGCCGCGATGGCGAGGTAGGGGACGAGGTGCGGCAGGGTCAGGTAGTAGACGACCTGCCAGCTCGACGCGCCGTCGATGCGGGCAGCTTCGACCGCCTCCTTGTCCTCCGTCTGCAGGCCCGCGAGCAGCACCAGCATGAAGAACGGCGACGATTCCCAGACATCCATGATGATGACCGAGGTGAGCGCCCAGGTGCTGCTCAGCCAGGGCACGGCCGGCAAGCCGATCGACGTCAGGGCGAAATTGTAGAGACCGTAGTTCGGATCATAGAGGAGCTTCCAGAACATTCCGACCACGGCCGGCGTGATCACCATCGGCAGGATCATCAATGTTCTGAGAACGCCTCGCCCGACGAAGTTTTGTCGGAAAAGCAGCGCCAGTGCGAGGCCGGCCAGCGATTCCAGTGCCACCCCCGCGACCGTGTAGATCAGCGTCACCTTGATGGACGACCAGAACGCCGGGTCGGTCAGCACAAGGGCATAGTTGTCGAGCCAAACGATCTTGTTGCGTGTGGCCGGCTGAAGGATCTTCCAGCCCGTAATGCTGTAATAGGCCGACATCGCCAGCGGCACGATCAGCACCAGAAGCGCCGCGAACACGGCCGGGACGACGAACAGGATGGCGCTGCTGTCGCGGCGTGGGCGAGGACGGAACCGCAAGACGCACTTCCCTGCTGGATTGGGAACAAAGACCACGACGCGGAGACCGCGTCGTGGCAATCGTGCCCACGGAATGTACCAGAATCGGCCGGCTAGGATCGAATTCCGAGAGAAACGATGAACTTCTCAACCGAATTCTGCAGCCCTTCCATCGCCTGCTCGGCGGATTTCTCGCCGCCGAGCATCGCGTTCAGTTCCTCGTACATGTAGGTGATGATCTGGGAGGACTGCGGGACGTTGGGGAACAGGGCGAGTTCGCCGCTCAGCGCCTTGAGCAACGCCGGGAAGTGCGGCCGCGTCTTGACCATTTCGGGATCGCTCAGCACCGAGATGCGCGCCGGCGCTGGGGCGTCGCGCTGCACCTCCGCCGACGTCAGATAGGCCGCCCACAAAGCCGCGGCTTCCTTGTTTTTCGACGCGTCGTTGACGCCCACGGCCCAGCCGCCAAGCAGCGACGCCTCCGGGGTCGAGCGGAACGACAGGTTGGCCGCCTCCGCCGATTGCTTCGGATCGAGCATGGCGCCGAAGCCGCCCGGCCACATCATGCCCTGGCCTGAAACGCCGGTCTTCAGCGCGTCGAGCATTTCGGGGAAATCCCACGTCAGGTTCCCCGCCGGGGCAAGCGGCTGCAGTTCGTCGACCAGGAACTTCGCGGCCTTCACCCCGGCCTCGGAATTGAACTGCGGCGCGTAGTTCGGGCCGAAATACTGACCGCCGTATTTGGTGAACAGAATGATCCACATGATGGACACCTGCCAGCCCTTACCGCCGGGCAGGCCGAAGCCGTTCAACCCGGCCGCCTTGAGTTTCTTGCCGTTGGCGGCGACTTCTTCCCACGTTTCCGGCGCTTTTGCCGGTTCGAGACCGGCCTTGGCGTACTGCGCCTGGTTCCACACCAGCATGGTCGCGTCGCCCAGGATCGGCAGGCCGATCAGCTTGCCGTCGACGCGGCCATAGGCTTCGATGACATCGCCCGGATAATCGTCGAGATCGAGCGGCGGCGCGCCCTCGATGGAGGGAACGATCTTCTCGAGATCGGCGAAATAGGGCCCGAGCTCGCCCTTCCACGGATAGGTGTAGACATAGCCGTCGAAGGCGTTGGTGCCCGTGGTCACGTCGAGCACGGTCTTGGTGTAGGCATTGGTGTCGGGCAGGAAGGTGTAGTCGAACTTGATGCCGGTCAGCCCGGCGAACTGTTCCGACGACAACCGATAGGCTTCCCAGGAACCGCCGCCGGCCCCAAGCATGACGCGAAGCGTGGTTCCGGCGTATTTCTGTGGAAGCGCCGCCCTGGCGAACCTGGCCGGAATCATTGTGAGCGCCGTCGCGGCTGCCGTTGTTGAAAGAAATCTACGACGATCCATCAGTTCCTCCCTTGGACGTCCTGAACCTTGAACCCGGGCTGCGCGATTCCCCTTCCGTTGCCGTCCGTCGCGCGCCGCAAACTGGCAAACACTGCAATATTAATCACACACTGTAAAATATCACAAGGCGATTTAGAAATCCGCGCCACTCGCAAGCTGCCACAGCAGAAGGCCGGCCTCACCCCGGCATTCTCATGCCAGTTTGGCCTGAAGCGCCGGATCGGGCTCGCGCCCGCCGTTCACCGGCGCATCGCCGATCTGATCGCGGGCAAGCACCGACGGCCGCGACCAGCTTCTGCGCGCCGACTGCGAAAGCACCAGGCCGTGACCCGGCCGCTCCGGCGCGGCGATCCAGCCATCGCGGATCTCCATCGGCTGCTCGACGAGGTGATCGAAGTTCTGGAAAGAGTATTCGAGCCACTCGACCTCTGGCAGGGCGCACGCGGTATGCACGCCGACCTCGAGGAAGGTATTGCCGAGCGTCACCGGTATGCCGAGCTCGGCCGCCAGCCATCCGATCCGCATCACGTCGGTCACATAGCCATGAACGTTGACCATATCGGTCGCCGCCGCCATCATCAGCTGGCGCTTGCCGGCCGCATCAAGATATTCGCCCGAATTGATCATCGTCCACGGTGTCGCCGCCCTGAGCATGCGCAGGCCGTCGAAATCGTGGCGAAGGACGGGATCCTCGACCCACAGGATTTCATGGCCACGGCTATGAATTTTCTTAAGTTTTACCAACGCTTCCTTGGCGCCCCAGGCCTCGTTGGCATCGATCATGATCGATGCGCCCGGCCGAACGGTCTTCCTGAGGAGCTCCAGCCGCCCCAGGTCTCGCTCGAAGTCGGGATGCCCCACCTTGATCTTGAACGCGCGATAGCCGAGGGAGTCCGCGTGGGCGAAGAAGGCCTGGAATTCATCGTCGGACAGGTGGTAGTCGAGGCCGGACGCGTAGGCCTTCACCCGGTTGCGCTCGCCTCCGAGAAGCCGGTACAGCGGCAGACCGACCTGCTTGGCGCCAAGGTCCCATAGCGCCACCTGCAGCGCCCCTTCAAAGGGCAGGCCGAGCGCCCGCTGGTTGCCGCCGCGCGGCCTCTGGACGCGATGGGCCAACGCCAGCGGCGGCTGGCCGACCAAACCGCGCCAGACCTCTTCTTCAAAAACGCGAACGATCTCGGCGTGGTCCGGCAACGGATGAAACAAGCTCTGGACAAAGCCCAGTCCCGTCCGGCCGTTCTCGTCAATCAGTTCGAGCGCGGCTATATGTACCGTATCGATGCGCACCTGGCTGTCGCCGATGACCCGGTCGCGGGCGAATTGGAAACGGGTAATGCAATATTCTGCGATACGCATGCTGGAATCTCTGGCATCTGATAGGTCAGTATGCCATTCAAATATTTCAGAATGAGGGGTGAAGCAAGTGGCTGCGCGCAAAAGGCGGGCTGACGCGAGCACCGGGGCGGCGGGACATCGGCTCGGAGATGTCGCCTACGCACGCATCCTCGAAACACTGTTCGAGCGGAAGATCCCGGCGGGCGCCTTCCTGTCGCAGAGCGACCTCGTCAAGATGCTGAAGGTTCCCGTTGCGCCGCTGCGCGACGCGCTCAAGCTGCTCGAGGCCGAAGGGATCGTTGTCATCCACCCGCGCTCCGGCATCCAGTTCGTCAAGCCTGGCCTGGAACTGACCAGATCGACCTATCAGTATCGCAGCATTCTGGAACGCGCGGCGACAGCCGTCTATGCGCAGACAGCCGACGAATCAGAACTGGCGGAGTTGGAGCGGCGGCATCTCGCAGCCATCGCGGCGGTGGAACGCGAAGGTCTTACCGAGCACACGAGAGCGGAAATCGAAGCGCTGGAAACATTGCTGCATCACTCCATCATCGGCAGCCTGTCCAATCCGCTCATCGACAGCGCCTACAAGCGCCTGCACAACTATGTGCGCCTGATCCGGCTGGACCGGAGGGTCACGGTGCCGCTCGCCCTGCATTCGCTGCGCGAACACCTGCAGGTTGTCCTGGCATGCAAGGCGCGAAACCCGGAGGCAGCCGCGGCGGCCATGCAGGCCCATCTCACGTCGGCGCTGCAAAGAGGACTGGGGCTCTATCTGAGCTATTGAGGGCATCCCGGCTCGCCGTGCCGTTCGGCGGAACGACGCCTAAGCCGGGCCGCCGGCCGTCGAAGTTCCAGCCTCGTCCCTGGCAAGGGCCCATTCCAGCATGTGGCGCAGCGCCGCCGGACCGGGTTCCGGCTGGCGCTCGATGGCGTTAACGAGGCCGGCCCAGGCATTGTTGTCGGCGGTGTTGGCGAACAGGCGGCAGGCCGCCTGAAGATACTCGGCCGGCGTCTCGCCATGCGCGGCGGCCGCTGCCGACAGTCGGACCATCAGCCCGACATCGCCGATCGCCGCCAGGCGAGCGGCAGCGCCGGCTTCGTCCGACATTTCGCTGAGTAGCCTGCCGAGCAGCACCGTCTCGCCTCAGGCGTTGGACAGGACGTCATGTTGCGGCATCCGCACGCCTTCGATGCGGGCGCCGCTGACGAGCCCAGCGATGTAGCGGCAGATGGCGGTGTGGCGCGCGTGTGTTTCCAGCCATTGCTGGATGCGGGCCTCGACCGCCTCGAACGGCAGCGCACGGCCGGGAATGCGACGCTCGACGAAGATAACGTGAAAGCCGTAGCGGCTCTCGACCGGTTCGCAGCGAACCTCGCCGACCGGGCTGTCGGCCAGCGCCCTTTCGAATTCGGGCACGGTCTGGCCGGGCCCGATCTGGCCGAGCATGCCGCCCGATTGCGCCGACGGGCAGGCGGAAAACTGCGCCGCCAGACCCGCGAATGCGCCGGGGTCGCCGCGCAACGTGGCGATCAGTTCCCGCGCCCTTGTGCCGGCCGCCCGCCGCGCGCCATCATCGCCGGGCGCTGCGGCGATCAGGATGTGGCGGACTTCGAACAGGTCGGGCGTACGGAACCGGTTCGGGTTGTTGTCGAAATAGCGCCGGCAGGTATCCGGATCGGCGCCCGGAGCCGCGACTTCCCGGTCGATCAATTCGCGCACCAGCGCTTCCTCTTGGGTCTCGCGCCGGCCGGCATCGTCGACATGCGGCCGGGCAACAATGCCGATGCGGCGCGCCTCCTGCAGCAGCACTTCGCGCACGACCAGCGCCAGCGCCGCCGCCTCCAGCGCCTCCACCGGCTTGGCGGCCGGATGGTTCTGCGCCTCGCGTGCCACCGCGTCGCGGGCAATTTCGACGCCGTTGACCGCGATCCGCCGGCGCGGCGTGGTGACGACCGGTTTGACGGAGCAGGCCATCGCCCTACTCCGCCGGAATGCGGCTCGGCCGCCGGGCGAGATCGCGCCGGCTGCGCACCACCTGATAGCCGCGCCGGCCGAGATACCAGACCGGCGCCGACCAGACGTGGACCAGCCGGGAGAACGGGAAAATCAGGAAGATGGTCATGCCCAGCACGAGGTGGACCAGATAGGGCCAGTCGATGCCCTGCAGCGTGCGCGCGTCGACCGGCTGCACGGTGACGATGCCCTGCGCCCAGTGCGACAGCCGCAGCATCACCTCGCCGTCGGCGTGACCGAGCGACAGCGGCAGGGTGATCAGCCCGAGCGAAAGCTGCACCCACAGGATGATCAGCACCGCGAGATCCATGTAGGTCGAGGTCTGGCGGATGCGCGCGTCGAACAGGCGCCGGTGCAGCAGCAGCGTCAGGCCGACGAAGCAGACCGCGCCGGCGATGCCGCCGGCGGTCACCGCGATCAGCTGCTTCTGTTCGACCGTGATCAACAGCGTGTAGATGGATGTCGGCGTGAGCAGGCCGACGAAATGGCCGAGAAACAGGAACAGGATGCCGAAGTGGAAGAGGTTGGAGCCCCAGAACAGTTGCCGCCGACGCAGGAGCTGGCTGGAACTCGCCCTCCAGGTGTACTGCTCGCGGTCGAAGCGGATCAGGCTGCCGAAGAAGAAGGACGACAGACAGACGTAAGGGTACCAGACGAACAGGATGTGGAAGATGACGTCGCGCATCGTTCAGCCTCCCGGGCGGATCGGTATCTGGTTGTGGGTGACGACGGTCTGGCCGCCCTGCGGCCTGCGCTCGATGCCGGGCGCCGGCCGCCGTGCCTGGCGCAGCTTGGCCGCCAGCCCGTCGCGGCCGCAGGCGTCGGCCGCGCCCGGGCCGAAGGTGACTTCCTCGTCCCGCCACTGCGCATCGAGCGCGGCGAGATCGTCCGGCTCGGCCTCCGGTTCGGCCAGCAGTCGCGCCAGCGTCTCGGCATCCGGCTTGGCCCTGCCGAGCGCCAGCAGCGCCGCGAATACCGCCGCATAGGGCGACTTGCGCTTCGCCAGGCGCTCACGCAGCGCCGCCAGCACGTGGGCGGGCTGTGCCAGCAGGTCGATGGCCGCCGCCGGCGCGCGGGTGGCGGCGAATTCGAGGAACAGCGGCAGGAAGTCCGGCAACTCCCCGGCCGTCGGCGAATAGCCGCCCTCCTCGTAGAGCCGCAGCAGGTCGACCATCGCCTGCCCGCGGTCGCGGCTTTCCCCGTGCACGTGTTCGAACAGGTGCAGCGACAGCGAGCGCGTCCGGTCGAACAGCAGGACATAGCGTTCCTGCGCGTCGATGAGATCGCGATCGGCGAGGTCATCGATGAGGCGCTGCACGGCGGCCCGGTCGGCCCGCGACAGCAGGCCCTCATGATCCAGCACGGCAGCGATCTCGCCCAAGGCCGCCCGCAGTTCGCCGGTCGGATAGCACAGCAGCGCCGATAGGCATTTGAGCGTCTTCATTTCAATAGGCCCCGACCTTGGGCTTGTCGTTCTTCAACTTGATACCGCCGAACAGGTTGACCCGGTCGTCGCTCGGCATGCAGCCGTCGCCGAAGGAGAAGCCGCACTGGCCGCGCAGTTCATAGGCGTCCTCGGTCACCTCGCGATGCGAGGTCGGGATGACGAAGCGATCCTCGTAATTGGCGATCGCCATCAGCCGGTACATCGCCTCGATCTGGGCGCCGGTCAGCCCGACCTCTTGTGCGATTGTCTCATCGATCACCCCGTCAATGGTCTTGGCCCGCATGAAGGCGCGCATCGCCAGCATGCGCTCCAGCGCCAGCGCCACCGGCGCCTCGTCGCCCGCGGTCAGCAGGTTGGCGAGATATTTGAGCGGGATGCGCAGCGAGCGCACGTCGGGCATGCCGTTTTGGGTCGCCATCCTGCCGGCTTCGGCAGCCGAGGTGATCGGCGAAAGCGGCGGCACGTACCAGACCATCGGCAGGGTGCGGTATTCGGGATGAAGCGGGAAGGCGACCTTCCATTCCATCGCCATCTTCCAGATCGGCGAGACACGCGCCGCCTCGATCCAGTTGTCGGCGACCCCGTCGGCGCGCGCCTGGGCGACGATCGCCGGGTCGTTGGGGTCCATGAACACCTTCAGCTGCGCGCCGTAGAGGTCGCCCTCGCCGGCCACGCTCGCTGCCGCCTCGATGGCATCGGCGTCATAGAGCATGACGCCGAGGTAGCGGATGCGGCCGACGCAGGTCTCCGAGCACACGGTCGGCTGGCCGGCCTCGATGCGCGGATAGCAGAAGATGCATTTCTCGGACTTGCCGCTCGACCAGTTGTAATAGATCTTCTTGTACGGGCAGCCGGAGACGCACATGCGCCAGCCGCGGCACTTGTCCTGGTCGATCAGGACGATGCCGTCCTCCTCGCGCTTGTAGATGGCCCCCGACGGGCAGGCCGCCGCGCAGGCCGGATTGAGGCAGTGCTCGCACAGGCGCGGCAGATACATCATGAAGGTGTTCTCGAATTGGCCGTAGATTTCCTTCTGCACGCCCTCGAAATTGTAGTCGGCCGAGCGCTTGGAAAATTCGCCGCCGAGAATTTCCTCCCAGTTCGGGCCCCACTCGATCTTCTCCATGCGCTCGCCGGTGATCAGCGAGCGCGGTCGCGCCGTCGGGAACGCCTCCAGTTCCGGCGCCGTCTGCAGGTGCTCGTAGTCGAAGGTGAACGGCTCGTAATAGTCGTCGATCTCCGGCATGTTGGGGTTGGCGAAGATGCTGGCGAGGATACGCCACTTGCCACCGATCCGGGGCTCGATCTTGCCGTTGGCCTTGCGCCGCCAGCCGCCGTTCCAGCGTTCCTGGTTCTCCCAGTCCTTCGGGTAGCCGATGCCGGGCTTGGTCTCGACATTGTTGAACCAGGCGTATTCCATGCCCTCGCGGTTGGTCCACACGTTCTTGCAGGTCACCGAGCAGGTGTGGCAGCCGATGCACTTGTCGAGGTTGAGGACCATTGCGATCTGCGCGCGGATCTTCATGGGTCGGCCTCCTTCCTACTCGGCCGCCGCGGCGGCTGCGTCGGCGTCGCGATACGGACGTTCGAGCCAGTCGATGTCCTTGACCTTGCGCACGATGACGAACTCGTCGCGGTTGGTGCCGATGGTGCCGTAATAGTTGAAATCGTAGGCGTACTGGACGTAGCCGCCGATCATGTGCGTCGGCTTCAGCACGGTGCGGGTGACCGAATTGTGGATGCCGCCGCGTTTGCCGGTCAGTTCCGAACCCGGCACGTTCACGATCTTTTCCTGGGCGTGATACATGAACAGCGTGCCCTCCTTCATGCGCTGCGAGACGACGGCGCGGGCCACCAGCGCGCCATTGGCGTTGTAGGCTTCCACCCAGTCGTTGTCGGCGATGCCCGCCTTGGCCGCGTCGACTTCCGACAGCCAGACGATCGGGCCGCCGCGCGACAGGGTGAGCATCAGCAGGTTGTCGGTGTAGGTCGAGTGGATACCCCATTTCTGGTGCGGCGTAATGAAGTTGAGGACGATCTCCTTTTCCCCGTTCGGCTTGATGCCCTCGACGGCGCGCACCGCCTTGAGGTCGACCGGCGGCCGGTAGACGGCGAGCGCCTCGCCGAAAGCACGCATCCACAGATGGTCCTGGTAGAGCTGCTGGCGTCCGGTCAGCGTGCGCCACGGGATCAGCTCGTGCACATTGGTATAGCTTGCGTTGTAGCAGACCTTCTCCGATTCCAGCCCCGACCAGGTCGGCGCCGAGATGATCTTGCGCGGCTGCGCCACGACATCGCGGAAGCGTATCTTTTCGTCCTCCTTGGGTAGCGCCAGGTGGGTGTGCTCGCGGCCGGTCGTCCGGCCGAGCGCCTCCCAGGCGCGCACCGCCACCTCGCCATTGGTCTCCGGCGCCATCATCAGGATGACTTCGGCCGCATCGATGTCGGAGACAATCCGTGCCAGACCCTTGTTGGCGCCATCGGCATGGACGCCGTTCAGTTCCTTGAGGTGTTCGACCTCGTGGCCGGTTTTCCAGGTGAGGCCCTTGATGCCGTTGCCGACATTTTCCATCAGCGGGCCGAGCGCGGTGAAACGCTCATAGATGTGCGGATAGTCACGCTCGACGACGGCGACCGTCGGCATCGTCTTTCCGGGGACGGGCTCGCACTCGCCGCGCTTCCAGTCTTGCGGGTCAAACGCCTGCGCGATCTCGGTTGCGGTATCGTGCTTGATCGGATTGAGCACGACATCCTTTTCGACGCCGAGCACCTCGGGCGCCACCTGCGAGAACGCCCTGGCGATGCCCTTGTAGATCTCCCAGTCGGAACGCGCCTCCCACACCGGATCGACCGCGCCCGTCAGCGGATGGATGAACGGGTGCATGTCGGAGGTGTTGAGGTCGTTCTTCTCGTACCAGGTCGCCGTCGGCAGCACGATGTCGGAATAGACGCAGGTCGTCGACATGCGGAAGTCGAGCGTGACCAGCAGGTCTAGCTTTCCCTCGGGTGCCTTGTCGTGCCACTTCACCTCGCGGGTGCGCTTGCCGCCTTCTTCGCCGAGGTCCTTGCCGAGCACGCCGTGCGACGTGCCAAGCAGGTGCTTCAGGAAATACTCATGGCCCTTGCCCGACGAGCCGAGCAGGTTGGAACGCCAGACGAACAGGTTGCGCGGCCAGTTCTCCGGTGCGTCCGGGTCCTCCCAGGCAAACGACAGTTCGCCCGATTTGAGCGCCTGGGCGACATAGTCCTTCGGCTCCAGGCCCGCCGCCTGCGCCTTCTCCGCGATCGACAGCGGGTTCTGTCTGAGCGTCGGATAGGCCGGCAGCCATCCCATGCGCACCGCGCGCACATTGTAGTCGATCAGCGCGCCGTCCCACTGGCCGTCCGGGGCCGTCGGCGAAACGATGTCGCCGAGACCGATCGTCTCGTAACGCCACTGGTTGGAGTGGACGTACCAGGCCGAGGTCGAGTTCTGCTGGCGCGGTGGCCGCCCCCAGTCGAGCGCGAAGGCGAGCGGCGCCCAGCCGGCCTGCGGCCGCAGTTTCTCCTGGCCGACATAATGCGACCATCCGCCACCGGACTGGCCGACGCAGCCGCACATCACCAGCATGTTGATGACGCTGCGATAGTTCATGTCGCAGTGGTACCAGTGGTTCATCGCCGCGCCGATGATGACCATCGAGCGGCCATTGGTCTTCTCGGCATTGCTGGCGAATTCGCGCGCCACCTGGACGATCTTGTCACGTCCGACGCCGGTGATCTTCTCGGCCCATGCCGGCGTGTAGGGGACCTCGTCGTCGAAGGACTTGGCCTCCATGGCCCCGCCGAAGCCGCGGTCGATGCCGTAATTGGCGAGCATCAGGTCGTAGACCGTCGCCACTAGCGCCTCGCCCCGGGCCAGCTTGATACGCCTGGCAGGGACCGGCCGCGTCAGCACCGATGGGTGGTCGTCGGAAACAAAATGCTCATGCGCGATGTTGCCGAAATGGGGGAAGTCGACTTCGGCGAGCACGTCGTGCTGGTCCGCCGTGGTGAGGCGCAGGCGGGTCTGCCCGCCACCGCTCTCGCGTTCCTCCAGATTCCATTTGCCGCTCTCGCCCCAGCGGAAGCCGACCGAGCCGTTCGGCACGACGACCTTGCCGCCTTCCTCGTCGAAGGCAAGCGTCTTCCACTCGGGATTGTTGGTTTCGCCGGCCGCGCCTTTCAGGTCGGACGCGCGCAGGAAGCGGTCGGGCACGTAGCGCTTGCCGCGCTTGACCAGCTTCACCAGGAGCGGCATGTCGGTATAGCGGCGCACATAGTCCTGGAAATAGGGGACCTGCCGGTCGACGTGATATTCCTTGAGGATCACGTGGCCCATAGCCATGGCCAGCGCCGCATCGGTGCCCTGCTTGACCGCCAGCCAGATGTCACCGAACTTCGCCGCTTCCGAATAGTCGGGGCTGATCACCGCCGACTTGGTGCCCCGGTAGCGCGCCTCGGTGTAGAAATGGGCGTCGGGGGTGCGCGTCTGCGGCACGTTGGAGCCCCACAGGATGAGAAAGCCGGCATTGTACCAGTCGGCCGATTCCGGCACGTCCGTCTGCTCGCCCCAGGTCTGCGGCGAGGATGGCGGCAGGTCGCAGTACCAGTCATAGAACGACATGCAGACGCCGCCGATCAGCGACAGGTAGCGTGATCCCGCGGCATAGGAGACCATCGACATCGCCGGGATCGGCGAGAAACCGAAGATGCGGTCGGGACCGTGGTTCCTGGCCGTATAGGCGTTGGCGGCGGCGATGATCTCGTTGACCTCGTCCCAGGTCGAACGCACGAAGCCGCCATGGCCGCGCAATCTTGTGTAGCTGTCGCGTTTCTGCGAGTCCTCGACGATGCTCTTCCAGGCGGCGACCGGCGTCAGGCTCTTGCGCGCCTCGCGCCACAGCCGCACCAGCCGGGAGCGGACCAGCGGGTACTTCACCCGGTTGCCCGAATAGAGGTACCAGCTGTAGGAGGCGCCGCGCGAACAGCCGCGCGGTTCGTGGTTGGGCAGGTCCGGGCGCGTGCGCGGATAGTCGGTCTGCTGCGTCTCCCAGGTGACGATGCCGCCCTTCACATAGATCTTCCACGAGCACGAGCCGGTGCAGTTGGCGCCGTGGGTGGAGCGCACGATCTTGTCGTGCTGCCAGCGCTTGCGATAGCCGTCCTCCCACTGCCGATCCTCGTCGGTGGTGATGCCGTGGCCGTCGGCGAACGGCTCGGAGACCTTGGTGAAGAAGGTCAGGCGGTCGAGGAAATGGCTCATTTCATTCTCCGATTGCTGGCTTTGGCCGCGGCGTCCGGCGCCGGGCCGCAACCGTCGCAACAACCGTTGCGCCGGTCCCGCATCACTGCGCCGCTCCCCGCGTTGCGCTGACCGCCACCGGTGCGGCCTGGCGTTCGACGTCGTAGAGCAGCCCGCCACGCCGGGTGTAGAACCACCAGGTGAGCGCGATGCAGCTCACGTAGAAGGCGAGGAACGCATAGAGCGCTGGCGCCGCGCTGCCGGTCATCGACAGCGAGGTGCCGAAGCTCTTGGGGATGAAGAAGGCGCCATAGGCGGCGACCGCCGAGGTGAAGCCGATGATCGCCGCGGCCTCCTTGTCGGACTGCTGGACCAGCTTCTGGCCCTTCAGGCCGGGCTCCAGGCGCGCGACCTCCTTGCGCATGATCGCCGGGATCATCTGGAAGGTCGAGGCGTTGCCCACCCCGGAGGCGGCGAACAGGAACAGGAAGCTCAGGAAGAACACCGGGAAGGCGCCCGGCGTGCCGCGCATGCCGATGGCATAGAGGATGCCGATCACGCCGACGCTCATGGCAACGAACACCCAGAAGGTGATGCGGCCGCCGCCATAGCGGTCGCAGGCCTTGCCGGCGGCCGCGCGCGACAGCGCGCCGATGAGCGGGCCGAGGAAGGCGTATTGCAGCGCGTTCACCTCCGGGAACAGGATTTTCGTCAACAGCGGGAAGCCCGCCGAATAGCCGATGAACGAACCGAAGGTGCCAGTATAGAGCCAGCACATGACCCAATTGTGGAACCGCCTGAAGATGATGGCCTGGTCGGCGAAAGACGCCTTCATCGAGGCGATGTCGTTCATGCCGAACCAGGCGGCGAAAGCCGACGCGACGATGAACGGCACGAAGACGAAGCCGGCGTTCTGCAGCCACAGGGTGGTGGTGACGCCGTTGACGGTCGCCGTCTGCGGTTCGCCGCCGATGACGCCGAACACGCCGGCGGTGATGACCAGCGGCACCACGAACTGGACGACGCTGACACCGAGATTGCCGAGCCCGGCATTGATGGCGAGCGCGTTGCCCTTCTCCGCCTTGGGGAAGAAATAGGAGATGTTGGCCATTGATGAGGCGAAATTGCCGCCGCCGAAGCCGCACAGCAGTGCCAGTGCCAGGAAGACCCAGTAAGGCGTCTGCGGGCTCTGCACGGCAAAGCCCATGCCGACGGCGGGGATCAGCAGCGACCAGGTGGCGATGGTGGTCCACAGCCGGCCGCCGAACATTGCCGGCATGAAGCTGTAGAAGATGCGCAGCGTCGCACCCGAAAGGCCGGGCAGCGCCGCCAGCCAGAACAGCTGCTCGTTGGAGAAGGCAAAGCCGACCGAGGGCAGCCGCGCCACGACCACCGACCACACCATCCACACCGCGAAAGCAAGCAGCAGGCAGGGTACGGATATCCACAGATTGCGCCGCGCGATCCGCCGTCCGGTGGTTTGCCAGAATTCGGGGTCCTCGGGACGCCAGTCCTGGATGCCGCCCTTCGCCGCCAGCGCGCCTTCCTCCCTGGCGCCGTGGATCGGCTGCATTTCCGGCAGTTCAGGCAGGCGCGTCGCCGGCAGGCCGGCTTCCGCCGCCCGCTTTTCCATCTGGCGGATGGTGAAATGCATCCAGACGAGCGCGATCGCCACGATCGCGAACAGCAGCCAGAAGCAGCTCTGCCAGATGCCGGTGAGATCGGTGAGCAGGCCGAAGGCAATCGGCAGCACGAAGCCGCCGAGGCCGCCGACGAGGCCGACCACGCCGCCGACCGCGCCGACCCGGTTGGGATAGTAGACCGGGATGTGCTTGTAGACCGCCGCCTTGCCGAGGCTCATGAAGAAGCCGAGAATGAAAATGGTGACGATGAAGCCCGGCAGGCCCATCCGGGTCGAGAACTCGACCGGTCGGCCGATGCCCTCCACTACATAGTGGGTCGGCGGATAGGACAGGACGAAGGTGCAGACCACCGAGACCAGGAACGTCCAGTACATGATGGTGCGCGCGCCGTAGCGGTCCGACAGGTGGCCGCCATAGGCGCGGAAGATCGAGGCCGGGATCGAATAGGCGGCGCCGATCATGCCGGCGGCGGCGATGCCGACGCCATAGACGCCGATCAGGTAGCGCGGCAGCCACAGGGCCAAGGCAACGAAGGCGCCGAACACGAAGAAGTAGTAGAGCGAGAAGCGCCAGACCTGCTGGTTCTTGAGCGGCTCCAGCATTGCGGCGAGCGATTCCGGCTTCTGGCCGGAGGCCCGCCGCCGCGCCAGGTCCGGGTCGTCCTTGGTAAAGGCGAAGAAGATGATTGCCATGACCGCCAGTGCGGCCGCCCAGACAAAGGCGACCGTCTGCCAGCCATAGGCGACCATGACCACCGGCGCGGCGAACTTGGTTACCGCCGCGCCGACATTGCCGGCGCCGAAAATGCCGAGCGCGGTGCCCTGGCGCTCGGTCGGATACCAGCGCGCGACATAGGCGATGCCTACCGAGAAGGAACCGCCGGCAATGCCCACACCCAGCGCGGCGAGCAGGAAGGTCGTGTAGTCATAGGCATAGGCGAGCAGCACCGTCATCACCGCCGCACTCAGCATGGTCAGCGTATAGACCAGCCTGCCGCCATACTGGTCCGACCATATGCCGAGGATCAGGCGGATCAGCGATCCGGTCAGGATCGGCGTGCCGACCAGCAGCCCGAATTCGGCGTCGTTGAGACCGAGCTGATCCTTGATGCTGACGCCGATGATCGAGAAGATCGTCCATACGGCGAAGCAGGCGGTGAAGGCTATCGTCGAGAGCCAGAGCGCCCGGGATTGATCCGAATGCGTCACCTGGGCAGACATCGGTGCGGTCGGCATGGGCTACCTCGCCAGCAACAGA
This sequence comes from Alphaproteobacteria bacterium, assembly GCA_016861165.1. Classification (GTDB taxonomy): domain Bacteria; phylum Pseudomonadota; class Alphaproteobacteria; order Rhizobiales; family Rhizobiaceae; genus BOKV01. Next base: position 69,171 of record BOKV01000011.1, on the reverse strand, counting down.
ATCGTGGTCGGCGATGACGCTTCTCAGTGTTGCACCGAAGCTGATTGATTGAAATCAAATCGACGGAGGGGGCTGGTTTTTTCAAGCCATCGGTCGGCAACGGTCGGACGGCAAACCAACCACAGTCAGGTTGTAGTCCTTGGCAGTGCCGGACGATGCATGATATTCATCAATCATCGGATTGAAACGATACGGGAGGAACGCGGCCTTGATGCGCCCGGCCGAAATCGCCGAAATGCGGGGCCTGCCGCTGTTCGCCCGATCGGCCGCCGCCGCGGTCGACGCCATGCTGCGCGTCTCGTTCCTGCAGCGCTTTCCGCCGCGCGTCGAACTGGCTCGGGAGGGCGATAACGCCGACTTCCTGCATGTCGTCGTCGATGGCCAGGTCGAGGTATTCGCTTCCTATCGCGAGCGCGAGACGACCATTTCGGTGCTCGGCCCCGGCCACAGCTTCATCGTCGCCGCCGTCGTTCTCGACCGGGTCTATCTCAAGTCGGCGCGCACGCTGTCTCCGGCCCGCATCCTGCTCATCCCGGCCGAAGCGGTGCGCCGCTCCTTCATCGAGGACCCCGCCTTCGCCCGGGCGCTCACCCACGAGCTGGCCTGGGCCTATCGTTCGGTCGTCAAGGAGCTGAAGAACCAGAAACTGCGCTCCGGCCTGGAACGGCTTGCCAACTGGATGCTGAGCCGCGACGCGGAGACCGGCGGCCGTGGCAGGTTTGAGCTTCCGTTCGACAAGAAGGTTCTGGCTTCTCGCCTTGGCATGGCGCCGGAAGTGCTGTCGCGCTCCTTTGCAACGCTGGGCAAGTACGGCGTCAGGGTCAGTGGCGCCGAGGTCGTGCTCACCGATCGCGCAGCGCTGACCAATCTCGCGCGGCCTTCGCCGACCATCGACGACCCCGACGCATAGGTCCCGCGCCCACGGCCGTCAGCCGCCTGGCTCGATCGCGTCGCGCAGACGCTGGCGCGCCAGGGCAGCCAGATCGGCGCGGCGCACCTTCAGCGAGGGCGTGCGCGGGAATTCGTCGAGAATGAGCAGGAATTCCGGCCACTGGTAGCGCGGCAGGCCCGCTGCCGCCAGATGCTGGCGGATCGACTCCAGATCGAGCCGCTGGCCGGCGATCAGCACCGCGCAGGCGCAGGCCCGCTCGCCAAGCCGCCGGTCGGGCACCGCCACCACGGCGATCTCGGCGACGGACGGATGGTCGCGAAGGGCCGCCTCGACCTCGCCCGGCTGGATCATGACGCCGCCCCGCCGGATGGTCTCCCCGGCGCGGGCAATGAAGGTCATGAAGCCACCCTCGCTGTAGCGCGCGCGGTCGCCGGTGCGGAACCAGCCGCCGGCGACGATCGTCTCTGCGGTCAGGTCGGGGCGGGCCTGATAGCGCCGCAGCCGGTTCGGCCCGCGCAGGAAGACGTTGCCGATCGCGCCGGCCGGCACCTGATTGCCGTCCTCGTCGAGCACCTGCATGTCGGTGCCCGGCAGCGGCCGGCCGTCGGTGGTATTGCGGCTCTCCTGCGCATCGTCGAGTGCACAGGTGCAGTGGCCGATCGATTCCGACATGCCGTACATCGGCAGAGGAATACCGCAGAAGCGGCCGGTGGCGGCCCGCCGCTGCTCGGGCGTCGCCCCGGCCATGATGGCGCGGCTGAGCGAGCCGGTGTCGCGCCGGTCGAGGTCCGGGTGGCGGAGTACGTCAAAGCAGTGCGTCGGCATCAGCAGTGTGTAGGTGATGGCGTGTCGCTCGATCGCCGCGAGGCACTCGCCGGCGTCCCAGCGCCGCATCAGCACGGTCGAGGCGCCGGCGAGGAAGCCGAGCAGGACGCCGAGCACGGTGCCGCCGACAAAGCCGAACTCGAGGGCGACGAGGATGCGGTCGGTCCGGCCCACTTGGTGAAAGCGCGCCAGCGCCTCGACGGCAAACCGCAGCGTGTTGCCGCTGTGGACGACACCCTTGGGCGAACCGGTGGAGCCCGAGGAATAGAGCACCATGTGGTCGGCGTCCGGGTGGGGCGGCGCCGGCGCCAACGGGTTGGCGCCAAGGCAATCGCCCCAGGCCCGCAGCCGTTTGTCGCTTCCGGCGCCGGCCGGCCCGGCCACGAAGGCGGCCTTCAGCGCAGGCGCGGCGGCGAGGACGTCGGCCGGCCGCTGCCCGTCCTCTTCTTCCAGGAGTATCAGCGCCTCGGCCTTGGCGCTTGCCGCCACGGCGGCGACCTGGGCGGCCGAAAACATCGGCGGCAGCGGAATGGCGACAAACCCCCCGGCGAAGCAGGCGAGCAGCGCCGCACAGGCATCGACTGAGTTGCGCGACTGGACGATGACGGCGCTACCCGCGCCCACCCCGGCCGCCGAGAGCCCGCCGGCAATGCGGCAAGCCCGCTCGTGCAGTGCCGACAGGCTCACCGCCTCGCGGCCGTCGTCGACCGTTGCGCCAGGAGCCTGGCGGGCGGCGGCGACCAGGCTGTCCCACAGCGTCTCGCCGCGCCAGTGACCGGCGGCGTACCAGTCCGGTTCGCCGGCCCGGCCGGCCGCGTCGTCATGCCGCCTCACCGCATCCTCCCGTGGTTCCGGCCTCGTCAGCGTCGCTGTCCCCGCCCTCAATGGAATATCTCGAACAGGCCGGCCGCGCCCATGCCGCCGCCGACGCACATCGTCACCACACCATAGCGGGCGCCGCGCCGTCGCCCCTCGACCAGCACGTGGCCCGCCATCCGGGCGCCGCTCATGCCGTAGGGATGGCCGATCGAGATCGCCCCGCCATTGACGTTCAGGCGTTCGTCCGGGATGCCGAGCCGGTCACGGCAATGGATGACCTGGACGGCGAAGGCCTCGTTCAGTTCCCAGATGTCGATATCGTCGATCCCGAGCCCGTGGCGCTCGAGCAGCCGCGGCACGGCGAACACCGGGCCGATGCCCATCTCGTCAGGTTCGCAGCCCGCTACCGCGATGCCGGCGAGCCGGCCGAGCGGCGTCAGCCCGCGCCGTTGGGCTTCCTTTTCGCTCATGACCACGCAGGCGCTGGCGCCGTCGGAAAGCTGGCTGGCGTTGCCGGCGGTGATCGATCCGCCCTCGCGCACCGGCTTCAGCGTGGCGAGCCCGTCGGCGGTGGTGTCGGGCCGGTTGCCTTCGTCGCGAGCGAGCGTCACCTCCTGTGTCGACACGGCGCCGGTCGCCCGGTCGGTGACCGTCATGCTCGCGGTCATCGGCATGATTTCGGCGTCGAGGCGCCCGGCCGACTGCGCTTGCGCCGTGCGGCGCTGGCTCTCGAGCGCATAGGCGTCCTGGGCCTCGCGCGTGATTCCATAGCGCCGCGCCACCGTCTCCGCGGTGTCGATCATCGGCATGTAGAGTTCGGGCTTCAGCCTGAGGATTTCCTCGTCGTTCCAGCGGTGCAGGTTATAGTGCTCGTTCTGCACGAGGCTGATCGATTCAACCCCGCCAGCGACCGCCACCGTCACCCCGTCATGGGCGACCGCCCGCGCGGCGTTGGCGATCGCCTGCAGGCCCGAGGCGCACTGGCGGTCGACGCTGGTGCCGGCGACGCTGACGGGGAAGCCGGCGCGGATGACCGCCTGGCGCGCCACGTTGAAGCCGCTGGTGCCCTGCTGCTGCGCGCAGCCGAGCACCACATCCTCGACCGCGTCCGGCGCCAGCCCCGCCCGCTCGACGGCGTGACGCATGGCATGGGCGGCCATCGCCGGCGCCGAACTGTTGTTGAAGGCGCCGCGATAGGCCCGGCCGATCGGCGTGCGGGCGGTTGCGACGATGACGGCGGCGTTCATGGCGTTTTCTCCCGGTGCTGTTTCCTCATCGCGACTAACCCAAGGCCGGCGACAGCGCCAGCCGTTTCGCCCTCACGGACGTCCGTCCTTGAGAGCGCATTGCCAGGCGATCTCGGCAGCCTCGGTGGCGAGTTTCCCGACCGCCAGCGCGTTGGCGTTCGAGGCGGTCTTTTGCAGCGCCCGGGCATGCACGCCCTGCAGGATGGCGGCGGTGCGAAACAGCGAGAAGGCCAGATAATAGTCCCAGTCGGCGATCGCCGCGCGGCCGGTGCGGGCGCAATAGGCGGCAACGTAGTCGGCCTCGCTCGGAATGCCGGTCGCGGCGAAATCCATGTCCTTCAGCCCGCCGATGCCCGGGAAGTTTGCCGGCACGTGATAGGGCAGGCAGTTGTAGGCCAGATCGGGCAGCGGATGGCCGATCGTGGCAAGTTCCCAGTCGAGCACGGCCAGCACGCGCGGCTGGTGCGGATGCAGGATCATATTCTCCAGCCGGAAATCGCCATGCGCGATCGCCGCCTCGTCGTCCCGCGGCATGTGGCGGGCGAGCCAGCCCATCACATTGTCCATGGCCGGGATGTCGTGCGTCCTCGACGCCTCATACTGCTTCGACCAGCGCACCACCTGGCGCGCCACATAGCCGGATGGCTTGCCGAAGCCTTCGAGCCCGACGGCGCGCCAGTCGACCATGTGCAAGGCGGCGAGCGTCTCCACCATCGCCCGGTAGGTGGCGGCGCGCTCGGCTGGCGACAGCTCCGGCAGGGTCAGGTCGCGGATGACGCGCCCCTCGATCCCCTCCATCACGTAGAAGGCGGTGCCGATGACCGAGGCGTCCTCGCACAGCAGGATCATCCGCGGCACCGGCACGCCCGTGCCGGCGAGCGCCCTCATCACCTGGTATTCGCGCTCGACCTGGTGGGCCGAAGGCAGCAGCGCCCCCGGCGGCTTCTTGCGCAGCACGAACAGCCGGCCGTCCGATTCGATCAGGAAGGTCGGGTTGGACTGGCCGCCGCGGAACTGGCGCACCACCGCTCCGCGCCGGATCTCCGGCACCTGGCAGGCCAGATAGTCGACCAGCCGCGCCACGTCGAGGGCGTGGCCGGCGCGCATTTCGGTGGTTTCGTCCCTGAGGCTCATGCGGGACTGGCCCGTCTACCAGGGCTTGTCCGGCAGCTGCCGGGCAAGCTCGATCTTGGCGATGGTTGCCAGATGCACCTCGTCTGGGCCGTCGGTCAGCCGCACCGCGCGGGCGAAGGCCCAGGCGTCGGCGAGGCCAAAATCCTCGCTGACACCGGCCCCGCCATGGATCTGGATCGCCCGGTCGAGCACGCGGAAGGCCATGTTTGGCGCCACCACCTTGATCTGGGCGATCTCGCTGCGCGCCGCCTTGTTGCCGACCTTGTCCATCATGTCGGCCGCGTGCAGGGTCAACAGCCGCGCCTGGTCGATGTCGATGCGCGACAGCCCGATCGCCTCGCGCACCATGCCCTGCTCGGCCAGCGTCTTGCCGAAGGCGACGCGCTGGCGCGCGCGCGCGATCATCGCATCCATCGCCCGCTCGGCCACGCCGATCATGCGCATGCAGTGGTGAATGCGGCCGGGGCCGAGCCGGCCCTGCGCGATCTCGAAGCCGCGCCCCTCGCCAAGCAGCAGGTTCTCGGCCGGCACGCGGACGTTTTCGTACGCGATCTCGAAATGGCCGCAAGGGGTGTGCTCATAGCCGAACACCTTGAGCGAGCGCACCAGCCTCACCCCCGGCGTGTCCTTCGGCACCAGGATCATCGAGTGCTGCTGGTGGCGTGGCGCCTGCGGATTGGTCCTGGCCATGACGATCAGTATCCTGGTGCGGTTGTCGCCCGCTCCGGACGTCCACCATTTGCGACCGTTCAGCACATAGCTGTCGCCGTCGCGCACGGCGGTCAGGCTGATGTTGGTTGCATCGGATGAGGCGACCGCCGGCTCGGTCATCGAAAAGGCTGAGCGGATTTCCCCGTCGAGCAGGGGCCTGAGCCAGCGCCGCTTGTGCTCCTCGGTGCCATAGCGCTCCAGCACCTCCATGTTGCCGGTGTCGGGCGCCGAGCAGTTGAACACCTCTGGCCCGATATAGGAGCGGCCCATGATCTCGCATAGCGGCGCGTATTCCATGTTGGTGAGGCCGGCGCCTTCTTCACTCTCCGGCAGGAACAGGTTCCACAGCCCTTCGGCGCGGGCCCTGGCCTTCAGCTCATCCATGATCGGCGGGCTGTCCCAGCGGTCGGCGAGGCCAGCCTGCTGCTCGCGGTAGACCGGTTCGGCCGGGTAGACATGGGCATCCATGAACGCCTTCATGCGTTCCTGGAGTTCGAGCGAACGCCGAGTGAAATGAAACATCGCGGTCTTCTCCATGGGCAGCCGCCGCGCGGTTCCCGCCCCCGCCGACACGGCCGCGAATGTAGCCAATAAAATACCAACCGTCTAGTCGGTTGTTAGAAACATCGCGGCAGTGGCGGGCCGCCAGACCACGGCGAGGCGGCGCAAGACGCCGGCACGGCAACGCGGCGGCGGAAGCAGCAATGGATCAGAGTGCGGTGGCGCCGCCGTCGCAGACGAGCTCGCTGCCGGTCATGTAGGAGGACATCGGCGACAGCAGGAAGACGGCCGCCGCCGCCACTTCCTCGGTGCGCGCCAGGCGCCGGAGGGGATTGCGGGCGGCCACGATCGCCTCGATCGCCGCCTGCGGGTCCTCGGCCCCGGCGACGATGGTTTCGGCCATGTTGCCCGGCATCAGGCTCGGATGCAGGGAATTGCAGCGGATCGGCGGGTCGAGCCGCGCGCCGTGCAGCGCCACCGATTTCGACAGGAGCCGCACCGCGCCCTTCGACGCGTTGTAGGCGGCATGGTCGGCGCTGCCGACGAGACCCGCCGTCGAACTGACATTGACGATGGCGGCGCCGTCGCTCTCGCGCAACAGCGGCCAGGCGACCTTGCAGCCGAGGAACACGCCCTCGACATTGACCGCCATCACAAGGCGGAAATCGGCGAGCGCCGTCGCCTCGACCGAGCCGACGCGGATGATGCCGGCATTGTTGACCAGGCCGTCAAGCCGGCCGTGCCGACGCTCGATCGTGGCACATACGCCGGCCCAGCCGGCTTCGCTGGTCACGTCGTGGCGCGCATCGACGTCGGGGCCTTGCGCGATGTCGGTGCGAAACGGCGTGCCGCCGTGCTGGCGAACCGCCGCGCAGATGGCACTGCCGAGCGCGCCTGCCGCACCCGTGACCAGGATCACTCTTCCTTCGAGAAGCACCTTCACGCCCTCCTCTGCCTTGCCGGCGCGCCGCGGCCGCGCTTCGCCGGGTGAAAACCCCTCATCAGATTTCTATATTAATAGAACGACCGGACGGTCGGCAATATATTGCGGAGTCGGATTGACCCAACCGGGTCCGGCGGCGTGACGCCGACGTGGATCAGCCGGCCGGCGCACGGAGCGGGACTGGGCCGGGTCATCCGCGCCGTCGCGACAGGTTGAGCGCCACCGCGGCGCGGACGAGTGCCTTGAAGGCGTCCGCGTCGAGCGGATCGCCCTGGCGCAGGTCGATCGCGCGCCGGGCATTGCCGTCAAGGCTGGCGTTGAACAGGCCGCGCGGATCCTCAAGCGCGGCGCCGCGTGCAAAGGTCAGCTTGACCTTGTCCCGGTAGGTCTCGCCGGTGCAGACGATACCGCCATGCGACCACACCGGAACGCCCGCCGGGTTGGAAGGCTTGCGCCATTTCACCTCTTCGACGATGTCGGCATCGGCCTGCATGATGAGCGCCCTCACCCGCGCCAGCACCTCGCCGCGCCAGTCGCTGAGCGCGTTGATGTGGGCGTCGACCAGGGCGGCTGCCGTGGCCGTTCCCCCCGATGCGCGGTCTTCGTTCTTCATCGCGTCCTCGCTTGCTGACCGGAATGACGAGACACAACCGGTCTCGGACGATCACCCATTCACGCGGGGAATCGGCGCGAGCATTGGACACTTCGCCAGGCGCCTTGGCCAGCCCGATCCACCATGCTGTCCGGACACGGCGTCGCCATATCGGCCGGCGTCCACCGCTTCAACCCCTCCGCCCGCTGCGATCGCCGCGCTTGACTGGGCCGCCCCTTTCGTGAAAGGACATAATAAAAATAATAGAACGTCCAGACGGTCGATTATATCTGACGGAATGTGGCACGGAGCAAGCTCGATGGAAACCGTCACGGCGGCCGACGCCGACCAGCCCTTTGCCCGGTTGTTCTCGCCCTACCGGTCGGGCCGGCTCGATCTCGCCAGCCGCCTCGTCATGCTGCCACATGGCAACGGCATGGTGCGCGATGGAGTGCCGACCGGCGAGGACACGGCATATTTCGCCGCGCGGGCGCGTGGCGTCGGCATGGTCATCACCGGCGGCACCATCGCCTGTGCGCAGAGCCGCATGCGCGTGCGCAACCTGGTCGAAGCCTTCAATCCGGAGGCAGTGCCGGCGCTGCGACGCCGCACCGACGCCGTGCATGCTCTCGGCGCGCGCATCGTCGGTCAGCTCTGTCATCTCGGCCGCGAGACGATCGGCGGCGATTCCGAATTCGCGCCCGCCGGCGCCTCGGCCATGCGCGGCCCGCGCGATCCCTGGCCGCCGCACGTGCTCGACGAAGCCGAGATCCGCGACATCATCGCCGGCTTCGCCGCCGCCTCGCTCAACCTGCGCGAAGCCGGCTATGATGGCATGGAGGTGCATGCCGCTCACGGCTACCTGTTCGCCCAGTTCCTGTCGCCCGCCTCCAACACCCGCAACGATGGCTGGGGCGGATCGCCGCGCAAGCGGCTGTGCCTGCTCGCCGAGACGGTCGCAGCCGTGCGCGCGGCCTGCGGCGGCGACTTCATCATCGGCGTCCGCCTTTCGGCTGACGAGGAGACGCCGGACGGCCTCGGCATCCGCGACACGGCCGCCATCGCCCGGGCGCTGGCCGCGCAGGGCGAGACCGACTATCTGTCGATCACCGTCGGCATGCGCAACGCCTATGTGAAAGACGCGACCGCACCGGTGGCGCCCACCGCCCGCGCCGCCGGCATCATCCGTCGCGAAAGCGGTCTGCCGGTCATTGTCGGCCAGAAGGTGGCGAGCCCGCAGGTCGCCGAAAGCCTGCTCGCCGATGGCGTGGCCGACCTTGTCGGCATGGCTCGCGCCTTCGTCGCCGACGCCGAATTCGCGGCCAAGGCGCGCGGCGGCCGGCAAGCCCGCATCCGCCCCTGCGTCGGCCTCAACCAGGACTGCCGCGCCTTCAGCCCGCACTTGCATTGCTCGCTCAATCCCGAGACCGGGCGCGAGACGCGCGCGCTGTTCGACCATCTCGTCCAGGCCGTGCCCCGGCGGCGTGTCGCGGTGATCGGCGGCGGGCCGGCCGGCATGGAGGCCGCCCGCGTCGCGGCGCTGCGCGGCCACGCCGTCACCGTGTTCGAAGCCTCGGAGGCGCTGGGCGGCCAGTTCCTGCTCGCCGCTTCCCTGCCCGGCCGCACCGGGCTCATCGACTTCATCGATCATCTGGCCGGCGAGATGCGCCTCGCCGGCGTCGACCTGCGCCTCGGACGGCGCATCGACGACCTCGCCGAGCTCGACGGCGACTACGAGACGGTGATCGTCGCCACCGGCGCCACACCCGCCCCGCTGGTGGAACAGACCGGCGGGCCGGCGGCCCTGTCGTGGTGGAATGTGATCCATGACGGCGCGCCGGCGCCGCGGGGGTCGGGCCGCGCCGTGCTCGCCGACGACGGCGTCGGTTTCTGGTTCAGCTACGGCGCCGCCGAGATGCTGGCGGTGGCCGGCTGGCAGGTCACGTTCGTGACCAGTTCGGCCGCCATCGGCGCCAACCTGCCGGTCGAGAGTGTCGGCCCGCTCGTCGCGCGGCTCGGCGCGGCCGGCACTGATTTCCATGTGCTCAGTTCCGTTGAGCCGGCGGCCCCGGCCAGCGTCAATGTCGTCAGCCTGGTCTCGCACGCGCAGCACGAACTGCCGTGCGACCTGATCGTCCACCAGACGGGGCGGCTCGCCGCTCCGCTCCCGGCGCGCGGCGCCCTTGCCGCCGGCCGTGTCCACCTCGTCGGCGACTGCGTCACGCCTCGGCGGATCTCGCACGCCCTCCTCGATGCCCAGCGCGTGGCGCGCGCGATCTGACCGCCGCGCCGTTCACAGCCTCCCGACGACCGGCAACGCGAGGCGGACAAATGGATAGAGCTGAATCCCGATCCGGTTGGGTCGGCTCTAGCCGGCCGGCCGCGCCGCCATGCCACGCGCGAAGATGTCGAAGCACTGGCCGGCGATCACCTCCGGCTCGGGGTCGCGGCCCGGCCGGTACCACTGATAGGCCCAGTTGGCGACGCCGAAAAAGCACAGCGTCATCAGCCGCACATCGGCGCGGTTGATGATGCCGGCATCCATGCCGTCGGAGATGATCTTCATCACCTGGGCGGTGAACTCGACGCGCTGCTTGCGGATTTCCGCCTCGCGCTCGGGTCCGACATCACGCTGGTGTTCGAAGAAGGAGCGCACCGTGCCGGGTGAGTCGTGCAGGTTGCGGAAGATGTCCTCGTAGATGCCACGCAGGATCGACATCGTGTCCATGCCGGCGGCGATGCGCTCGTTCAGCCTCTCGCGCAACGGCAGCATCATCGATTCCTGCATGCGGAAAAGGATTTCTTCCTTGCCCGCCACATAGTGATAGAGCGTCGGCTTCTTCAGGCCGGCGGCCTCGGCGATCATCTCCATGTTGACGCGGTGGTAGCCGACCTTGTCGAACAGGTTCGCCGCCTCGCGGGTGATGTCGGCGCGCCGCTGGCGGGTCAGCTCGACATCGACCTTGGGCCCGCGCTTGCGCGGCGCCGGCTTGTCCTGGGCCGCCTCCTCCTGCCGCCGCGCCGGCGATCCTGCCTTGTCCATCAAACCCTTGATCCTCGCTGTAGCCGCGTGTGCAGCAAGGGTAGCAGGTTGCATGATAGACCGTCCAGAAGGTCGAATGTTGAAATTTCGGGTTGAGCAGGCACGGTCGCTATTGACAGGCGCATCATTCCGCTGCATTGATAGACCGACTAGTCAGTCGATGATAATTTCCAGCGGTCGGCAACCCGACCCCGGCGACTGCCTGCCACATGGCAAGGGCAATGACGAACGGAGAACGTAGAATGGACCAGGCTGTGATGGACGATGTCGTCCAGTACGAAGTGAAGGGTCCGGTCGCGACGATCTGGATCAACCGGCCGGAAGTCAAGAACTGCGTCAGCCCGCGCGTTCTCGACCTGCTCGGCGAGTATGGCCGTCGCGCCGAGGACGACCAGAGCGTCCGCGTGGTGGTCTTCCGCGGCCGCGGCAACACCTTCTGCGCCGGCGCCGATCTCGGCCAGCTTGTCGGCCCCCGCCTGCACACCACGGTCGATTCGCTCGAGCTGGCGCAGAAATCGGCGCGCACCTATGACCATTTCTTCAACATGAAGAAGCCGACCATCGCCGCCGTCGAGGGCTATGCGGTCGCAGGCGGCTTCGAACTGATGATCTCGTGCGACTTCGCGCTGGCGACGACGACGGCCCGCATCGGCGACTTCCACATCCGCCGTGCCCTGTTCGGCGGCGCCGGCCCGATCTACCGCCTGCCGCGCTATATCGGGCTCCGCAAGTCGAAGGAACTGATGCTGACCGGCAAGCTGCTCTCCGGCACCGAGGCCCGGGACTGGGGTCTCGTCAACGACGTATCCGAGCCGGAAGAGTTTGACGCGCTGATCGAGCGCTTCTGCGAGCCGCTGATCGACAAGAGCCCCTTCTGCATGTGGATGACCAAGGAGGCGATCAATCGCGGTCTCGACGCCGACACCGAGTCGCTGATCACGCTCGAAACGATGACCTGCAACGTCGTCCATCAGTCGGCCGACGCCAAGGAGGGCGTTGCCGCCTTCCTCGAGAAGCGCACGCCCAAATGGGTCGGCCGCTGACCATTCCTCCCGCTGGCCCCGCGAGCCCGTTTCGCGGGGCCTTTTTCTGCCTGCGCGAAGGCTGAGGCGATGGCGCACGGGCACGCCTTGGAGCCAGGCTTCCTCGACCGCATGGCGTCGCTCGCTGGCCGCGCGGCGCTCGTCTTCGGCGGCCATGGCGAACTGGCGCATGCGATTGCCGCCGCGCTTGCCGACCGCGGCGCGGCAGTGGCGCTCGCCGCTCGCAAGACCGGCCAGTGCCAGCTACTCGCCGACGAGATCGCCGCTTGTTTCGGCGTTTCCACGCTGGCGCTCGGCTGCGACATCTCCGACGAAAACCAGGTCCGCTCCGCTGTCACCGAGGCCCATGCAGCCTTCGGCCGCCTCGACATCATGGTCGACAATGCCGGCGCCTCATGGTCCGGCCCGCCCGAGGAAATCCCGCTTGCCGGCTGGCAGAAGGTCGTCGGGGTCAACCTGACCGGCGCCTTCGTGGCGGCGCGCGAGTCGGCCAGGCTGATGCTGGCGCGTGGCGGCGGCTCCATCGTCTTCATCGCGTCCACCGGCGGGCTGACCTCGTTCACGCCCGACCGCGCCCAGATCGTGCCCTACACCACCACCAAGGCGGCACTGATCCACCTGACGCGCGACCTCGCCGCGCAGTGGGCCGACCGTGGCGTGCGCGTCAATGCCATCGCGCCGGGCCAGATGCGCTCCGGGCTGACGCTCAGCGTGCCGGACGAATCGGTCGAGGCTATGCGCCGCGACGTGCCGATGAGGCGGCTCGGCGACCCGCACGAGATCGCGGCGGCGGTTGCCTATCTCGCCTCGGACGCGGCCAGCTATGTTACCGGCCACACCCTTGTCGTCGATGGCGGCCTGACGCTGACCTGACCGCCGCCGGCCGCGAGGGAGGTAATCATGCGCTATGACGGCTATACCAGCATCGGGGTCACCCGCGACGGCCGCCGGCTCACGCTGACGCTCGACAATCCGCATGCGCTCAATGCCGTCACCGCGCGCATGCACCACGAACTGTCCACCATCTTCGCGGATGTGGCCGGCGACGAGGCAGCCGACCTCGTCGTACTGACCGGCGCGGGCAAGGCGTTCTGCGCCGGCGGCGACATCGCCTGGATGCAGGCCATGCTGGTGCAGCCGGGCGGCATGGCGGCCATCACGCCGGAAGGCCGGAGCATCGTGCACACGCTCCTCGACCTCGACAAGCCGGTGATCTGCCGGCTGAACGGCGATGCTGTCGGCCTCGGCGCCACGCTCGCCCTGTTCTGCGATATCATCATCGCCGACGAGACGGCACGCATCGGCGATCCCCATGTACGCGTCGGCCTCGTCGCCGGCGATGGCGGCGCTGTCATCTGGCCGCATCTCATCGGCCATGCCCGCGCCAAGGAATTCCTGCTGACCGGCGATCTGCTCACCGCCGCCCGCGCGGCCGAGATCGGCCTCATCAACCGCGCCGTGCCGGCGGGCGAACTTGACGCCGAGGTCGACCGGTACGCCGACAAGCTCTTGCGCGGAGCCCAGCAGGCGATCCGCTGGACCAAGCGCTCGGTCAATCTGGGTCTCAGGCAGCGCGCCGATTCGGTGTTCGAGGCGTCGCTCGCCTACGAGGTCGCCTCCAGCGTGCTGCCCGACCATGCCGAGGCGGTCGCCGCCTTCGCCGAGGGGCGGCGCCCGGTCTTCGGCGGCAAGTAGCGCTTCGCGCCGTCCTGTTACGCCACGGCAGCGAGACGGGCCAGATGGCTGCGCCGGTCGCCCAGTTCCTGACGCAGCGCGGCAAGCCGGCGGTACCAATGGCTGACGATCAGTTCGTCGGTCGTGCCGATACCGCCATGCATCTGGATCGCCTCGTTGGCGACACGCTGCGCGGCATCGCAGGCGATCAGCATCGCCGCCGAAACGGTGCGTGAGCGCGTCGCGTCGCCGGCGCCGCAGGCGAGCGCGGCGGCCGCGGCCATCGAGCGCGTTTCCTCGCAGGCGATCCACATGTCGGCGATGCGGTGCTGCAGGGCCTGGAAGCTCGCCACCGGCACGCCGAACTGCCGGCGCGTGCGCGTGTACTCCATGGTCGCCGCGTTGAGCGCGTCCATCAGCCCGACCATCTCGGCGGTCTGCGCGGCGGTGGCCACGTCCGCCGCCCGTTCCAGCGCCTCGATCGCCGGCGCCGCGTCGAGCCGGTCTTCTTCGGCGACGGAGCAGGACAAGAACGTGATGTCGGCGGCCGGCAGGCCGTCGATGCGCGGGCTTGGCGTCCTCTCCACACCACCACCGGGCCACACGACGAACAGCGCAACGTCCCCATCGAGGCGTGCGCTGGCGATGATGAGATCGGCCTCGGCACCAAACGGCACCATCGGCTTGAAGCCGTCGAGCAGATAGCCCCGGGCCGTCCGCCGCGCGGTGGCACGCACATGGCCGCGGTCATAGCGGGCGCCGTCTTCCAGATCGGCAACAACGGCAACGGTTTCGCCGGCGGCAATGCCCGGCAGCAGGCGCGCCGCCGCCGCTTCCCCGGCCGCGACCGCGATCAGCGACGCCGCATGGACGCCGCTTGCGATGAGCGGTTCCGGTACCATGAAGGGGGCAAGGGCGGCGAGCGCCGCCATCGCCTCGACCGGCCCGCCGATACCGCCACGTTCTTCCGGAACGGCAAGGGCCAGACAGCCCAGCTCGCCGAGCCGGCGCAACCTGGCGCGGTCGAAGCCGAGCCGGTGCGGCGCCGACCCATCGCCATACTCGCGTTCGCCGAAGCGCCTCACCGCCTCGGCGAACATCGCCTGCTCCTCGCCGATCAGCCCATGCATGCCGTCCATGCCCACCTTCTCCTCACACGGCCAGCAGGCTGCGCGCGATGATGTTGCGCTGCACTTCGTTGGAGCCGCCATAGATGGTGACGCAGCGCGCCCACAGATAGCGCGCCACGGCGCCGTTGCGCCGCACGGCGACGGGCTCGGCGTCGTCGAGTCCAAGAAGCGGGTCGTAGCGCAAGCCGGCCGGTCCCAGCACCTCGAAGGCGAACTCGGTCAGCGCCTGCTCCAGTTCCGAGCCCCTGATCTTCAGCATGCTGACCGCCGCCGGCGCCGGCGCCGCGATCTCGGCCATCCGCACCGTGCGCAGCGCCGTCCATTCGAGCGCGATGAGCCGCGCGTCCAGTTCGGCGAGCCGTTCGCGCGCCCAAGCCGCCCCGGCGAGCCGCACGCCGCCATCGGCGAGGAATTCAAGGCTCTGCCGGATCAGGCGCAGCGTCCGCTTCTGCTTGCCGATCTCGGCGACCAGCAAGCGCTCGTTGCCGAGCAGGAACTTGGCGATCGCCCAGCCGGCGTTTTCCTCGCCCACCCGGTCGGCAACCGGCACGCGCACCTCCTCGAAGACGACCTCGTTGAGATGGTGACGCCCCTCCATCGAGACGATCGGCCGCACGGTGACGCCCGGCGCCTTCATGTCGATCAGCAGGAACGAGATGCCGGCCTGCGGCTTGCCGTCGGCGGCCGTGCGCACCAGGCAGAACATGCGGTCGGCCCAGTGCGCCATGGTCGTCCAGATTTTGGCGCCGTTGACGACATAGTGGTCGCCGTCGCGCACGGCCCGGGTCTTGAGCGAGGCGAGGTCTGAGCCCGCCTCCGGCTCCGAATAGCCCTGACACCAGAAGGTGGTTGCATCGAGGATGCCCGGCAGGTAGCGCGCGACCTGCTCCTCGCTGCCGAAGGTGAAGATGACCGGGCCGACATAGTTGACGCCGAAGGGCAGCAGCCACGGCGCCCCGGCGAGCGAGCATTCCTCGTCGAACAGGTAGGACTGCAGTGGCGTCCACCCCTTGCCGCCATGGCCCCGCGGCCAGGCGCCGCAGAGCAGTCCGCCGTCGGCGAGCGTCTGCTGCCAGCCGACATAGTCGTCGCGATCGAGATCGACGCCGGCCGCAACCTTCTCGGCCAGGCGCGAGGGCAGCCGGTCGGCGCAGAACTGGCGGACCTGCCGGCTGAAGGCCTCTTCCTCAGCAGTCAACGGAAAGCGCATCCGGTCCTCCGGGGTAGCCGTATTCATATCGCATAATCTTTCAACCGTCCAGTCGGTTGCTTTTTATTGCGAAATGCGGCATGACTTGTTGGCGCAAGGTTCACCGACCGGGCGTGGTGCCCGGTCGGTGTGGACCGATGGCCGCCGCCGGCCTAGTTTCGCCGGCGTGGCGCAAGGGGTCATGACATTGCCGCGCGCTGGGAGGATCGGGTGACGCAAGGCACGCGTCAGGACAGCCAGGCCAAGGTCACTGACGCCGCTGCGGCGCTGCGTCCGTTCCTGCGCGACGGCATGTGCGTCGGCCTCGGCGGCTTCGGGCTCGACCGCAAGCCGATGGCGCTGGTCGCCGAGATCGCCGCCGTACCGGCTGGCGCGCTTGTGCTTGAGACTTTCGCCGGCGGCGCCGATGTCGAGCTGCTGCTGGCCGCCGGCAAGGTTGCGCGGGTCAGCGCCTGCCATGTCGGCCTCGACCATTTCGGCCTGGCCCCCTTGTTCCGCGCCGCTCGCCAGTCGGGCGCGATTGCCTTCGACGAGTGGTCCGAGTTCACCCAGCTCGCCGCCTGGCGGGCCGCCGCCGAGCAGGCGCCCTATGCGGTCGTTCCGCTTGATCCGGCGAGCGATCTGCCGAAGGTCAACGCCAACATCGTGCCGGCTCCGGCCATGTTCGGCGGCGACGGCGCCTTCGCCGTGCGCGCGCCGCGCATCGACCTTGCCATCCTGCATGTCGAGGCTGCCCATCCCGATGGCTGGGCGCTCGCCAGCGGCGATACCTATCTCGACGCCATGCTGGCGCGGGCCGCCCGGCGCGTCGTCATCTCGGCCGAGCGCCTGATCGACGACGCCGAACTGGAGCGCCGCCATCGCGAGGTTCACCTTGTAGCCGCCACCGTCGACGCCGTGGTACCGGCGCCGGGCGGGGCCCTGCCGGGCAGCGCCCTGCCCGACTACATGATCGATTTCGCGGTGCTGCGCCGCTATGTTGAGGCTGCCGCCGCGGGCGAACCCGCCGATGGCCTTGCCCGCATCATCACCTCGGCCCTCGCCGCGCCGGCCGGCGAGCAAGGGGGGCGGGCATGATCCCGGCCGACCGCCTTGCCTGGGCGATCGCCCGCCATGTCAGGGAATTGCCGGCGGGCACCGCCTTCACCGCGACCGCTGCGGCGACGCTCGGCGTCATGCTGGCGCAACGTCTGGCGGGCAGCCGCCTGTGCCTGTGGGGTCATGGCGGCGCCTACGATCCGGCCGGCATTTTGTCGCTGCATGCCCGCCCCTGGCTGTTCAATCGCCGCCCACGCGCCCGCGTCACCCTGCCCGGCGTGTTCGAGACCCAGTCCGAGCCGCATGTGCTGCTGGCCACGCCTGCCCAGGTCGACGGCGCCGCCAACGCCAATCTCTCCGGCATCGGCACGCCCGGCAGCCCCAAGGTCGCCTTCGGCGGTACCCGCGGCCTGCCGGACGCGCGCACCGTGTTCTTCGTCCTGCCGGCCCACACATCGCGCCAGCTCGTCGGCCGCGTCGACTTCGTCTCGACCTGCGCGGCGACGCGCGAGCGCGAGGCGCTGCTGTTCACCGAACTGTGCGTGATGCGCTGGTCGCACGACGCCAAGCGCTGGGAACTGGCCGAGCTCGCGCCCGGCTGCGGCATCGACGAATTGCGGGCACGCACCGGCTTTGCGTTCGGCGAGCCGGCGCAGGTGGCGCCAATGGCGGGACCGCCGGAGTCGGCACTGGCCCTGCTGGCGCAACTCGATCCGCTGGGTCTGCGCGAACTGGACTTCGTCGCCGACCGCTCCGCCCTGCTCGACGCGTTCGAGCGCATCTACGCTGCCGAGGCCGAACTGGTACCTCGGCGCCCCGAGCAGTACCGACCGCACGAAGGAACCGGACCGTGAACGAAATCGACATGATGCTGATCGAGCGGGCCTGCGCCAGGCTGGTCAATCACTACGCCAACCTGCTCGACGCTTACGACCACGACGCCTTCATGGAACTGTGGACCGATGACGCCGTGCTCGACATGCTCGGCCGCCAATACCGCGGCCGCGACGCCATACGCGGCTGGCTCGAGGCGCGCGAACCGGACATGATCTGCCGTCACCTCGTCACCAACAACGTCACCGACGTGCTGAGCGGCATCAGCGCCCGTGGCTTCTGCTACTCGATCGCCTATCGCGTGCGCGGCATGCGCGGCCACGCGCCGGGGCTGATCGAACCGCCGACCTTCCTCGTCGAATACCGCAACGAGTTCCGCCTCCACCCCGAGCGCGGCTGGGTGTTCTCGCGTCGCGATGTCGAGGCGGTGATGGTCGGGCCCGAGCAGATGCAGGCGCTGAAGGGCGCCGGCCTCGTCGAGGCGGCGCGGGCGAAGGCTGGCTGACATGAAGAACCTGCAGGTCGTCCTCGGGCGGCGGCCATCCGGCGCGCCGGTGCCCGAGGATTTCGAGCTCTTCGCGGCCCCGATGCCGGTGCCGGGGGAGGACGATGTGCTGGTGCGGACCACCTACCTTTCCGTCGACCCGGCGCTGCGCCCGCGCATGAACGCGGTATCGGCCTATGCCGGTCCGGTCGCAATCGGCGCGGTGATCCCCTCGCCGGCGCTTGGCGTGGTGATCCGCTCGCTGAGCCCGCATTTCCGCCCGGGCGACCATGTCACCGGCTTCTTCGGCTGGCAGGCCTACGCGGTGGTGCCGGCCGATGGTCTCCGCCAGATCGACATCGACCGCGCGCCCGAGCCGAAATGGCTGAGCCTGCTCGGCCTCTCCGCCTTCACCGCCTATGTTGGCGTTGCCGAGCTGGGCCGGCCGCGACCGGGCGAAACACTGGTCGTCTCGGCTGCCGCCGGCGCCACCGGTGCCGTCGCCGGCCAGATCGCCCGCATCTTCGGCGCCCGCTCGGTCGGCATCGCGGGCGGGCCCGAGAAATGCGCTCATGTCGTTGACGAACTCGGCTTCGACGCCTGCCTCGACTATCGCGCTCCCGATTTCGTCGAGCGCCTCGACGCAGCCTGCCCTGCCGGCATCGACGTCGATTTCGAGAATGTCGGCGGCGATGTCTTGCGCGCCGTGTTCGACCGCATGAACGTCGCCGGGCGCGTCATCCTGTGCGGCCTGGTGGCCGAATACAACAGCGACCAATGGGCTGCCGGTCCGAGTCTCTGGCCGGCAGTCTACAAGTCGCTTCGCATCGAGGGATTCCGCGCTTCGCGCCATTTCGACCGCATTCCCGAATTTGTCGACAAGGCGCTGGCCTGGGCTGCCGAGGGCCGCCTGCGCCAGTCCGAGCACATCGTCGAAGGACTGGCCAACGCGCCCGCCGCCTTCTGCCAGATGCTGGCCGGGCGCCATCTCGGCAAGGTCATGGTCAGGGTTGAGGAGAACCTGTGATGAAGCATTTCGCCGCGATCGGTTTCGACCATCCGCCGCACGCCATGGCCCGGCGCGATGCGCTGCGCGCCGAGCACCGCCGCTACGTGCTCCGCAATGACGGCAACCTCCTGATGACCGGCGCCATGACGGACGGCAATGGCAACCAGTGCGGCACGATCTACGTCTTCCGGGCCGACAGAGCCGAGGACGTCTGGACCTGGCTCAAGGCCGAACCGTTCCATGCCGGTGGTGTCTACGCGACCATGCGGGTGGTGGAGTGGACGCCGGCGCTCAACCGCTTCGACCGCATCGAGTGGCCGCCCCAGGTCATCCGCGACAACCCCGCCACGCCCTGATCAGGTCGCCGTGAAGCCACCATCGACCAGGAGTTCGGTGCCGTTGATGTAGCTTGCCTCCTCCGAGGCGAGGAAGACGATCGCCGCCGCGACTTCCTCGGGCCGCGCCAGCCGCTTCTGCGGGACGCTCTGGCGAAGCTGTTCGATGATGGCCGGATCGGTCGCCTGCGCCAGCGGCGTGTCGACCCAGCCCGGATGCACCGAATTGGCGCGCACGCCGCTGCCGGCCGCCGCGCATTCGATCGCGGTCGCCTTGGTGAAGATGCGTACGCCGCCCTTGGCCGCGCTGTAGGGGCCGGAGCCGACACCGGCGACGAAGCCGCGGATCGACGACACGTTGACAATGGCGCCGGCGCGCGACCTGGCCAGTAACGGCATGGCAAGTTTGGTGCCGAGGAAGACGCTGTCGAGATTGATGGCGATGATCCGCCGCCATTGTTCGAAGCTGGTGTCGGCGATGGCGCGCAGCGTCGCCCAGCCGGCATTGTTGACGAGGACGTCGAGCCGCCCGAAGCGGTGTTCGACCTCCGCCAGCGCCGCTCGCCAGTCGGTTTCCTCGATCACGTCGAGCTTCATTGCAAGGTGCCCGCTGCCGGGCAGTGCCGCCGTCGTCCCCGCCAGCCGCGCCTCGTCGATGTCGGTCAGGATCACGTTCGCGCCCCGGTCGGCGAAGGCGCGGGCGGTCGCCGCGCCGATGCCGCTGGCCGCGCCGGTTACGAGGACGACGCGGCGGACGTCACCCTCGGGCACCGACATCCCCCTTTGACAGGGCGAGCAGGTCGACCGGCGTCGGGTTGCGGCGCGCCAGGATGTCCTCCATGCGGGTGCGGATGGCGCTGTCGAAGGCGGCCGTGGTGATGAGATAGAACCGCCGCTCGCGGATCGCCTCCACCACCATGCCGGCAACCGTCTCTGGCTCCAGCCCGGCCGTCGTCACCGCCGCCGCGGCCTGGCGCATCGCGTCGCTGTCGCGGGTCGCCTGCCCTACCGGGCGCAGCGCCTGCGGGCGGTTTCGCTCCGACGTGCCGATGCCGGTCCGCACCACCCCCGGGCAGAGCGCGGTAACGCCGATCGGCGAGTTCTCCTCGGTGAGCGCCGCATGGAGCGCCTCGGTGGCGCGCAGCGCGGCGTGCTTGGAGACGCTGTAGACCGGGGAGTTGGCACCGCCGAACAGTCCGGCCACCGATATCGTGTTGACGACGTGTCCCCATTCGCCCGTCGCCCGCATGCGCGGCACGAAGCTCGCAGTGCCGTGGACGATGCCCATCAGGTTGACGCCCATGGTCCATGCCCAGTCTTCCGGAGCGAACTCCCAGATCGGGCGGAAACGGCCACCCGGCACGATGCCGGCATTGTTGCACAAGACGTGAACGGCACCGAAACGGCCGTAGGCGGTCTCTGCCAGCGCCTCGACCGCGGCCGCGTCCGCAACATCGGTCACCCACCACTCGACTGGCGCGCCGGTGGCCCGCAGCGCCTCGGCAGCCGCCTGAAGCGGGGCCGGTTCGATGTCGGCCAGCACCAGGCGCATCCCCTCGGCGGCGAAGCGCTCGGCCAGCGCCCGGCCAATGCCGCTTGCCGCTCCGGTAACCACGGCGACCTTTCCGTCGAAATCGACCACTTCCGCCTGCTCCGCCTCGGTTCAGAACCCGGCCGTGCGCATCGCCCGGAAGGCGAAGGTGGCGGCCAGCGCCAGGCCGCCGCTATAGCCGCGTCGATAGACATTGCCAACATCGGCGCCGGCCACGTACAGCCCTTCGATCGGCGCCCCGAACGGATCGAGCGCCCGCGCCCGCGCATCGGTCCACAGGCCCGCGAAGGTGAAGGTAATCGCCGAAGCGACCTCGAGCACATAGAAGGGCGGCTTGTCGACCGGCCGGTAGTGGCCCTCGCGCGGCGGCTCCAGCGCCTCCGGCGCACGAGCAACCTGGTGGTTGAAGGATGCGAGCGTGGCGACGCACGCTGATCCGTCGAAACCGAGGCTGTCGGCGAAGCGGGCGATGTCCTCCAGCCGGTCGAAGCGCCCGCCGCGCGCGC
Source organism: Alphaproteobacteria bacterium (assembly GCA_016861165.1). Lineage (GTDB taxonomy): Bacteria > Pseudomonadota > Alphaproteobacteria > Rhizobiales > Rhizobiaceae > BOKV01. Next base: position 47,649 of record BOKV01000011.1, on the reverse strand, counting down.
CGGCCTTGACGGCAAGCTCGAAGCGGTCGAGCGGGGCTGCTCCGGCCACCGGTGCCGCCGTGGCGAAATCCCGCTGCACGCGGGCATCCCAGACCAGCAGCGTGGTTGCGCCAGTCTGGCGCAGCGCCACCTGCGAACTGGCGTGATCGTCATGGCTCTCGTCGACGAAGCGCCGGCCTTCGCGGTTGAGCAGCACGCCATGGATCGAGTGGTATTGCGTGTAATTGACGAAATCGGAATCAGTCTTCAGCGCCACCGGATGGGCGACCAGATGGCCGTAGAAGCCGGAATTCGGCCCGGCCATGGCCCCGCCGGCGGCGATGCCGAGCGCCAACCCGGCGCCGTTGCTGACCGGGTTGGAGCGCAGGCCCATGTCGCGCGCCGCCGGGTGGATGTGGCGCGCCCGCATCTCGGCGTCGCCCTGGAAGCCGCCGGTGGCGATCAGCACCTTTCGCGCCCGCAACTCGGCCTCGCCGTCGGCATGGCTGGTGACGACGCCGGCCACGCCGGCGCCTTCGCGCAGGATCGCGAGCGTCTCGGTGTTGCGCACGACGTGTCCGCCGGCCGCCTCGACATCACGAACCGCTCCGCGCAGATGCCCCTGCATGTCGATCTGGCAGCCGCGGCCGAACAACACCGGCTGCGGCGGCCCCATCTCGATGCCGCGCTGGCGCAGCCATTCGAGCACGGCCGGATATTCCTCGATGACAACGGCGTGCAGGTCGGGGTCGCCGTCGTCGTGCCGCCGCATCTGCGCGAGCGATGTCGATGTCCACAGATAGCCGCCCGACAGTGCCGCCGAGCCACCGATCTCCGCCGCCTTTTCGACGACCACAACACGTGCCCCGGCGCCCGCCGCCCGCGCCGCCGCCGTCATGCCGGCCATGCCCCCGCCGATCACGACGAGGTCGCAGTCAAGGCTCGCCCGCATCACAAGGCCTCTTCGCCGATATAGCCGCTGATCAGCGCGGCGCTTGCTGCATCCCCCTGCGGCGAGCCCGCATAGACCACCCGGCCGCGGTCGAGGATCACCATCATGTCGGAGTGGCGCACCGCATGCGTCGCCATCTGCTCCATGAGCAGGATCGTCACGCCATCGGCGTGCAGGCGAGACAGCCATTCGTAGACCTGGTTGATAAGCACGGGCGCCAGTCCCATCGACGGCTCGTCGATGATCAGCGTGCGCGGCTGCGCCATGATGGCGCGTCCGATCGCCAGCATCTGCTGCTCGCCGCCCGACAGCGTGGCTGCCGCCCGGCCGGGATCGTCGCGCAGCGCCTTCGGCAGGCTGGCAAGCACCTCGTCGAGCCGCCTGCGCGTTTCGCGGCCCGAGGCGCCGGCGCCGAAACCACCCAGCAGCAGGTTCTCCCTCACCGACAACTGGCCGAACAGCCGCCGCCCCTCGGGCACCAGGCTGACGCCGGCGATGGGTCCGCCGTGGCCGCGACTTGCGACCGCATGGCCACCGGCCCGCACCGTGCCCGAGCTGGGCGCCAGCAGGCCGGCGAGCACCATGGCGAGTGTCGACTTGCCGGCCCCGTTCGAGCCGAGCACCGAAACGAACTGGCCGGTGCCGATCTGTACCGACACGCCATCAAGCGCCAAGACACCGCCATAGCGGTGGGTGACGCCTTCGGCGGCGAGCGCCGGCGGCGCCGAGGTCATGTCAAGCATGCTGCGCCTCCGCCGTCTCGGTGATGCCGAAATAGGCCTCGCGCACTTTCGGATTGGCCCTGATCTCCGCCGGTGTGCCGTGAGCGATGACGCTGCCGAAGTCCAGCACGTAGACCGATTCGGCGAGGTCGAAGATTTCGTGCACGACATGGTCGATGATGAGAATGGTGACGCCCGCCTGTCGCAGTTCGCGCAGGATCGCACGCAGCTTGGCCGATTCGTCGGCGTCGAGACCGGAGAACGGCTCGTCCAAGGCCAGCACCCCGGCCCCGCCGGCCAACGCCCGCGCGATGTCGGCGACCTTCTGGATTCCGAACGGCAGGAAGTGCGGCTTGCTGTCGGCCACCTCGCCGAGTCCGAGCCCGGCGATGATGCGCTCGGCCACCGCGTCGGCATCAACGAGCGTTCTGCCGGCGGCAAGCCGGCTCGCCCTGCCCTGGCGGGCCACGACGCGCAGCGCGTCGCGGATCGTCAGTTCGCCGAACAGTTCGGCGTGCTGGAAGGTGCGGCCGAAGCCGGCCTCGATCCGCACCCATGGCGCCAGCCCCTGCAGGTCGACACTGCCGACCTTCAGCGTACCGACCGATTTCGGCTTGACGAAACCGCTCAGCACGTTGAGCAGCGTCGTCTTGCCGGAGCCGTTCGGACCGATCAGGCCGATGGCGCGGCCGGCCGGAACCGTGATCGACACGTTCTGCAGTGCCTTGACGCCGCCGAAGGCGACCGACACATCCTCGATAACGAGATCGCTGCCGCGGTTCGGCAACACGTCGGCGACCAGCGCGGCGAGGTCGCCGCCCCTGGCGGCGCCCTGTCCCGCCGCCTTCATGCGCGCGCCACGCGAACCGCCGGACAGCAGCTCGATGATGCTCGGCACCACGCCCTTGCGCAGGAACAGCAGCACCAGGATCATCGCCCCGCCATAGATGAAGGGGGCGACATTGCTGGTGCCGCGCGCCAGTTCCGGCACGCCGACGATGAAGGCGGCGCCGAAGATTGCGCCGAGAATGCTGCCGGTGCCGCCGACGACGGTCGCCACCAGCATGGTGACGCCGGCATTGAGAGAGAAGCCTTCCGGATCGAGATAGCCGATGGCGATCGCCATGGCGCAGCCCGACATGGCGGCGAGCCCGGCCGAGAAGCCGAAGGCGGTGGCGTTCTCGCGCGGCGGCACGAAGCCGCAGGCCATCGAGGCAATGCGCTGGCTCTTGATCGCCAGCCAGCGGCGCCCAACCGGACCGCGGCAGACGAGGTCGACCGCCATGAACGCGACGGTCGCAACGATCAGGGTGAAACCCGTGGCGTCCGTCAGGCCGATCGGGCGGCCAGCCAGCAGTGAGGGGATCGCCGGGACGACGATGCCGTGCTCGCCCCCGGTGAACTGGTCCCAGCGCCCGATCACCTCGAAGGCGGCGAGGCTCAGCGCCAGCGTCAGCAGGCCGAAATAGAGGATCGAGAACCGGCCGGCCGTCATGCCGAGCAGATAGCCGATCACTGCCGCCGTGACGACCGCGATCGGCACGATCGCCTCGATCGGCAGGCCGGCAAGCCCCAGATTGACCGTCAGATAGGCGCCGGTCGCGGTGAAGGCGGTGTGACCGATCGGCCAGATGCCGCAATAGCCCGCCAGCATCGACACGGCCATGGTTACCACCGCGAAATAGGCGATGGCGACGACGACGAACCCGACATAGTCGCCAACGAGGCCGGAATGGACCACCACCAGCCAGGTGAGGAGGCCGCAGAGCGCGATCAGCGCGGCGCGCGCCGGGCGGTTGGAGGCGAGCTTCATCACACGCGCTCCTTGCGGATGGAGCCGAGGAACCCGGCCGGACGGACGAACAGCACCACGACGATCACGGTGAAGACAATGGTGTCGCGATAGTTGGCCGAGATGTAGTGGCCGGCGATGTTATCGAGCACACCGATGGCGAAGCCGCCGATGACGGCACCCGGCATCGAGGTCAGGCCGCCCAGAAAGACGCCCGCGAAGGCGCGAAACAGCGGGCTGTGGGCGATGTGCGGATTGAGCGAGGATTCGGCCGCCAAAAAGAACATGGCTATCGCCGCGAGCCCGCAGCCGAGGAACCAGGCGATCGAGGCGATGCGCCCGGTGTTGAGGCCGAGCATGCGGGCGGCGAGCGGGTCCTCCGCGCTCGCCCGCATGGCAATGCCGAACGGCATGTAGCCGAAGAACCAGGCGACGAAACCCATGGCGATCAGCGCGAAGACGGTCGCCGCGATCTTGTTGAGCGAGATGGCGACCCCGGCCACCTGGATCCAGCCGGGCACCAGCGGCGGGAACGGCTTCGGCGTGTTGCCCCAGAAGGCGCCCATGCCGGCCTGCATCACCAGCCCGAGGCCGATGGTGATGACCAGCGCGACGAACAGGAGGTGCTGGCCATGGCCGAGCGGACGGATGAGCAGGCGCTCGGCCGCTATGCCGACGACGCCGGCCACCGCGATCGCCAGGAAGAAGGCCGCCGCGATCGGCACCCCCGCCGCGATCGCGCTCAGCGCCGCAAAGGTCGCCAGCGTGCCGGTGTCGCCGATGGCGAAGTTCACCGTGTCGGTCGAACGGAAGATGATGACGATGCCGAGCGCGAGCAGCGCATAGGCCGAGCCATTGGCGATGCCGGATATGATCAACGAGATGATGTCGCCCATTGTCCCAGCTCCTCGCCTTCAGAACCGCAGAGCATCCACGGGATTTGTGCCATTGGGAAGGCCGGCGCGCGCCGGCCTTGCCCGGGGGCGGATGCCGCCACGCGCCACCGCCCGACCACCGGCCGGGCGGCACGCCGACCCGGCTTCGACTAGAACTGGTTGACGTCGATCACGTCGCCAACCTCGACCCACTTGCCGTCCTTGACCTGCATCGGCTGTAGCAGATGGCCGCCGAGCGGCCGTTCCTGCGCGAAGGTCACCGGCGGGAAGATGCCGGAGTCATAGCCCTGCATCGCATGGAAGGCGCCCAGGAGCGACTCGCGGGTGAGCGGCTCCTGCGCCTTCGACAGCGCCTCGGCGAATATCTTGGCCGCGCCGAAGCCGAGATAGGAGACGAAGTCGGGCTTCTCGCCGGGGGCGTATTTGGCGAGCGCCTCGCGATATTCCTGGGCAGCCGGATGGTCGGAGAATGGCGAGTTGGTCAGCGACGGCGCCTTCAGCCCTTCGACGAACTCGCCGCCGAGATCGATGGTGGCCTGGCCAACGGTCGGCGCGTAACTGTAGACCTGGATGTCGGCGCCCTGCTGCTTGAGCCCCTTTGACAGCAGCACGATCTCCTGCAGGAGCTGGATGCAGACGATGGCGTCCGGCTTGCGGTTCATGATGTCGAGCACGATCGGTCCGTAGTCGGTGGTGCCGATCTTGACCGGCAGCAGCTCGACGCTGGCGTCCTGGCTCAGCGCCTTGACGCCGGGCTCGACATGGTTGGCGACGTTCTCGAAGGCGGCGTTGGCGCCGTAGATGACCAGCACCTTCTTGTGGCCGTCCTGGGCGGCCCAGCGACCGATGGCGGCCGCCTGGTCCTCATAGAGGACATGCAGGCCGAGCAGGCCCGGCTTCAGCGGGTCGTACCAGTCCTTGGCGCCGCCATAGGGCAGCAGCATCGGCACCTTCTGCTGGTCGATGGCGTAGGGGAAGGCAGCCGCCGACTGGCCGGTGCCATGCGGCACCACCAGCGCCAGCACGTTGTCGCTCGAAATCAGCTTGCGCGCGATGGCGACAGTCTGCTGCGGATTATAGGCATTGTCCTCGACGATCCACTCGATCTTGCGGCCGTTGATGCCGCCGCGGTCATTGACCAGGTCGAAATAGGACTGGACACCGGCCCTGAGCGGCACGCCGTAGACGGCGACCGGGCCGCTGAGCGCCACCCACGAGCCGATCTTGACGCTGTCGGGCGTGACCCCCGGCGCGTCCTCGGCTGATGCCGGCAAGGTCGCCAGCCCGATCGACAATGCTGCGGCCAGCGCCAGCGACGCGGCCTTTCCAAACGAAGCCATGAGCTCCTCCCAAGCGAGAAACGGTGGGTTGATGATATTAGACCAACCAGACGGTCGAATATAAATCACCGTATGCCGCCGCTGTCAATAGTCGCCATCGGAGCCGGGTTGGCACCGGGTTGGCGCGGGGCGGAACAGGGGTGGCCCAAGGCTGGCCGAGGGGTGGCCACGCGGGGCTGACGGGGCGGCAGCGTTCATGGCCGGCGCGGGGCTGGCGCCAGACGCCGCCGCTCCCCTACCCGGCGACGATGCAAAAGATGGTGGACGGCTTCAGCCCGGCCGACGCGAGGCGCCGGCGGCTGCGCGTGGCAGGCGAGCTGATGCGGCAGAACATACAGATCCTGCAACATTCCGATCCGGTTGGATCGGATCATGCTCCAAGCGGCTCGGCGGCATCACCGGAACACCGGCAGGCGAAACGCGGGAACGGGATCGGAACTCCGGTCTGCCCGTCCGGGCATCAACGGGTCGATCGCGCATTGCCGCTCGGAAAGACCTTCAATGCGCCACCATGACGTGGCGCACGGCCGTGTAGTCCTCCAGCGCGTAGAGGCTCATATCCTTGCCGTAGCCGGACTGTTTCAGGCCGCCATGCGGCATCTCGTTGACCAGCATGAAATGGGTGTTGATCCAGGTGCAGCCATATTGCAGGCGCGCCGCGCAGGCCATCGCGCGGCCCACGTCGCGCGTCCACACCGACGAGGCCAGGCCATAGTCGGAATCGTTGGCCCAGGCCACCGCCTGGTCGACGTCGGAAAAGCGGGTGACCGAGACGACCGGGCCGAACACCTCGCGGCGCACGATCTCGTCTTCCTGGCGGGCGCCGGCCACCACGGTCGGCTGGTAGAAGAAGCCGCTGCCATTGGCCGGCTTGCCGCCGGTGGTGATCTCGATGTGCTTCAACTCGGCCGCCCGCTCGACGAACGAGGCGACCCGATCGCGCTGGCGCCTGGAGATCAAGGGCCCGATCTCGTTCCTCGTGTCGTCGGCCTCGCCATAGCGGATCGTCGCGACCGCGGCGGTCAGGTCGGCCACCAGCCGGTCATAGACTTTTGAGCCGGCATAGATGCGGCAGGCCGCCGTGCAGTCCTGGCCGGCATTGTAGTAGCCGAAGGCGCGCAGGCCCCTGACCACCGCATCCAGGTCGGCGTCGTCGAACACGACCACCGGCGCCTTGCCGCCCAGCTCCAGATGGGTGCGCTTGACCGACTTGGCCGCCGCCTGGAGCACCTTCTTGCCGGTGGCGATGTCGCCGGTGATCGATATCATGGCGACGCCCGGATGATTGATGAGCGCGTTGCCGACGCTCTCGCCGCGCCCCAGCACCAGGTTGAACACGCCCTCGGGCAGGATTTCGGCCAGCACCCGGGCGAGCTTCAGCGCGGTGAGCGGCGTCTGCTCCGACGGCTTGAACACGATCGTGTTGCCGCCGGCGAGCGCCGGCGCCAGCTTCCAGGCCATCATCATCAGCGGGTAGTTCCACGGCGCGATCGAGGCAACGACGCCGATCGGATCGCGGCGGATCATCGAGGTGTGGCCGGGCATGTATTCGCCGGCCACCACGCCGGGCAGCGCCCGCACGGCGCCGGCGAAGAACCGGTAGCAGTCGACGATCGCCGGAATCTCGTCGTTGAGCACGGCGTTGATCGGCTTGCCGCAGTTGAGCGCCTCCAGCGCCGCGAAGGCCTGCGCATCGGCTTCGATGCGCTCGGCGATCTTGAGCAGATAGCCGGCGCGCTGGGCCGGCGTGGTGCGCGACCATGTCGCGAACGCCTTGCGCGCGGCGGCCACGGCCGTGTCGATCTGCCCCTGGGAGGCTTCGGCAAGCTCCATGATCGTCTCGCCGTTGCGCGGGTTGAGGATCGTCTCGGCTGCTTCCGTGCCGCTCTCGAATTTCGAGCCGATCAACATCTGGGTGTCCATCTTCTTCCTCCTTGGGAGCTATTTGCCGCCGCCGGCGATCTGGTCGCCGTCGCGGGTGATGTAGAAGGCGGCGAGGATCGGGATCAGCGTGACGATCACGACGACCATCGCCACCACATTGGTGACCGGGCGCTGGCGCGGGCGCACCAGTTCCTCGAGCATCCAGATCGGCAGGGTCTGCTGCTGGCCGGCGGTGAAGGTGGTGACGATGACCTCGTCGAAGGAAAGCGCGAAGGCGAGCATGCCGCCGGCCAGCAGCGCCGTGCCGAGATTGGGCAGGATGACGTAGCGGAAGGTCTGAAAGCCGTCGGCGCCGAGGTCGAAGGAGGCCTCGATCAGCGAGGCCGAGGTACGGCGGAACCGGGCGACCGCGTTGTTGTAGACCACGACCACGCAGAAGGTCGCGTGGCCGAGCACGATGGTCCAGAACGAGAACGGGATCTCGGCGATCGAGAAGGCCGAGCGCAGCGCGATGCCGGTGATGATGCCGGGCAGCGCGATCGGCAGGATGACGAGCAGCGAGATGGTCTCGCGCCCGAAGAAGCGCGACTGGCTGACGGCGGCCGCGCACAGCGTGCCGAGCACCAGCGCGATGGCGGTCGAGATGGCGGCGACCTTCACCGACAACGCCAGCGCCTGCCAGACATCGGGCCGGTTCCAGGTGACCGCCAGCCACTGCGCGGTGAAGCCGGGCGGCGGCCACTGGTAGCTCTTGTCCTCGGTGGTGAAGGCATAGACGAAGATCAGCAGGATCGGCAGATGCAGGAAAGCGAGGCCGGCGCCGGCGGCGACCTTCAGGCCGAGTGGGGTGGCGCGCTCAGAGCGCATTGAACGCCCCCATGCGCCGCGCGCCCCACAGATAGAAGCCCATGACGACGATGGGCACGACGGAAAAGGCGGCCGCCAGCGGGATGTTGCCGGCCGTGCCCTGATGGGCATAGACGGCCTGGCCGATGAACAGCCGCGAGGTGCCGACGATCTGCGGGATGATGTAGTCGCCGAGCGTCAGCGAGAAGGTGAAGATCGAGCCGGCGACGATACCCGGCAGGGCGAGCGGGAAGATCACGTGGCGGAAGGTCTGGCGGGGCCTTGCGCCGAGATCGGCCGAGGCCTCGGTGAGGCTCACCGGCACCCGCTCCAGCGCCGCCTGGATCGGCAGGATCATGAACGGCAGCCAGGCATAAACGAACACGATGAAGGTGCCGGTATAGGAGAAGGACAGCGAATTGCCGCCCACCACCGGCAGCGACAGCCACGCCTCCAGCAGCCAGGTCATGTGCAGCTTGGCGAACAGCCAGTTGAGAATGCCCTCCTTGGCCAGGATCAGCTTCCAGGCATAGACCTTGACCAGGTAGCTCGACCACAATGGCAGCATCACGCCGAGATAGAACAGCGCCTTCCATTTGCCGCGGGCATAGCGCGCCGCGTAGTAGGCGATGGGGAAGGCGATTGCCGCCGAGGCGAGCGTGACGATCGCCGCCATCGCCACCGTGCGCACGATGATGTCGATATTGGCCGGCAGCAGCAGTTCGCCATAGGTGCGGAGCGTCGGCTCGTAGACGATCAGTCCCGAGAAGGCATCGATCGAGAAGAAGCTGTGGGCCAATAGCGCCGCGAGCGAGCCCAGATAGACGATGCCGAGCCAGGCAAGCGGCGGCGCCAGCAGCAGGAGCAGCAGCAGACCCGGCCGGCGCCAGAACAGGTCGGAGAGAGCACCGAACAGGCCGCCGCGGCCTTCCAGGATGGCCGGGCCGCCCGAGCGCGACAGCGTGGTGGCGGCGACGCTCATGCCTCACCGTCCATCAGATGCACGTGCTGGCGATCAAAGGCGACGACGACCTTCTCGCCGATCGCCGGTACTGGCCGGCCGGCGGGAACGGTCACGATGAGCCGCAGGCCGGCGGCGTCGAGCGTGACACGGCTGACCGCGCCCTGGTAGCTCGTCGAGACGACGGTCGCCTCGCCGGCGCCGCCACGCTTCGGCCGGCCGATGCGGATCGCCTCGGGCCTCAGGCTCGCCCATTGCCGGGGGCCGCCGTGGTGGGCGACGAATTCGGGCGGCAGGATGTTGGAGGAGCCGACGAAATCGGCGACGAAGCGCGAGGCCGGGCGCTCGTAGATGTCCTCGGCCGTGCCGACCTGCATGATACGCCCGTCGTTGAAGACGGCGACGCGATCGGCCATTGACAGCGCCTCGCCCTGGTCATGGGTGACGAAGACGAAGGTGATGCCTAGCGTGCGCTGCAGCGTCTTCAGTTCCTCCTGCATTTGCTCGCGCAGCTTGAGGTCGAGGGCACCAAGCGGTTCGTCAAGCAGCAGCGCCTTGGGCCGGTTGACGAGGGCGCGCGCCAGCGCCACGCGCTGGCGCTGGCCGCCCGACAATTGTCCCGGCCGGCGCTCGCCATAGCCGGGTAGCTTCACCATCTCCAGCGCCTCTTCGGCCCGCTTGCGGCGCTCGGGCCGCGGCACGCCGCGCACCATCAGGCCGTAGGCGACATTGTCGGCGACGTTGAGATGGGGAAACAGCGCGTAGTCCTGGAACACCGTGTTGACATTGCGCCGGTAGGGCGGCACGCCCTCGGCCGTCTCGCCAAACAGTTCTATGTGGCCGGAGGTCGGCTGCTCGAAGCCGGCGATCAGCCTGAGACAGGTGGTCTTGCCGGAGCCCGACGGCCCGAGCATGGCGAAGAACTCGCCGCGGCCGATGTCGAGGTCGATGGCATCGACCGCGCTGATCGCGCCGAAATGGCGCGAGACCTTCTGGAGCGAGATTGCCGTCGTCACGCTGCGCTTTCCGAGCTGTTGGCCGGCCCGAGGCAAGCACGGCCGGCGCGGTCCGGCAAGCGGTTCAATCCGCTGCCGGCTGCCGCCGGGCCTGCCCGCGCCGTCTGGTCGATCAGCGGCCGCCGATCACGCCGATATAGTCCGACACCCAGCGATAGTAGGGCACGCACTGCTCCTGCGAGGCGCAGTTGGCGACCGGGGTCGTCCAGAAGCGGACCTTCTCGAAATCGTCGAGGCCGTTCTTGGTGCAGCCCTCCGGCGTCTGCATGCCGCGTCCGTCGGAGCAGGCCGCCAGCACCGGCGGGTTGGCGCCGAACCACACCGACAGATCGCTCGGCAGGTTCGACGACAGCGTGTGCTCCATCCACATGTAGGCGCAGTTGGGGTTGGCCGCGTCGACATGCATCATGGTGGTGTCGGCCCAGCCGGTGACGCCTTCCTCGGGGATGACCGAGGCGATCGGCGCGCCCTGGCCCTGCAGCAGGTTGACCTGGAACGGCCACGAGCCCGACGCAACGACGCCCTCGTTCTTGAAGTCGTCGATCTGGATGAAGGCGTCGTGCCAATAGCGGCCGACAAGCTGGCGCTGCTGGCGCAGCAGGTCGAGCGCTGCCTTGTACTGCTCCTCGTTCAGTTCATACGGGCTCTTGATGCCGAGTTCCGGCTTGTGGTGCATCAGATAGAGTGCCGCGTCGGCGACATGGATCGGCCCGTCATAGGCCTGGACGCGACCCTTGTTGGACTTGCCGTCGGGCAGCGTCATTTCCTCGAACACCACCTTCCACGAGGTCGGCGGCTCGTTGAAGACGTTGGTGTTGTACATCAGGACGTTGGGGCCCCACATGTAGGGCGTGCCGTAGTGAACACCGTCGACGGTGTGCCAGGGCGCGCTTTCGAGCCGCGGGTCGAGGTCCTTCCAGCTCGGGATGAGGGCGGGATTGATCGGCTGCACCCGCTTGCCGGCCACCAGCCGCAGCGAGGCGTCGCCGGAGGCCGTGACCAGATCGAAGCCGCCCTCGTTCATCAGCGCCACCATCTCGTCGGAGGTGTTGGCGGTCTTGACGTTGACCTTGCAGCTGGTCGCCTCCTCGAATTTGGTCACCCAGTCGAAGGCGGGGTCTGTCTCGCCACGCTCGATATAGCCCGGCCAGGCGACGATGTTGACCTGGCCCTCTCCCGGTCCGAGCTCGGTTTTCATATCCGCGGCGATGGCGTTGGCGCCAAGCGCGAACGCAATCGCGAAGGCTGAGCAGCCTCTCATCAGACGGTTCATTGCCGGTCTCCCATGGTAGCGCCGAGTTCTTTCGGCGACTGTGTTCCCGGACGCGACTGTGGGCGCAGCCGGCCGCGTTCGCAATTTTTTTTATCAGAAGTGCATTATCGGAAATTCCGATACCACAATCAGGCGCGACATCCCTAGCGCTGGCGGAACGGCCGCTGCGCCTGGGCGACCCCGACAAAGTCCTGCGCCGCGCGCGACAATGTCGAGCCCCGCCGCCACACCACGCCGACCTGGACGATGGGCAGCGAGGCCGAAACATCGCGCGATTCGATGCGGTCGCCCTCCAGCGACCACGGCCGGTAGACGAGGTCGGGCAGCAGCGCCACTCCGGCGCCGGTGGCAACGAGGCTGCGCACCGCCTCCACCGAACGCGTGCGGAACGCGACATGCGGCCGGGTGCCGAGCGCGCCGAGCAGGCGGATGGTCGCCTCCTCCATCTCGTCGACCGTCAGCATGATCAGCGGCTCGGCCAGGATGTCGGCGAGACTGATGCTGAACGATGTCGACAGGCGATGGCCGAGCGGCATCCACAGCCGGAACGGCGAGACCTCGAGGATTTCCGACTGAAGCGCCATGCGGTCGCGCAGATTGGAGATCACCATCACCGCCACATCGAGTTCACCGCCGATCAGCAGGTGTTCGAGATATTCGCCATTGTCCTCGATGGCGTTGATCACGACGGCGGGATTGGCCCGCCGGTAGCGCGCCAGGACGTCGGACAGCACATAGCCCGCTACCAGCGAAGTGACGCCGAGTTGCAGCTTTCCGGCGACCAATTCCTCGACATCGGCGAAGGCCCGGCGGGCATCGGAGACCGAGGCGAGGATCGTGTTGGCGTGGCGCAGGAACTGGTGCCCCTTGTGGGTGACCGAGATGCCGCGCCGATGGCGGTCGAACAGGAAAACGCCGAGATCCGATTCCATGTCCTTGATCGCCTCGGTGACGGCCGATTGCGAGATGGACAGCGCATGGGCGGCGGCCGACACCGAGCCGAACTCGGCGACGGCGACGAAGTACTGGAGCTGTCGGATCGTGAAGGCCATCCGGACGGGATCGGTCTGCGTTCGATGTCGAAGCCCGCGATGATAGCCGCTAACGGTCCGCCAGACCATGGCGACGCCAACAGCATGCCGACAGTGCGCCCCCGTCGGCGCCGCGTCCTATTTCCCCCAGCGCAGCGCCATCAGGTCCAGTTCGCGCGCGAGCTGGAGGAGCCGCGCGCGGGTGCGTTCCGACATCGGCCTCAGCGGGTGGCGCACGTGGTCGCTGGCGATGACGCCGCCCTCCGTGAACACCGCCTTCGCCGCCCGCAGCCCGCACTGGCGGTTTTCGTGATTGATGAGCGGCAGGCAGAGCTTCCACTGGGCGAGCGCCGCCTCGGCATTGCCGGCGCGGTATTCGGTAACGATCGGCCGGATCTTGTCCGGCAGCATCGCCGATGTCATCGTTCCGGTCGCGCCGGCGTCGAGGTCGACCAGCAGCGTCACCGCCTCCTCGCCGTCGAACGGACCAAGAATGTCGGCTCCGCCGGCCTCGATGAGGGCGGCGAGCTTGTCGGCGGCGAACGGCGTCTCGATCTTGAAATAGCTGACATTGTCGATCTCGCGCGCCATGCGCGCCAGCAGCGGCACCGGCAGCGACACGCCGGAGAGCGGCGCGTCCTGCACCATGATCGGGATCGAGATGGCGTCGCTGACTGCCCGGAAGTGCTCAATGATGCCCGCTTCGGCGGGGACGAGGCCGACCCCGTGATAGGGCGGCATCATCATCACCATGGCCGCGCCCATGGCCTCGGCCGCCCGGGCACGCGCGACCGCGATCGCCGTGCTGAAATGGCTGATGGTGACGATGACCGGCCGGCGCCCGGCGACATGTTCGAGGCTGAGGCGCATGAGCAGCGCCCGCTCCTCGTCGGAAAGCAGAAACTGCTCCGAATAGTTGGCAAGGATGCAGATGGCGTCGACGCCCTGGTCGATCATGCAGTCAAGGACGCGTCGCATGCCCTCCCGGTCGAGCCGACCGTCGTCATGGAACGGCGTCGGCGCGACGGGCAGGATGCCGGACAGTGGTTGGCTCATGGGCTGCTCTCCCGACGACGGATTGTGGTCTGGCGATCCAATTCTACCTGGCGCGCGGCGGCGCCTTGCCGCGATATTTGGCGAGCAGCGCCGGCTCGACGTCGCTCTCGTCGAAGGCGCCGAGCACGATGCCCTTGCCGCCCGAGCCGCGCGCACGCATGGCCAGGATCGCCTCGTCGGAAATGGTGGTTCGCTGCGACATGCGCCGCGCCCAGGCGAACAGGTGGCGGTACATCGCCTCGATGACGTCGCCATGGGCGTTGCCGGCGCCTAGATCGTGGAATTCCTGCGGATCGTCGACGAGGTCGAACAGCATCGGCCGGAAGCCGCCCTCGGCGTGGATGAGCTTGAAGCGGTCGCTCACCACCATGAACAGGCGCGCGTCGCGCGGCTTCACGCCGAGCCGGCCCGCCATCGGCGTCGCCGAGTAGTCATATTCGCTGATCACGAAGCTGCGCCAGTCGTCGGGCCGGCGCCCGTGCAGGAAGGGGACGAGCGAGCGGCCTTCGAGGACGTGGCCCGGCACTTCGGCGCCGAGCGCATCGAGGAAGGTCGGCGCCAGATCGATCGCTTCGACCAGCGCATCGCAGACGCTGCCGCGAGTGGCATCGGCCTGCGGGCGCGGATCGTAGACGATCAGCGGAATGCGCACTGAGGGGTCGTGGAACAGGTCCTTCTCGCCGAGCCAGTGGTCACCCAGATAGTCGCCATGGTCCGAGGTCAGCACGATCATGGTGTCGTCGAGGCGGCCGGTCCGTTCGAGATGGGCCAGCAGCCGGCCGATCTGGTCGTCGCACTGCCTGACGAGCCCCATATAGGCCGGGATCACCGTCTCGCGCACCTCGTCACGCCGGAACGCGCGGCCGATGGCGCCTTCCATGAACTGCGCGTAGACCGGATGCGGATCGACCCGCTCGTCGCCGTGGCGCGCCACCGGCTGGATGTGCCGCGGCCCGTACATGGCGTGATAGGGCGCCGGCACGATGTAGGGCCAGTGCGGCTTGATGTAGGACAGGTGGCACAGCCAGGGTTCCTGCGCCTCCTCGCTCGCCAGGAAATCGATCGCCCGCGAGGTGAGCCACGGCGTCTCGCTGTCCTCCTCGGCGATGTTGGCGGCCAGGCGCGCATTCTTCATCAGCCAGCCGCTGGCGATGTCGCCGTCGCCATCGACGCCGGCATTGGCGTTGCTGGCCCAGGGGTTCTCGCCTGCATAGCCGCGGCGGGCAAGGTATTCGTTGTAGGGTGAGCGCCGGGTGTCGTAGAAGCCGTCCTCGCCCTGCGCCCAAAGGCCGTCATCGCGCGTATGCACGTCGAAGCCACATTCCGACAGGCGGGCGCCGATGATCGAGTCGCGGGCGATGCCAAGCCGGTCGAGCCCTTCCTCATCGGCCTTCATGTGGGTCTTGCCGACCAGCCAGCAGTCGACGCCGTGCCGGCGCAGATGGTCACCCAGCGTCAGTTCGCCGGCCTTGAGCGGAAAGTTGTTCCATGCGGCGCCGTGGCTGGAGACATATCGGCCGGTATAGAAGCTCATGCGCGAGGCGCCGCAGATGGTGGACTGCGCGTAGGCGCGGGTGAAGCGCACACCGCGCGCCGCCAGCCCATCGATGTGGGGCGTGTGCAAGTGGCGGTGCCCGGCGCAGCTCAGATAGTCGAACCGCAACTGATCGAACATGATGAACAGGACGTTGCGGACCTGTCGGGTCATGCGCTGTCACTCCATGCACGTGCCGGGCCGGCCCTCGCGGCGACCGGGGCGACGCGGATCGGCCAACCAAATGTCCCGGCCTTGGCCGATCCGTCAACACGGCAGCTGCGCCCGCCGGCGCCAGCGGCCGCACGTGGCAGCCGATTGAGCAACCACGATCGCCACGTCGCCGAGGCTTGCCGGCCCCGGCTTCGCGGGTGTAGAGGAAAATACCGCTTTTCTGTTTGTGTTCGTTTTCGAACCGAAGCCCATCACCGTCGGGACCGTGGCTCATGTATCTGACGCCCCGCCAGGCACAGATCGTCGAACTGGCGAAATCACGCGGACGGGTGATGGTCGAACAGCTCGCCCAGACCTTCGGGATGACGCCGCAGACCATCCGCCGCGACCTCAACGACCTGTGCAATAACGGCCAGCTGGTGCGCATCCATGGCGGCGCGCTCTACCCCACCACCAACGAGAACCTCGAATACGAACAGCGGCGAATGATCGCGGCTGAGGCCAAGCAGGCAATCGGCGAGGCGACGGCCCGGCTGATCCCCGACAACTCGTCGCTGTTCATCAATATCGGCACCACCACGGAAGCGGTCGCCAAGGCCCTGCTGGTTCGCAATGGGTTGCTGGTCATCACAAACAATATCAATGTTGCTAATATCTTGCGTGAAAGCCCATCGATCGAGGTGATCCTCTCCGGCGGCGTCGTGCGCCACTCGGACGGCGCCCTCGTCGGCGAGACGGCCGTCGACTTCTTCAACCGCTTCAAGGTCGACTACGCGATCATCGGCACCTCGGCGATCGACGCCAGTGGCGCCCTGCTCGACTTCGACCTGCGCGAGGTCAGTGTCGCCCAGGCGATCATGGCCAACGCTGCCCACATCATTCTCGTCACCGACGCCACCAAGTTCGACCGCCGTGCGCCGATGCGCATCGCCGACATCTCCAGGATCGACACCTTCGTGACCGACCACTGCCCGCTGCCGGGATTCCGCCAATTGCTTAACGAATACAAGGTTCGCCTGCTCGAGACGCGGCCTTAGCCGGCGCCGAACGTGTGAAAACCCCGCCTTCGTTTGACTTTCGCTTTTTTTTCGTCCTATCCTGAGCCAACCCGCGCGAACAAGCGGGACGGGAGGAGCGTTTCTTGTCGGCAGAGACCGTCGACATTTTTGTCATCGGCGGCGGCATCAATGGCTGCGGCATCGCCCGCGACGCCGCCGGGCGCGGCTTTTCGGTCATGCTGGCCGAGCGCGACGACCTCGCCTGCGGCACATCGTCGGCTTCCACCAAGCTCGTCCATGGCGGCCTGCGCTATCTCGAACACTACGAGTTCCGGCTGGTGCGCGAGGCGCTCAAGGAGCGCGAGGTGCTGTGGCGCAATGCCCCGCACGTCATCTGGCCGTTGCGTCTGGTGCTGCCGCACCACCGCGACCTGCGCCCGGCCTGGCTGATCCGGCTCGGCCTGTTCCTCTATGACCATATCGGCGGGCGCCGGCTGCTGCCGCCGACCCGCGTGCTCGATTTGCACCGGGACGAGGCCGGCGAGCCGTTGAAGCCGGAGTTCACCCGCGCCTTCGAGTTCTCAGACTGCTGGGCCAACGACGCCAGGCTGGTCGTGCTCAACGCCCGCGACGCGGCCGACCGCGGCGCCCGCATCCTCACCCGCACCGAAGTCGTCTCAGCCCGGCGAGATGACGGGCTTTGGCGGATCGAGACGGTGGACCGCGCCACCGGCGAGCGCAGCGCGGTTTCCGCGCGTCTGCTCGTCAATGCCGCCGGCCCCTGGGTCGATCAGGTCCTCGGCAACGCCCTCGGCGGCAACAACGTGCACAACGTCCGTCTGGTAAAGGGCAGCCACATCGTCATCGCCCGCAAATACGCCCATGAGCGCTCCTACTTCTTCCAGAATCGCGACGGGCGCATCTTTTTCGCCATTCCCTTCGAGAGCGACTTCACGCTGATCGGCACCACCGACCTCGACTATGACGGCAGCCTCGACGGGGTGGCCATCGCCGACGACGAGATCGATTATCTGTGCGCCGGGGCGAGTGAATATTTCCGTGAGCCGGTGACGCCGGACGACATCATCTGGACCTTCTCCGGCGTGCGGCCGCTGTTCGACGACGGCGCCACCCGCGCGCAGGAGGCGACCCGCGACTACGTGCTCAAGACTGACGGCGAAGGCCGCGACGCGGTGTTGATCAACATCTTCGGCGGCAAGATCACCACCTATCGACGGCTCGCCGAGACGGTGCTGGCGCGCATCGAGGAGGTGCTCGGCCGCCGCGGCGAACGGTGGACGGCCGCCGCGCCGCTCCCCGGCGGCGATTTCCCGCAAACCGATTTCGAGGGAGAGGTCGGGCGCCTGCGCCAGACCTATCCCTTTCTGGAGGCCGGCCATGCCCGCCGGCTGGTGCGCCAATACGGCACGACGGCGCGCGCCATCCTCGGTCCGGCGCGTTCGACCGGCGAACTGGGCGAGCATTTCGGCGCGGACCTCTACGGCGCCGAGGTGGGCCACCTCATCGATCGCGAGTGGGCGAGAAAGTCAGAGGATGTGCTGTGGCGGCGCACGAAATGCGGGCTCCGGCTGACGACGGCGCAGGTGAAGCAACTCGACCGCTGGATGGACGCCAGGCGCGACCAGTCCGCCGGGCACGCAGCGGAATAGGTCACGCGGATGCTCGAACTGGTCAATGTGAGCAAGCGGGTCGGCAATGAAGCCCACATCGACGACATATCGATGAGGCTCGAACGGGGGACGCTCAACGTGCTGCTGGGGCCGACGCTTGCCGGCAAGACCACGCTGATGCGCCTGATGGCGGGCCTCGAGCGGCCGACCTCGGGCGACGTGCGCGTTGACGGAGCCAGCGTGCTCGACGTGCCGGTCCAGCGCCGCAACGTCGCCATGGTCTACCAGCAGTTCATCAACTACCCATCGATGACGGTCTACGACAACATCGCCTCGCCGCTGCGCCTGGCGCGCATCGACGCCGCCAGCATCGACCGCCGGGTCAGGCGGGCGGCCGAACTGCTGCGGCTGACACCCTTCCTCGACCGGCTGCCGCTCAGCCTGTCGGGCGGGCAGCAGCAGCGCACGGCGCTGGCGCGGGCTATCGTCAAGGATGCCGGTCTGGTGCTGCTCGACGAGCCGCTGGCCAATCTCGACTACAAGCTGCGCGAGGAACTGCGCGAGGAGCTGCCCAAGATTTTCGCCGAGTCGGGCGCGATATACGTCTACGCCACGACCGAGCCTTCCGAGGCGCTGCTGCTCGGCGGCAATACGGCGACGCTGTCGCAGGGACGGCTTACCCAGTTCGGCCCGACCATCGACGTCTACCGCCGTCCGGTCGACCTCGTCACCGCGCGAACCTTCTCCGACCCGCCGATGAACGTCGTGCACGGCACCAAGGCCGGTCACGTGCTCGAGCTGGAAGGCGGTGGCCGCATCCCGTTCCCGCCCGAGCTCGCCGACATCGCCGACGCCGGCTATCTCATTGGTTTCCGCGCCCACCATCTGTCGCTCACGCCCTCCGCGCCCGACAGCGTGGCGCTTAGCGCCAGGGTCAACGTGGTCGAGATTACCGGATCGGAGAGCTTCGTCCATCTCGACTATGCCGGCCAGCAATGGGTGATGCTGGCGCCGGGCATCCACGATTTCGAGACCGGCCGGATCGTCGATGTTCATCTCGACATCCACCAGCTCATCATCTTCGACCACACCGGCCGCACGGTCGCCGGGCACGAACGCGTGGCAAAGGTGGGCTGAGCCATGGCGCGCATCGACCTCGAACACATCCGCCATTCCTACCTGCCCGCCGCGACCAGCGATGCCGACTACGCGCTGAAGGAGGTTCACCATTCCTGGCAGGATGGCGGCGCCTACGCGCTGCTCGGTCCGTCCGGCTGCGGCAAGACCACGCTGCTTAACATCATTTCCGGCCTGCTGACGCCCTCGCACGGGCGCGTGCTGTTCGACGGGCGCGACGTGACGGGCCTTAGCCCGGAAGGCCGCAACATCGCTCAGGTGTTCCAGTTTCCGGTCGTCTACGACACCATGACGGTGTTCCAGAACCTTGCCTTTCCCCTGCGCAACCGCGGCATCGGCGAGGCCGAGGTGGCCCGGCGCGTCGGCGAGACCATGGAGATGCTGGAGCTCACCGCCTTCGCCGGCCGCAGGGCGCAGCGTCTCACCGCCGACCTCAAGCAGAAGATTTCGCTCGGACGCGGCCTGGTGCGTTCCGACGTGAACGCCATCCTGTTCGACGAGCCCTTGACAGTCATCGACCCGCACATGAAGTGGCAGCTGCGCTCCCAGCTCAAGCTGCTGCACCGCCAGTTCGGCCACACCATGGTCTATGTCACCCATGACCAGACCGAGGCGCTGACCTTCGCCGACACCGTCGTCGTCATGTATGAGGGCGAGATCGTCCAGATCGGCACGCCCGAACAGCTCTTCGAGCGTCCGCGCCACACCTTCGTCGGCTATTTCATCGGCTCGCCCGGCATGAATGTTCTCCCGGTCGAGGTCGACGGGGCGACGGCGAGGTTCGGCAGCCAGTCGATCGGCCTGCCACGCGCCGTCGAGATCGCCCACGATGTGAGGACCGAGATCGGCATCCGGCCCGAATATGTCCGCATCGGCACGCGCGGCATGCCCCTCGTCGTCACCAAGCTGGAGGATATCGGCCGCCAGAAGATCGTGCGGGCCACGCTGGAGGGCCGTGCCATCTGCGCCATCCTGGCCGAGGGCGCAGAGGTGCCGGCCCATCCCCGCGCGAGCTTCGATCCCAAAGGCATCAACCTCTATGCCGACAGCTGGCGCGTCGAGACGGAGGACGGGCGATGACCCGGACATGGAACAACCGGGCCTGGTTCATGGTCTTCCCCGTCCTGGCCCTCGTCGCCTTCAACGCCATCATCCCGCTGATGACGGTTGTCAACTATTCGGTGCAGGAGACCTTCGGCAACAACCTGTTCTTCTTCGAGGGGGTCAAGTGGTACGAGGAGGTGCTTGCCTCGAGCCGCTTCCACGCCGCGCTGTGGCGCCAGTTCCTGTTCACCGGCACCATCCTGCTGATCGAGATACCGCTCGGCGTCGCCATCGCCCTGGCGATGCCGCGCTCCGGACCCTGGGTGTCGGTCTGCCTGGTGCTGATGGCGCTACCGCTGCTGATCCCATGGAACGTCGTCGGCGCCATGTGGAACATCATGGCCCTGCCCGACATCGGCCTGCTCGGCCACACGCTGCGCCAGCTCGGCATCGACTACAACTTCACCCGCCAGCCGGGCGACGCCTGGTTCACCATCGTCCTCATGGATGTCTGGCACTGGACCTCGCTGGTCGTGCTGCTCGCCTATGCCGGCCTGCGCTCGATTCCCGACGCCTACTACCAGGCGGCGCGCATCGACGGCGCCTCGCACTGGTCGGTGTTCCGCTACATCCAGCTGCCGAAGATGCGCCGCGTGCTGACCATCGCCGTTCTGCTGCGCTTCATGGATTCCTTCATGATCTACACCGAGCCGTTCGTGCTGACCGGCGGCGGACCCGGCAACGCCACCACCTTCCTGTCGATCGATCTGGTCAAGGCGGCGCTCGGCGAGTTCAACCTCGGCATCGCCGCGGCAATGAGCATCATCTACTTCCTGATGACGCTGCTGGTGTGCTGGATTTTCTACACGTTGATGATGCGGGGACAGGACCAATGAGACGCCTGCGCTGGCTGGTGCCGACGATCTACATCGTCTTCCTGCTGCTGCCGATCTACTGGCTGGTCAACATGTCGTTCAAGACCACCAACGAGATCCTCGGCGGCTTCAGCGCCTGGCCGCAGAACTTCACCATCGCCAGCTATGTCGAGATTCTCACCAATCCGGTCTGGTACAACGGCTACATCAGCTCGATCACCTATGTGGTGCTCAACACGGTGATATCGGTGGCCGTGTCGCTGCCGGCGGCCTATGCCTTCTCGCGCTACCGCTTCCTCGGCGACAAGCACCTGTTCTTTTGGCTGCTGACCAACCGCATGGCGCCGCCGGCGGTCTTCGCCCTGCCCTTCTACCAGCTCTATTCGGCAATCGGGCTGTTCGACACACCGTTCGCGGTAGCGCTCGCCCACTGCCTGTTCAACATCCCGCTGGCGGTCTGGATCCTTGAAGGTTTCATGTCCGGCGTGCCGAAGGAGATCGACGAGACCGCCTATGTCGATGGCTACTCCTTCCCGCATTTCTTCGTGCGCATCTTCATGCCGCTGATCGCCTCCGGCATCGGCGTGACCGCCTTCTTCTGCTTCATGTTTTCCTGGGTGGAGATGCTGCTTGCCAAATCGCTGACGGCAGTCGCCGCCAAGCCGATCGCCGCGGTGATGACGCGGACGGCCTCGACCTCGGGCTACGAGCTCGGCCTGCTGGCGGCCGCCGGTGTGCTCACCATCATTCCCGGCGCGCTGGTCATCTATTTCGTGCGCAACTACATCGCCAAGGGCTTTGCCCTTGGCCGGGTCTAGGAGGCCGCGATGGACATCGCCTGGATGGCCTGGACCTGGCAGACGGCGGCCTTTTTCGCCTTCATCGCCGTGCTGCTGGCGGGCATGACCCTGTGGGAACTGGTCAGCCCCGGCGGCGCGCCGCGCCACGGCGTGCTCGGCCTCGATACCACGCGCGGCGACCGCCTGTTCATATCGCTGCTTGGCAGCGCCTTCATCCACCTCGGCTGGCTGGCGCTGATCGACACCCCCCTGTGGGGGGCGAGTATCGTTTCGGTGCTCTTTGCGCTCGCGGTGTTCCGATGGGTGTGAAGCGCGCCGGACAGAATTGCCTTCGCTCCGGTCCCGACCGGTCAAGTCCCAGGACCGGAGCGAAGGCGAGACGCGGACCGAAATCTGCGCCCCAAGCTCGGATGGTTCGCGGCCACTACCCGGATTCCGGGCGAATATCCGCAACCTTATGGGAGGAATGACAATGAGAAGCAAGCTGATGGCATCCGCCGCGGTGGTGGCGCTGCTCTGGCTTCCGGGCCAGGCCGCGGCCGACATGGCGGCGGCCGAACGATGGGTCGACCAGGAGTTCCAGCCCTCGACGCTGAGCCGCGACGAGCAGCTGGCCGAGATGCAGTGGTTCATCGACGCCGCCAAGCCGTTCGCCGGCATGGAGATCAACGTGCTGTCGGAGAGCATCCCGACCCATACCTATGAGTCGACCGTGCTGACCAAGGCCTTCGAGGAGATCACCGGCATCAAGGTCAACCACCAGATCCTCGGTGAGGGCGAGGTGGTGCAGGCCGTGCAGACGCAGATGCAGACCAACCGCAACCTGTATGACGGCTACATCAACGATTCCGACCTGATCGGCACCCATTCGCGCATGCAGCTCGCCTACAACCTGACCGATATGATGGCTGGCGAATGGGCGGACGTGACCAATCCGAAGCTCGACATCGACGACTTCATCGGCATCTCGTTCACCACGGGTCCGGACGGCCGCATCTACCAGCTTCCGGATCAGCAGTTCGCCAATCTGTACTGGTTCCGCAAGGACTGGTTCGACCGCGAGGACCTCAAGGCCCGCTTCAAGGAGAAGTACGGCTATGACCTCGGCGTGCCGGTCAACTGGTCGGCCTATGAGGACATCGCCGAGTTCTTCACCAACGACGTCAAGGAGATCGACGGTGTGCGCGTCTACGGCCACATGGACTACGGCAAGCGCGCGCCGGACCTCGGCTGGCGCATGACCGATGCCTGGCTGTCGATGGCCGGCTCGACCTCGCCGGGTCTGCCCAATGGCCGTCCGATCGACGAATGGGGCATCCGCATGGAGGAGGATTCCTGCAACCCGGCCGGCGCCTCGGTGTCGCGCGGCGGCGGCGCCAACGCACCGGCCTCCGTCTATGCGATCGCCAAGTGGGATGAATGGCTGCGCGCCTATGCGCCGCCCGGAGCCGCCGACCTCGACTTCTACCAGTCGCTGCCGGCGCTCAGCCAGGGCAACGTCGCCCAGCAGATCTTCTGGTACACCGCCTTCGTGCCCGACATGGTCAAGGCCAGGAGCGATGGCAACAACACCGTGGACGCGGACGGCAACCTGCTGTGGCGCATGGCTCCGTCCCCGCATGGCCCGTACTGGAAGGAGGGCATGAAGCTCGGCTACCAGGACGCCGGCTCGTGGACGTTCCTGAAGTCGACTCCGGCCGATCGCGCCAAGGCGGCCTGGCTCTACGCGCAGTTTGCCGTCTCCAAGACGGTCGACGTGAAGAAGAGCCATGTCGGCCTGACCTTCATCCGCGACTCCTCGGTCAGGCACGAATCGTTCACCGAGCGCGCGCCGAAGCTCGGCGGTCTTGTCGAGTTCTACCGCTCGCCCGACCGCGTGCTGTGGACGCCGACCGGTGTCAACGTGCCCGATTATCCGAAGCTCGCCCAGATCTGGTGGCAGCAGATCGGTGACGTGAACTCCGGCGCCTTCACGCCGCAGCAGGCGATGGACCGTCTCGCCGAGGAGATGGACGTGACCATGGCCCGCATGCAGGCGGCCGACGAACAGGCCAATGTCTATGGCGGTTGCGGCCCGCGCCTCAACCCGGAGGTCGATCCGGCGCAGTGGCTCGGCCGCGACGACGGCCCGGCCGCCAAGCTCGAAAACGAGAAGGAGCCCGGCCAGACGATCGCCTATGAGGAGATCATCAAGCGCTGGCAGCAATAGCTGCTCCTCCCTGCGCGCGAGCCGGGGCCTACGGGCCCCGGCTCTTTTTTTGCCAGGGCCACGCACCCAACCGTCCGCGCCCGTCGCGGGATGCCGGGTCAGGCGAAGTGGATCGTTTTGGTCTCGATATAGTTGTCGAGGCCCTCAGGCCCGCCCTCGCGCCCGATGCCCGACTGCTTGAAGCCGCCGAACGGGTGCTTCGGATCGACTACCATGCCGTTGATGGTGACCGAGCCCGTGCGCATCCGCCGGGCCACCGCGTAGCCGCGCTCCGCGTCGGCGGTGAAGACGGCGCCGCTCAATCCGTAGCTGGAGTTGTTGGCCTTGCGCATGGCGTCGTCTTCGTCGCGGTAGCCGATGACCGAGACGACGGGTCCGAAAATCTCCTCCTGGGCGATGCGCATGTCCGGCTCGACATCGGTGAAGACCGTCGGCTCGACGTAATAGCCCTTGGTGAAGCCCGCCGGACGGCCGCCGCCGCAGGCGATCGTCGCCCCCTCGGCGCGCCCGGCGGCGATGTAGCCCTGCACCCGCTCGAGCTGGCGGGCCATGGTCAGCGGCCCCATCTGGGTCTGCGGGTCGAACGGGTCGCCGACCCTGATGCCCTTCACCGCGCCGAGATAGAGGTCGAGGAACTCCTGCCGGCGCCGCTCCGGCACGAGCACGCGGGTCAGCGAGAAGCACACCTGGCCGGTGATCGGCATGGTGTAGATCATCAGGCTCGGCAGGGCGGCACCGAAATCGGCGTCATCGAGCAGGATCGCCGCCGACTTGCCGCCGAGTTCGAGGCTGACGCGGGCAAGCCGCTCGGCGCAGACGGCGGCGATGTGCTTGCCGGCCGCCGTGCTGCCGGTGAACGCCACCTTGTCGACATGGCGGTGGCGCACGAGATGGTCGCCGCTCTCGCGGCCCGCCGGCACCAGGTTGAAGACGCCCTTGGGTAGCCCGGCCTTCTCGATGCATTCTGCCAGAATGTAGGCTTCGAGCGGCGTCTCGGGCGATGGCTTGGCCACCATCGTGCAGCCGGCGGCGAGGCCGGCGGCGACCTTGTAGGACAGGAGCACCAGCGGCGCGTTCCACGGCGTGATCGCCGCGCACACGCCGACCGGCTCCTTCACCACCCTGACCCTGCCGCCGTCGTCGCGCTGGCGCTCGTCGATGAAGGGGTAGGTTTCGATCAGGTCGGCATAGTAGCGGAACAGGGTCGGGTTCTGTCCGACCAGGTAGCGAGTGAGCGAGATCGGCGCGCCGACCTGCAGGGTCCACGCCTGGGCGATGTCCTCCAGCCTGTCGGCGAGGTGATCGGCGACCTTGCGCAGGTGGCGCGCCCGCTCGGTCGGGCTGAACTGCGGCCACGGCCCCTTGTCGAAGGCGACGCGGGCGGCGGCGACCGCTTGGTCGATGTCGGCCGGGCTCGCTTCCGGGTAGCTCAGCACCCGTTCCTCGGTCACCGGCGAGATGACGTCGAGTGTGCGGCTGGAGAGCGGGCGCACCCACTCACCGTCGATGAAGAATTTCTCGGGCGCCTTGAGCCCGGCACTGCTCCTGACCATGACGTTCATGTTCGGTGCTCCTCCCTGCGCGCACCCGGTTTCTTGTCTCCGCCGCTGCCGCACCGGGCGCGGGCGCCGGTGCGGCCTGCCCGCATTGTGGCAGACTATGCCGTTTCACGGAAATACCCAACAGCGCCAGCGTCACGCGGCGCCAGGCTGGACGGGGCGGCGATACCGGCGGCGGCCGGCGGTCAGGCCGCGCGCACGGCCTGCGATTGCGCGTTGGCCCATTGCGCACTGGCGG
Organism: Alphaproteobacteria bacterium; assembly: GCA_016861165.1. Taxonomy (GTDB): domain Bacteria; phylum Pseudomonadota; class Alphaproteobacteria; order Rhizobiales; family Rhizobiaceae; genus BOKV01. The sequence continues at coordinate 21,702 of BOKV01000011.1, read as the reverse complement.
CGATGCCGCCGAGCGGGAAGAAATGAACCCGCTCAATCAGGCCGCCCGGATGCAAGGCTCGGTAGGCGGCCAGGTCGTGCAGCACCTCGCCCGGTTCGTAGGGCAGCATCAATCTGGACAGGTCCATCGCCCGGCGCTGCAGCACGCGCATCGATGGGCCGACGCCGCAGGCGAGGCCGTATTTGATCAGCGTCTGCAGCCGCGCCGGACCGGCCACGCCGGCATGGATCGGCAGTTCGATGCCGTTGCGACGCAGGCGCTCGGCCCAGGCGATGACCGGCCCCGCCTCGAACGCGAACTGGGTGACGATGGCCATGTCGATGCCGGTGCGCCGGTGGAAAGACTGCTTCCAGGCGATCGCCTCGTCGAGGACGGCGGTCGAGCCGTCGGGCGCGATCTCCCGGTTGCCCTCCGGATGCCCGGCGACGTGCAGCCGGCGGAAGCCCATGCGCTCGAAAACACCGGTCTCCATCAGGTCGATGGAACTGGCGAACGGCCCGCGCGGCGTGGCGAGCCCGCCGGCGAGCAGCAGCGCCTGGCGGACGCCTGCCTCCTCGCGATAGCGGCCGACCCATTCCTCCAGCGCCGGCGCCGTCTCGACCATGCGCGCCGGAATGTGCGGCATCGCCTCGTAGCCCTCCTCGCCGAGCCGGCGGGCGGTGGCGACCATCTGGTCGATCGGCGTGCCGTCGATATGGGCGATGTAGACACGGGTGCCGGCCGGCAGCAGCGCGGCGAAGTCCGGAACCTTTGCGGCCGTGCGCGGCGTCACCTCGATCGAGTAATCCGTGAGGAAGCCGGCCAGGTCGACATCCATGGATACGCGACCGCCGCGACCGAGCAGATTCAACACCGGCATCCTCCTGCTTTCCCAAACACTGTGCATACATGATGTATACACTACGAGCGTCGAACAGGCAATACCAGCCAACGGGAACGATCACAACTGACACGCAATCGCCTGATTTCGGCGCGATGAGCCGAGCCAATCGCCTCGATGGCGTCGACAGATAGTCAATTGATGCATACATTTTCGCCTGGGCCGGGATGGCGCGCCGGATCGGCGTTCGCAGTGCGCGGTCAGTGCCGGCCGGTCAGCTTCACCGGCCGCTGCCGCGGCGGGCAGAGAGGGTCGCGGCGATCGTTGCGGCCAGATCATCGTCGACGGGACGGGCACCGGTCCGCCCCATGGCATCCTGGACGTCGGCGATCGCGTCCGCCAGCCTTCCGGCAAGGCCGAGGTCGGCGACCGTCGCCGCGCTTTCGCGCATTTCCGCCGCCCGGCGCTTGCCGTGTACCAGCGTGCGCTCGAACTGGTAGGCGGCGAACCCCGGCCAGTCGAGGCCGGGATAGCTCGTCGACAGCGAGGCGACGATCTCGTCGAGGCAACCGGAAGCTCTTGCCGCCAACAGCGTCTCGACGGTGATCGCCTCCAATCCCTTGACGAACAGCGAACGCACCATCTTGATCGCGGTTGCCCGGCCGACCTCGGCGCCGGCGACGCTGTAGGCGAACCCCAGCCGGTCCAGTTCGGCCCGCACCCGGTCCACAGCGGGACCGGCGAGCAGCACCGGCGTGCGGTGGCCGCGCGGCTGAACCGGCGCCATCACCGCCATGTCGAGATAGGCGCAGCCCGCCCGTTCCACCAGCATGGCGCTTTCGCGCTTGCGGCCTGGCGAAACCGAGTTGACGTCGATGATGAGCCGGCCCCGCACCAGATGCGGGGCCAGGCTGCGGATCGCGTTGAGGCTCTGGTCGGCGGTCACCGCGCTGATGATCCAGTCGGCCTCGGCGAGGCCGGCGCAATCGCTTGCGACGGCGACGTCCCGGCTCTCCATTGCCTGCCGCATGGAGCCTTGCGCACCGGCATCATCGAGCAGGATGTCGTAGGCAACGAAGCGCAACGCCGGGTCGTGCGCGGCGAGGCTGTCGCGGAACGCGCGCGCCGCCTCGCCAAAGCCGAGAAAGGCGATCATCATGGCCACACCCTTTGCGCTGCCAGCCTAGCTGGCAAACACCACCGTCTTGCGTCCGTTGACCAGGACGCGGTCCTCCAGGTGCCAGGCCACCGCCCTCGCCAGCACCCGGCGCTCGATGTCGCGGCCCTTGCGCACCAGGTCGTCCGGCGTGTCGGCATGGCTGACCGGCTCGACATCCTGCGCGATGATCGGGCCTTCGTCGAGATCGGCGGTGACATAGTGGGCCGTGGCGCCGATGATCTTGACGCCGCGCTCATGCGCCTGGTGGTAGGGCCTGGCGCCCTTGAACCCAGGCAGGAACGAGTGGTGGATGTTGATGCAGCGGCCGGCCAGATGGGCGGCCATGCCGTCCGACAGTACCTGCATGTAGCGCGCCAGCACCACAAGTTCGGCGCCGCTGTCGTCGATCACCTGGCGGATGCGGGCCTCCTGCTCGGCCTTGGTTTCCTTGGTGATCGGAAAGTGGTGGTAGGCAATGCCGTGGTGCAGCGTGAGGTTCAGCGCCTCGGCCGGGTGATTGGAAACGATGGCCACCACCTCCATCTTCAGTTCGCCGATGCGCATGCGGTAGAGCAGGTCGCCCATGCAGTGGTCGAATCTCGATACCAGGATCAGCACCTTGCGTCGGGCGGCGGCCGGCCGCAGCGTCCATTCGAGACCGAAACGCTCCACCTCATGTTTGAAGCCGGTCCGGAACAGTCCGATTTCGCCCGCCGTCTCGAAGGCCACTCGCATGAAGAAACGACCGGTCTCGCGATCGTCGAACTGCTGGGCCTCGGTGATGTTGCCGCCGCTTGCGGCAAGCCGGCTGGCGACGGCGGCGACGATGCCCGGCCGGTCCGCGCAGCAAAGGGTGAGGACGAAGTGGGCCAATATTGCCTCCGGGAAGGATGGGACGGGCGAGCCGGCCGACGGCGCGGCGGCACCCGCCCACCCGCGCCGCCCGCCTCGCTTCTCAATGTTGCGCCGTTCAGGCGTTCTGCCGGGTGCGCCAGCTCGCCGCGTAGTTCTCGCGGGCCTCGCGGGCATAGGGCGTGGGCGACACCCGCACGCGGATTTCGGCCTGGCGGTGGTGCTCGGTCGAGGTCTTGCCCGTGGGCTCCGGCTCGCCCCAGACGAGGGTCAGCACGTCGCCGATCTCGATATCGGCATCGACTACGCCGAGCGACAGCATGGCGCGCTCGTTGAACGAATAGCCGTTGAACATCGACATGCCGACCATGCGCTCGCCCTTCATCACGCGGTCGGCGCTGGTCGAGGCGTAGTTGGGCTGCGGCAGGTCGATCCACTTGTAGGGCGTGCCGTCGTCGAAACCGGAGGCGATCACCTTGAGCACGTCGTCGCGGTTCCACTCGAAGGTGACCTTCTTGCGGTTGCGGCCATCCTTCATCCTGGCCAGCGCCTCCTTGCCGATGAAGTCCGATTTCCAGCCGATGTAGAAGCCGTAGCCCAGCTCGAACGGGTTGACATAATAGTCCTCGATATTGTCGCTGACGAAGCTACCACCGATCGAGCCGACCGCCTCGTAGCTGTCGGCGCCAAGCCATTCGCGGTAGTCGCGCATGATGCCGTCGCCGGTGTAAATGGCCGGCAGCGGCGACGGGATCCAGCCCGATTCGAGCGTGTTGGTCGAATAGGCGCGGCTTCCGACCGGACGCAGGTCGACACCGGCATCGCGCGCCGCCTGCATGATCGTCGACTGGATGTAGGACTTGTCGGCGTAGGGCCCCCAGATTTCCAGTCCCGGCGCGCCGGCCATGCCGTGGCGCAGCGCCCGCACCCGCCGCGAGCCGACATTGATCCAGTCGACATGGAAGAACTTGACGTCGGGGACCGGCCCGCCATTGACCTTCTCCAGCACCTTGTTGGCGTCGGGCCCCTGTATCTGGAAGCGGTAGTGGATGCGGTAGATCGCCTTGCCGTCAGGACGCGAGTCCGAGCGCGGATCGCGGCGCAGGCGAACCTTGTGGCGGCCGACCGCCTGGTTGAACTCCACCCAATTGGCCGTCGGGGCGCGGCCGACCAGGATGAACTTGTCCTCGCGCTCGCGGAAGATGATCATGTCGCCGATGACATGGCCGGCCGGCGTCACCGGCACGAAGTGCTTGGCCCGGTTGAGGTCGAAATTGGCGAAGCTGTTGACGCCGACATGATCGAGGAAGGCGGCCGCATCCGGTCCCTCGACCACCAGTTCGTCCATGTGATGGGTCTGGTCGAAGAGAACGGCGCTGTCGCGCCAGGCGCGCTGCTCGTCGCGCCAGTTCGAGAACTCGGCGGCCACGACAGGGTATACATACATGCCGATCTTTGAGTTGCGCAGCAGCCGCACGGGACCGCCGCTTTCGTTCATCACGGCCTCCAGACTGGATATTGTCACGGCTATTCCCTCCCTGAGACAGCGAAATGATGTATACATAGCCCTGCCCGCAGCCCTGTCAACTGCAGCTCTGCCGGGGACAGGCCACCCGGTCGCAGTCGCGGCCGCCGGCGCCGGATCGCCAGAACCGTCAGATCAAAGCTCGATCACCCGGTCGCTGCCGGCATAGAGCTCGTCGACCAGGTGGGCGCGGTTGCGCAGTACGGCGCGCTGGTTGAGCGAGCCCTTGTCGGTCAACTCGCCGGCGTCCATCGACGGCGGCTCGGCGACCAGCAGGATGCGGCGGATCAGGGTCGAGGAGCCGGTGCTGGTCGCCGCCAGCGAGCGCAGCAGCGAGCGGAAACGGCCGCGCACCTGGATGTCGGCCAGCAGTTCACCCATCTCGCCGCCCGCCCCGCCCGCCAGCGCGCGCAGCGCCGCCGCCTCGGGAAACACCAGCGCGCCAAGATAGGGCCGGTCGGCGCCGGTGATAGCCACATCGCGCACCAGTTCGCCGAAATGGTCGACGAAGGCGGCGCGCAGGGCGCCGGTCGCCACCCAGGTGCCGGTGTCGAGCTTGAAGTTCTCCGCTGTGCGCCCGTCGAACAGGAAGCCGGCCATCGCATTGCCCGGCTCGACGAAACGCAGCGCGTCACCGAACCGGTAGAAGCCCTCCTCGTCGAACGCGGCCGCCGTCAATTCGGGCGCCTTCCAGTAGCCCGGCGTGACGTTGAGGCCCTTCACACGCGCGTCGTAGCGGCCTTCCATCGCCACCAGCTTCAGCGTCACTCCGTGACAGGGCAGACCGACATTGCCGGGCCGATCCTGCGGCCAGGTGCACACCAGCGTCGCCGGCGCCGTCTCGGTGGCGCCAAGGCCAGTGCCGATCACGACCCGCCTGCCGGTCGCACGCACCGCCAACCGCTCCAGTGCCTCCCAGGTGTGCTGTGCCATGCTGGCGCCGGCGTACCAGAGCATCTTGAGGTTGCGGAAGAAATTGGCGCGCAGCTCCCCGTCGGCCTCAAGATGCGGGATCAGCGCGTCGAAACCCTTCGGCACGTTGAAGTACCAGTTGGGCGCCACCTCGCGCAGGTTGCGCACCGTCTTCAGTATTTCCTGGCCAGTCGGCCGGCCGTCGTCGATATGGAGTGTGCCGCCGTTGAACATCGCCATGTAGAACAGCTTGTTGCCGCCGGCCGTATGGTGCCACGGCGCCCAGTCGAGCAGCACTGGCGGCTCGTCCCTCAGATAGGCGAAGGCCTCGCGCACCATGACCTGGTTGGCGCAGATCATGCGGTTGGTGTTGATCACCGCCTTGGGCGATCCGGTCGACCCCGACGTGAACAGGAATTTGGCGATGGTGTCGGGGCCGACCGCAGAATGGGCGCGTTCAACCGCCGCACCCGGATCGCTGGCAAGGGCGCGCGACAGGGACTCCTCGTCGCTGCCGCCGATTGCAAACAGGCGGCGGATGCCGGGGCCGGCGACCGCGTCGATGGCGGGAGAGTAGCTGGCCGCATCATCGGCGAAGACCATGCCCGGGCGGATCGTTTCGAAGACCTCTCTCAGCCGGCTGAAATCTTTCGACACCAGCGAATAGGCGGGCGAGATCGGCGCGTAGGGAATGCCGACATGGACCGCCGCCAGGCCGAGCAGGGCGTGGTCGATACCGTTGCCCGAAAGTATGGCGAGCGGCGCCTCGCGCGACAGCCGCGCATCGAGCAGGAACCGGCCCAGCCGACGCATCCTGTCGACCGTCTCGCGATAGCTGATCCTGCGCCATGCGCCGGTGGCGTCGCGCTCGGCCAGAAAGGTCCGCTCGGGGTGGGCCTCTGCCCGGCGCAGCAATTCGTCGGTAATGCGCTCCGGCCAGCCGGGCAGCGGATCGGCCTGGCGGACATAGATCGTGCCGTCGGCCGCCTCGCGCACTTCGGCGCTCGGCTGCCAGAAGCGGACCTCGCGAAACGGCGCCGACCGCCAGTCGCTCCGCGATGCTTCCCTCGCTTCCTCCACCTTCCCCTCCCCTTCCTTGTCCCCGCCGACAGGCGACTGCGCGCCCCGCAGCCTCATCCGGCCTCGCAGCGCGATCGAGCCGCGCACGCAATGTATACAGAGCGTCGACGCGTTCAGGCAACGCCGCCTGCGCAAGCGGCGCGTTGCGGGGACGCAGGCATCGCGGTGTGCATCCCGGCAATTTTCCCTGCGGGCGACACCGGCCGGCTCTTGGCTTGCGCCGGCGAGCTGTATACATTGCCCTCAGCCTGGATCGCCCGGTTGCGGTCCAGCGTCAGGGAAAATCGGGAGGTACGACCATGTTTGCGAGATTTGCTGCACTGGTGACGCTCGGCTTCGGCTTGGCGTGGTCCGCGCAGGCGGGCGCGCAGGACACCGTCAAGATCGGTGTCATCCTGCCCTATTCGGGCCCGTTCGCAGACGCGGCCAACCAGCTCCAGGCCGGCATCGACCTGTACATGGCCAAGCACGGCGACACCGTCGCCGGCAAGAAGATCGAGATCATCAGGAAGGATACCGGCGGTCCGGCTCCCGACGTGGCGCAGCGCCTCGCCCAAGAGCTCGTCGTGCGCGATGGCGTCGACATCCTCGCCGGCTTCGCGCTGACCCCGGAGGCGCTGGGCGCGGCGCCGGTCTCGGCTGAAGCCAAGAAGCTCATGGTGGTGATGAACGCCGCCACTTCCATCGTCACCGAGCAATCGCCCTATATCGTGCGCACCTCGGTCACCATCCCCCAGGTCAACACGGCCTTCGGCCAATGGGCCTACGAGGTCGCGGGCGTCCGGCAGGCCTACACGCTGGTCGCCGACTACGGCCCCGGACACGATGCCGAGAAATCGTTCTCTAAGGGCTTCACCGATGCCGGCGGCACCATCCTCGGCTCCGACCGCACGCCGGTCGCCAACCCGGACTTCTCCGCCTTCGTCCAGCGCGTCAAGGACGCCAGCCCGGAGGCTGTCTACATCTTCGTGCCGGGCGGCGCCCAGCCGGCGGCGATCGGCAAGGCGCTGGTCGACCGCGGCCTTGCGCCGCCCGCTACCAAGATCTTCGCCCAGGGTGAGCTCACCCACCCCGAGGCGCTGGAGAGCATGGGCGCCACGGCGAAGGGCATCATCACCACCTTCCACTACACGCTCGAGCGCGACGACCCGCTCAACAACGAGTATGTCGAGGCCTATCGCGCCGCCAACAACGGGCGCAGCCCGGACCTGTTCTCGATCGGCGGCTATGACGGCATGCACCTCATCTACGAAGTGCTGAAGAAGACCGACGGCAGTACCGATGGCGACGCGCTGGTGGAGGCGGCCAAGGGCATGGCGTGGCAGAGCCCGCGCGGGCCGATGTCGATCGATCCGGAAACGCGCGACGTGGTGCAGACCGTGTATATCCGCGAGGTGCAGGAGGTCGACGGCAAGCTGCAGAACGTCATCATCCACTCGATCCCGGAGGTGAAGGACCCGCTGCACGGGCAGCCGAAATAGGCATCGGCCGCGTGTGAGGGTACGCGACGGCGGTCGACTCCGTGCTCGCCAACATAGCGATCGTCCTCTTCGACGGGTTCGCCTTCGGGATGCTGTTGTTCGTCCTGTCGGTGGGCCTGTCGGTGACGCTGGGGCTGATGAATTTCATCAACCTGGCGCATGGGGCGTTCGGCATGCTGGGCGGCTACGTTACCGTGTTGACCATGCGCCAGCTGGGCTTTCCTTTCCTGCTGGCGCTGCCCGCCGCCTTCCTCGGCGCCGCGCTCATGAGCATCGCATTGGAGCGCACCCTGTTTCGCCGGCTCTACCGGGCCGGCGAACTCAACCAGGTGTTGTTCACCATCGGCGTGGTCTTCGTTGCGACGGCCGCGGCAACCTGGTTCTTCGGCACCGTGCAGCAGGTCATCATCGTACCGACGTGGCTGCGCGGCTCGGTTGACGTGCTGGGCCTGCCGCTCACGGCCTACCGCATCTTCCTCATCGTCGTGGCGCTTATCATAACCGCGCTGCTGGTATTCGGCATCGAGCGCACGCGGCTTGGCGCCCAGATCCGCGCTGCGGTCGACAACCAGCGCGTGGCGCAGGGGCTCGGCCTCGATGTCGAGCGCGTCTTCGGCGTAACCTTCGCGCTCGGCAGCGGGCTTGCCGGGCTCGGCGGCGGACTGGCGATCGAGATCGTCGGCCTCGACCCGTCATTCGGCTTCCACTACCTCGTCTATGTCCTGATCGTGGTGTCGGTCGGCGGGCTTGGCTCGATCAGCGGCTCCTTCTTCGGCGCCGCGCTCATCGGCATCGTCGACGTGGCCGGCAAGTATTTCGTGCCGGAGATCGGCTCCTTCCTCATCTATCTGCTGCTGGTCGCCATCCTGTTCGTCCGGCCGCTCGGCCTGTTCGGCAAGAGGTGAGGCATGGTGGACACGACCCTTGCCCGGCATCATCCCGACGGCGCCCACACCTGGCTGAAGCGCCAGAGCCGCTGGTCGGTGTTCGAGATCGCCTTCTGGCTGGCGACGCTGCTGCCCTTCTTCCTGTTCCCCACCTACCTGACGCTGGCGAGCCAGATCGCCATCGCGGCGCTGTTTGCCATCTCCGTCGACCTCATCCTCGGCTATGCCGGCATCGTCACGCTCGGCCACGCCATGTTTTTCGGTCTCGGCGCATATTCGGCCGGGCTGATCAGCGTCCATGGCTGGGGCGAGCCGCTGACCGGCCTGGCCTTCGCCGCCGCCTTCGCCGGCCTGGTCGGCTTCATCGTCAGTTTCCTGATCGTCCGCGTGCAGCACCTGGCGCTGATCATGATCACGCTCGGCCTGGGTCTGCTCACCTACGAACTCGCCAATGCGCTGACCTGGCTGACCGGCGGCACCGACGGCCTGCGCGGCATCAGGACCTGGCCGATCTTCAACCAGTTCCGCTTCGACCTGTGGGGATACACCGCCTATTCCTACGCGCTTGCCGTTCTGTTTCTCGGCTTCCTGGCCAGCCGCCGGATCGTCAATTCCTCGTTCGGGCTGGCGCTGCGCGGCATACGCGAGAACGTCAGGCGCATGCCGGCGATCGGCTCGGATCACCGGCGTCACCTGCAGACGATCTACACGATCTCGGCGGCGATCGCCGGGATCGCCGGGGCGCTGCTGGCACAGACCACCAATGTCGTGGCCCTCGACGCGCTCTCCTTCAACCGCTCGGCTGACGTGGTCGTCATGCTGATCCTCGGCGGCACCGGCCGTCTTTACGGCGCCATTCTCGGCTCGATCATCTTCCTTGTCGCGCGCGACCAGCTTGCCGGCGTCAACCCGCAATACTGGTATTTCTGGATCGGCCTGCTGCTGATGTTCGTCGTCTTGTTCATGCCGAAGGGCATCCTCGGCGGATTGGCACGGCTTGTCGTGAGGCGCGAGCCATGAGCCCGATCGTGCTGACGACGGATGGCCTGTGCAAGCGCTTCGGCTCGCTCGAGGTAGCGCGCGATGTGTCCATCGCGCTGCCGCGCGGCGCCCGCCATGCGCTGATCGGTCCCAACGGCGCTGGCAAGACCACGCTGATCAACCTGATCACCGGGCAACTGCGGCCGGACGCCGGCAGGATCACGCTCGGCGGCGTCGACGTGACCGCCATGCCGGTCGCCGCCCGCGTGCGCCGCGGGCTGACCCGCACCTTCCAGATCAACACGCTGTTTCCCGACCTGACGCCCCTCGAGGCGGTCACGCTCGCCGTCTGCGAGCGCGAGGGCAAGGCTGGCCAGTTCTGGCGCGGCCTGACCGGCCATCGCGCCGCCATCGACGAGGCCTTCGACATCCTGGCGCAACTGCGCCTGGCCGACGTCGCCACCCGCTTGACGCGCCACCTGCCCTACGGCCAGCAGCGGCTTCTGGAGATCGCGCTGGCGCTTGCCACCCGGCCGAGCGTATTGTTGCTCGACGAGCCGGCGGCCGGCGTGCCGAAAGACGAGAGCGCCATGCTCTTCAACGTCATCGCCGCCCTGCCGCAGGACATCACCATCCTGTTCATCGAGCACGACATGAGCATCGTGTTCACCTTCGCTTCGCGCATCATCGTGCTGGTCGCCGGCGCCGTGCTAATCGAGGCCGCGCCCGACGTGGTCAGCGGCGACCCGCGGGTACGCGAGGTCTATCTGGGACAGGCCCATGGCGCATGAGGCCCTGATCGAACTCGACGGCGTTCGCGCCGGATATGGAGAGGCGGTCGTTCTCGACGGCATCTCGTTCGCCCTGCCGGCTGGCGGCAGCCTCGCCGTGCTGGGGCGCAACGGCGTCGGCAAGACGACGCTGCTGCTGACCATCATGGGCTTTGTCGACCTGATGCAGGGGGCGATCCGCCTGGCCGGCCGGGACGTCTCGCGTCTGGCGCCGCATCGGCGGGCGCGCGCCGGGCTCGGCTGGGTGCCGCAGGAGCGCGACATTTTCCCCTCGCTCGACGTGGAGGAGAACCTGACCGCCACCGCCCGGCCGGGGCGCTGGGACCTTCAGGCGGTCTACCGGCTGTTCCCCCGCCTGCGCGAGCGCCGCGCCAACATGGGCAGCCAGCTTTCCGGCGGCGAGCAGCAGATGCTGGCCATCGCCCGCACGCTCATGACCAACCCGACCCTGCTGATCCTGGACGAGCCGCTCGAAGGCCTGGCGCCGATCATTGTCGAGGAGCTGACCGCGACGATCCGGACCATGGCGCGCGACGAGGGCATGGCGATGATCCTGGTCGAGCAGCACGCCGAGGTGGCGCTGCGCCTCACCGACGAAGCCATCGTCATCGAACGCGGCGTCATCGCCCACCGCGCCCGCTCGGCGGAGCTTCTGCGCGACGCGGCGACACTCGACCGTTATGTCGGGCTCAACCTGCAGGCAGCCGAACCGTGATCCTGGCGGATGAACAACCGACGAGGCCAACAATGAACGAACCCTGTTTTGACGTCGCCCATCTCGGTCACGTCGAATTGCTGACCAACAAGTTTGAGCAGAGCCTCGCCTTCTTCGTCAATGTCTACGGCCTGACCGAGGCCGGGCGCGAGGGCAGTTCCGTCTATCTGCGCGCCTGGGACGACTACGAATTCCATTCGCTCAAACTGACCGCCTCCGAGACGACCGGCATGGCCCATTGCGGTTACCGCACCTCATCGGCGGCCGCGCTTGACCGCCGTGTCAAGGTCATCGAGGCGATGGGGCTCGGCATCGGCTGGACCGACGGCGATCTCGGCCACGGCCCGGGCTACCGCTTCCGCTCGCCCGACGGCCACGTCTTCGAGCTCTACTGGGAGACCAGGAAATACCGGGCTCCCGAAGATGAGAAACCGGCGCTCAAGAACATCGCCCAGCGCTTCCATTCGCGCGGCGCCGCGCCGCGGCGCATCGACCACTTCAACCTGCTGGCGGGCGACGTGTCACAGATGCGCGACTTCATGGTCGAGGCCATGGGCAGCCGGGTGACGGAGATGATCCAGCTCGACAACGGTCGCATCGCCGGCTGCTGGTTCACCGTCAACAACAAGGGCTACGACATGGCCTGCACCGAGGACCACTCGGGCGCGCATGGCCGCTTTCATCACCTGACCTATGCGGCCGACCACCGCGACGATATCCTTCGCGCCGCCGACATCTTTCTCGAGAACGGCGTCTTCATCGAGACCGGACCGCACAAGCATGCCATCCAGGGCACCTTCTTCCTCTACGTCTACGAGCCGGCCGGCAACCGCATCGAGATCGCCAATGCCGGCGCCCGGCTGGTGCTGGACCCCGACTGGCAGACCGTGGTGTGGACCGAAGCCGAACGCAAGAAGGGTCAGGCCTGGGGGCTGAAGACGATCGAGAGTTTCCACACCCATGGCACGCCGCCCGTCGGCGAGGCCGCCCGATAGGAGACGACCATGGCAGAGAGGACGGCGCTGGTGGTCAGCGCGCATTCGGCCGATTTCGTCTGGCGTTGCGGCGGCGCCATCGCGCTGCACGGCAAGAAGGGCTACGCTGTCACGGTCGTCTGCCTGTCCTTTGGCGAGCGCGGCGAGAGCGCCAAACTGTGGAAGCAGGCCGGCATGAATCTCGACAAGGTCAAGGCGGCCCGCCGGATCGAGGCCGAAAACGCTGCGAGCGCGCTCGGCGTTCATGACGTCCAGTTTTTCGACTGCGGCGACTATCCGCTCGAACTCGACCGCGAGGCGCGTTTCCGCCTGGTCGACGTGATCCGCAAGGTGCAGCCCGCCTTCATGCTGTCGCACTCGCTGGACGACCCCTACAACACCGACCATCCCTATGCGACGCGCGTGGCGCTCGAATGCCGGATGGTCGCGCAGGCCTGGGGCCACAATCCGGGCGAGAAGGTCCTCGGCGCTCCGCAGCTCTACCTGTTCGAGCCGCACCAGACCGAGCAGTGCGGCTGGAAGCCCGACACCATCCTCGACATCACCGAGGTCTGGGACCAGAAGCTTGCCGCCATCCGCTGCATGGAGGGCCAGCAGCATCTGTGGGACTACTACACCAATGTCGCCGAGAACCGCGGCAACCATTTCCGGCGCAATTCCGGCGGCCAAGCCGGCGGCCGCGACGCCCGCTATGCCGAGGCGTTCCAGTCGATCTTCCCGCGCACAGTCGACGAGCTCTAGGAGGGCCATATGGCCGGTACCGTGGTCACCCGCATCGAGCGCACACCGCTTGCCACCGTCGACCGGCTCGCCGGCTTCGGCGTGGCCACCGTGCACGAGGCGCAGGGACGGACCGGGCTGATGCAGTCCTTCATGCGGCCGATCTGGCCGGGCGCGCGCATTGCCGGCACCGCCGTCACCGTCTCCGTCCCCCCGGCCGACAACTGGATGATCCATGTTGCCGTTGAGCAGTGTCTCGAGGGCGACATTCTCGTGGTGGCGCCGACCTCGCCCTGCGACGCCGGCTATTTCGGCGAGTTGCTCGCCACCTCGCTGATCGGCCGCGGCGTGCGCGGCCTCGTCATCGAGGCCGGTTGCCGCGACGTGCGCGAACTCCACGAGATCGGCTTTCCGGTGTGGTCGCGCGCCGTATCGGCGCAGGGTACCGTCAAGGAAACGCTGGGCGACGTCAACCTGCCGCTCATCTGCGCCGGCGCGCTGGTCCACCCGGGCGATGCGATCGTCGCCGATGACGACGGCGTCGTCGTCGTCGAGCGGGCGCGCGCAGCCGAGGTCGCGGCGGCCGCGGCGGCCCGCGAGGAGAAGGAGGCGGCCAACCGGGCCAGATTCCAGCGCGGCGAGCTCGGCCTTGACGTCTATGCAATGCGCGACGGGCTGAAGGCCAAGGGGCTGCGCTATGTCTGACAGCGGCGTACGCTGCATGTGGATGCGCGGCGGCACGTCGAAGGGCGGCTATTTCCTGGCCGACGACCTGCCGGCCGATGTCGCCGCCCGCGATGCCCTGCTGCTGCGCGTCATGGGCTCGCCCGACCCGCGCCAGATCGACGGGCTCGGCGGCGCCGACCCGCTGACTTCCAAGGTGGCGGTGGTGCGCAAGTCGCAGCGGCAGGGCATCGATGTCGATTACCTGTTCCTGCAGGTGTTCGTCGACCGGCCGGTGGTCACCGATGCGCAGACCTGCGGCAACATTTTGGCCGGTGTCGGCCCCTTCGCCATCGAGCGCGGCCTCGTCGCGGGTCAGGCAGGGCGCACCGAGGTGCGCATCTTCACCGAGAACAACGGCCAGGTCGCCGTCGCCACGGTCGAGACGCCGGGCGGCCGGCCGCGCTATGACGGGACGGCGCGCATCGACGGCGTGCCCGGTACCGCCGCGCCCGTCCCGATCGCCTTCGAGGACACGGCCGGCTCGTCCTGCGGCGCGCTGCTGCCGACCGGCAGCCCGGTCGACACGATCGACGGCATCAAGGCGACGCTGATCGACAACGGCATGCCCTGCGTCGTGCTGCGCGCCGCCGACATGGGCATCCGGGGCGACGAAAGCCCGCGGGAGCTGGAGGCCAACCAGGAGCTGCGCGCCCGGCTCGAATCGATCCGGTTGAAGGCCGGGCCACTGATGAATCTCGGCGACGTGCGCGACAAATCCGTGCCGAAAATGACCATGGTCTCGCCGGCCAGGAACGGCGGCGCCATTTCAACGCGCACCTTCATCCCGCACCGCGCGCACGCGGCCATCGGTGTGCTGGGCGCCGTTTCGGTGGCCACCGCCTGCCTGACCGAAGGGAGCCCCGTGGCAGCCATCGCCATCATCCCGGCAGGCGGGCAAAAGTCGCTTTCGATCGAGCATCCGACCGGCGAGATGACCGTCATTGCCACAATGGCCGCCGACGGCTCGATGGCACGCGCCGCGATCCTGCGCACGGCCCGCAAGCTGTTCGACGGCATCGTCTTCGGCTGACGGCCGACTCAGTCGCGTTCGGTCTCCTTTCCGTCATAGGCGATCGCCCGGTCGCCGGCATGCGCCAGGATGAAGCCAATCGGCCGCAACGCCTCCTCCAGGAGATGCGCCGAAAGCCCGGCCGCCCGCGCCAGCACCGGCACCGCCTTGACCGCTTCGAGCGGCCAGCCGGCGTCAAGGATCGTCGCCGGGATGGCGCCGGACACGTTGATCGGCAGCGGACGCTGCATGATACGCGGCGCGTGTTCGCCGATCACCCGCAGCGCACGGACATGGTCGCCCGATATCCCCTCGGCATCGGCGATCGCCAACAACCGGTCGGCACGCGGGTCGCCGCTGCTGTGCTGGGGATGGCCGAGCCCGGGCACCTTTTCCTTGCGCGCCCTCAGGCCCTCCAGGTTTTCGACCGCCACCTCGGCCAGCTCGCGTCCGCTCGCCCGGCCCTGTTCGAGGATCCGGGCCAGGAAGCGGGCGGCGACCTCCGAACTGCCGGCGACGACCGAGCCCATGCCGAGCAGGCCGGCCGCCATCGCGCCCTGCCAGGCTTCCGGCGCGGCCGCCAGCGTCATGCGCGCCGCCTGCACGCTCGGCACCAGCCCGTGCTCGGCGATCGCCACCAGGCAGGCGTCCATCATCCTGCGCTGCGCGACGCCGGGCCGCGCGCCGGTCACCAGCAGCCAGAAATAGTCGGTGAAGTCGATGGCGCCGATTAGGTCCTTGCACAGGTCGAAGCCGCGTACCGTCACTCGGTCGGCGTCCGAAATGGCGATCGCGGTGAAGGCCTGCTGCTGCTTGCCGATACGCATCGTCAGCCATTGCTCCCGTCATGTCCGCATGTCGCCGCCACGCTCCACTGCGACCCTCTCCGGGTCAAGCCGGAATCGTCTGTGCGAAACCGCCCGGCCCGGCCCACGACGCGTCGGAGCCGTGCTAACAAACCGCAGGGGCCGCCCGGCCCACGGGAGGAACAACATGGATGCCACGCCGTTCTCGCTCCAGGGCAAGGTCGCCGTCATCACCGGATCGAGCCGCGGCATCGGCCGCTCGATCGCCGAGACCATGGCCGGGCTCGGCGCCAGCGTGGTGATTTCCAGCCGCAAGCCCGAGGCGTGCGCCGAGGTGGCCGACGCCATCAGGGCCGGCGGCGGGGAGGCGATCGCGCTGCCCTGCAACATTTCGCGCAAGGACGAAATCGAGGCACTGATCGCCGGCACCGAGCAGCAACTGGGCGCGCCCGACATCCTGGTCTGCAACGCTGCCGTCAACCCCTATTTCGGGCCGCTCGCCGGCATCAGCGACGAGGCGTTCGACAAGATCATGGCTTCCAATGTGCGCAGCAATCTGTGGCTGTGCAACCGGGTGATCCCGGCGATGAAGAAGAACGGCGGCGGCGCTATCGTCATCGTCTCCTCGATCGCCGGCCTGCAGGGCAATGGCGTGCTCGGCGCCTACGGCATCTCCAAGGCCGCCGATTTCGCGCTCGCCCGCAACCTCGCCGTCGAGCACGGCCCATTCAATGTGCGCGTCAACTGCATCGCCCCCGGCCTGATCAAGACCGACTTCGCCCGCGCGCTGTGGGAAAACGAGGATATCGTCAGGCAGCGCAACGCCGTCACCCCGCTGCGCCGCATCGGCCTGCCCGAGGAGATCGGCCCCATCGCCGCCTTCCTGGCGTCGCCGGCGGCAAGCTTCATCACCGGCCAGGTCATCATCGCCGATGGTGGCGTCACCATCGCCTGACCGGCCCCTCCGCCGCGTCAGAAGATGCCGTTGGCCTGCTGCAGCCGGCGCACATAGGCGACGATACGCTCGACCTCGGCGTCGTCGATGCCCTCGACCGGCGGCATGTCGCCGAACGACCAGTGATGCTGGCGCACGCCATTGCGGGCGGCCAGGAAGAAGGCCGCGTCGCCATGGTGGTTCGGCTCATAGATGACATGGACAAGCGGTGGGCCGGACCCGTCTTTGCCGGCGGCATTGTCGCCATGGCAGGAAGCGCATCTGGCGGCGAAGGCTCCCTCGCCTGCCTGTTCCAGCGCCGACAGCGGCGGCACCTTCACCTCGACCAGCGGCGCGCCATCGGTCGCCTGCCGGGCCGGCCGCGGCCACCACAGATAGGTGAGCCCGACGACCAAGACGATGGCGACAACCGCGGTCACTTGCTCGCGCATGGCGGCCTCGCTGCTAGTTCGGCACCGGCTCGCCGGCCAGACCGGCGATGATCGGGCAGTCGGGCCGCTCGTCGCCGTGGCAGCTCCTGACCAGCTGCTCCAGCGTCTCGCGCAGACCACGCAGTTCGGCCAGCCTCGCGTCGATCTCCCGCAGCCTCGCCTGGGCGATCTGCTTGACCTCGGCGCTCTCGCGGTGCTTGTCGCTGTAGAGCGACAGCAATTGCCGGCACTCCTCGACCGAGAAGCCGAGGCGTCGCGCCCGCTGGACGAAGCGCAGCCGGTGCACGTCGTCGTCACCATAGTCGCGATAGCCGTTGCCGCCGCGTTGCGGCCGGATCAGCCCGATCTCCTCGTAGTAGCGGATCGTCTTGGCCGGCAGGCCGGACCTGCGCGCCGCGGTTCCGATATTCATCGTCCTTCTCCGACTAAGCCTCATCCCGCCGAGCGGTACCGCGAGGTCGACAAGATGACGCGACAGAACAAACAGATAGCGCAAAATCCCGATTCATCTGGGCCGGGTCTTGCGCTAGAGGCGCTGATTGCGCAGCCGCAGCGCATTGGTGATGACCGAGACCGACGACAGGCTCATCGCCGCCGCCGCGATCATCGGCGACAGCAGCGTCCCGAACACAGGATAGAGTATGCCGGCGGCGATGGGCACACCAAGCGCGTTGTAGACAAAGGCGAAGAACAGGTTCTGCTTGATGTTGCGGATCGTCGCTCGCGCCAGGTGCCGTGCCCGCACGATGCCGTTCAGGTCGCCCTTGACCAGCGTGATGCCGGCGCTTTCCACCGCGACGTCGGCGCCGGTTCCCATGGCGATGCCGACATCGGCGGCGGCGAGCGCCGGCGCGTCGTTGACGCCGTCGCCGGCCATGGCGACCCTGGCGCCGCCGGCGCGCAGTTGTTCGACCAGTTCCTGCTTGCGCTCGGGCAGCATGTCGGCGCGCACCTCGTCGATGCCGAGACTCGCCGCCACCGCGCGAGCCGTGCGCTCGTTGTCACCGGTCGCCATGATGATCTTGAGGCCGCTGTCGTGCAGCGCCCTTATCGCCGCCGGCGTCGTCTCCTTGACCGGATCGGCGACGGCGACCATGCCGGCGGCGCGGCCATCGACGGCAACGAACATGACCGTCTTGCCCTCGGCGCGCATGGCGTCGGCGCGAGCCGACATGGGCTCGGTGTCGCCGCCGGCGACCGCCATCATGGCACTGTTGCCGAGCGCCACCGCGCGGCCGCCGACCTTCCCGGCCACCCCCTTGCCGGTGACGGCCTCGAAATCGGCGGCCTCGGCCAGTTCGGCCCGCCGTTCGATTGCCCCGGCGACGATCGCCTCGGCCAGCGGATGCTCGGAGCCCTTTTCGAGGCTCGCCGCCAGCGACAGGATCGTGGCCTCGTCGAAACCTTCGGCGGCGATCACGTCGGTGAGCCTCGGCCTGCCTTCGGTCAGCGTGCCCGTCTTGTCGACGATCAGCGTATCGACACCCGAGAAACGCTCCAGCGCCTCGGCGTCGCGGATCAGCACACCCGCCTGCGCGCCGCGTCCCGTCGCCGTCATGATCGACATCGGCGTCGCCAGCCCGAGCGCGCACGGGCAGGCGATGATCAGCACCGACACGGCCGAGACGATGGCAAACACCATCGCCGGCGGCGGCCCGAACAGCGCCCAGACGACGAAGGCGACGATGGCGACGAGCACGACGGTCGGCACGAAGAAATAGGAGACGCGGTCGGCCAGGCCCTGGATCGGCGCGCGCGAGCGCTGCGCCTTGGCCACCATCGCGACGATCTGCGACAGCATGGTCTCGGCGCCGACCCGGTCGGCGCGCATGACGAGCGTGCCGTTCTTGTTGATCGTGCCGCCGGTCACGGTATCGCCGCCGGACTTCTCGACCGGCACCGGCTCGCCGGTGATCATCGATTCATCGACCGCCGAGCGGCCTTCGACGACGGTGCCATCGACCGGTACCGAATCGCCCGGGCGCACCCGCAGTCGGTCGCCGACCTGAACGGTATCGAGCGGAACGTCGGTCTCGGCGCCGCTGTCGTCAATGCGCCGCGCCGTTTTCGGCGCGAGGTCGAGCAGCGCGCGGATCGCCGAGCCGGTGCGTTCGCGCGCCTTCAATTCCAGCACCTGGCCGAGGAAGACCAGAGTGACAATAACGGCGGCGGCCTCGAAATAGACCGGGACGGCGCCGTCGTGGCCAAGGAACTGATGCGGGAAGACGCCCGGAAACAGCGCCGCCACCACGCTGTAGGCATAGGCGGTGCCGACGCCGATGGCGATCAGCGTCCACATGTTGGGGCTGCGGTTCAGGATCGATTGCCAGCCGCGCTCGAAAAACGGTATCGCCGCCCACAGCACGACCGGGGTGGCCAGCGCCAGTTCGAGCCAGGAGACCAGCTGCTCGCCGATCCAGCCCCGCAGCGGCAGCCCGAACATCGGCGCCATGGCGAAGGCCAGCAGCGGCAGCGACAGCACCGCGCTCACCCAGAAGCGGCGGGTGAAATCGACCAGTTCCGGGTTCGGGCCCTCCTCGCCGGTCGGCACGCCCATCGGCTCCAGCGCCATGCCGCAGATCGGGCACGAGCCGGGTGCGTCGCGCACGATCTCCGGATGCATCGGGCAGGTGTACTGCGTGCCGGCCGGCATCGGCTCGGGCGCCGGCCGCTCGCCGAGATATTTTTGCGGCTCGGCCTCGAATTTGCGCCGGCAGCCGGCCGAACAGAAGTAGTAGCCCTGCCCGTCATGGCGGGTGAAATGCCTGGCCGCGGCGCGGTCGACGGTCATTGCGCAGACCGGATCGGTCGCGGTCAGGTACCGTTGCGGATCGGCCGCGAACTTCTCCCGGCAGCGCTCGCAGCAGAAATGGTAGACATGGCCGCCATGGCTGGCGGTCGGCTTGCCGGCCGCCGGGTCGACCGTCATGCCGCACACCGGGTCGCGCACGACCTCGGTATCTGCGGTGGCTGGGCTGTCCGGGTGGTGATGGCGCGCCGCGCCCGCTTGATGGTCTGTCATGGCCCTGTCCTTTCGATGCCAGCCTGACATAAGGCTTCCAGCAACTGGAAGGTCAAGTGCGGCGACCAGCCCCTTGCCGATGAACGCCAATGATCGAGCCGGCGGCGGCTGCCATTGCGGCGCGCGATCGTGTAGCGTCGCGGCAGGCGGCATCGAGCGGGGGCAGCGGCATGACGAAGGCCGTGGCGAGAGCTGACATCGGTCTGGCCGGTCTCGGCACGATGGGTGCCGCGCTGGCGCTCAACATCGCCGAGAAGGGTTTCACCGTCGCGGTGTGGAACCGCACCGCGGACCGCACCGACCGATTCGTGGCGGACGCGGGCGCGTTGGCGCAACGGATCGTGCCGGCCCCCGACCTTGCCGCCTTTGTCGCCGCGCTGCGGCCCCCGCGCGCCATCATCCTCATGCTGCCTGCCGGCGACGCCATCGATGCGCAGATGGCCGCGCTGGCGCCACTGCTCGACGCCGACGATCTGGTCATCGATGCCGGCAATTCCAACTTCCGCGACACCAACCGCCGCGCCGGCGTTGCGCCGTTCGGCTTCCTCGGCATCGGTGTGTCGGGCGGCGAGCAGGGTGCCCGCCACGGACCGTCGATCATGGGCGGGGGCGAACGCCGCCACTGGGACCGCGTGGCGCCGGTGCTGTCGGCGATCGCCGCGCGCTACGAGGGCGCGCCTTGCGCCGCGTGGCTGGGCGAGGCCGGCGCCGGCCATTTCGTCAAGACCGTCCACAACGGCATCGAATATGCCGACATGCAGATGATCGCCGAGGTCTACGGCGTGATGCGCGACGGCATGGGCATGACGGCGCCGGCCATCGCCACCGTCTTCGATCGCTGGAACAGCGGTCCGCTGCGCTCCTATCTCATCGAAATCTCGGCAACGGTCGCCGCGGTCACCGACGCGGTCACCGGCAAGCCGCTGCTCGACGTCATCGTCGACGCCGCTGGCCAGAAAGGCACCGGCCGCTGGACCGTCATCGAAGCCCAGCATCTTGGCGCCGCGGTACCGGCCGTCGAGGCGGCGGTCGCCGCCCGCAACCTGTCGGCCCGGCGTGCCGAGCGCGCCCGCGGGCAGCAGTTGTTCGGCGCCGCGCCGGCGCGCCTCGACGACGGCGCGCCAGACATCGCCACGCTCGAGCAGGCGCTGATCGCCGGCAAGATCATGTGCTACGCGCAGGGCTTCGCCATGATGGCGGCGGCCGCCCGGGAGTTCGGGTGGGCGTTGCCGCTCGCCGACATCGCCAGGGTATGGCGGGCCGGCTGCATCATCCGCTCGGCGATGCTGAACGACATGGCGGCGGCGCTCGCCGAGGATTCCTCGCGCAATCTGGTTTTTGCTCCCGCCTTCGCCGATCGCCTCAGGACGGCCGGCGCCGGTCTGCGCTCTGTCGTCGCCGCATCCGCCCGCGCCGGCCTGCCGGTGCCGGCCCTCGCCTCTGGCCTTGCCTGGTTCGACACGATGCGGACCGCGCGCGGCACCGCCAACCTGATCCAGGCCCAGCGCGATTTCTTCGGCCTGCACGGCTTCGAACGGCTCGACACCGGGCAAGGTGGCCAGCACGGTCCGTGGGGTTATGCGTGAGGGTCAGGTTGGCAGTCGGCAGTCGGAAGGAGAAGAGATGCCACTACTGCCTACTGCCCACTGCCCACTGCCCACTGCCTACTGCCTACTGCCTACTGCCTACTGCCCACTGCCTACTACTGCCCGATCCCCATCATCGCGCGGATCGCCGCCCTGTCGGCCGCCCCGCCGGCGAAGTCGTCGAAGGCCTTGGCCGTGACCTCGATGATGTGGCTGTCGATGAACGCCGCCCCCTGCGCCGCCCCCTGC